>JAWVYQ010000056.1:0-21114 GCA_033722615.1 Promineifilaceae bacterium (SeqCode)
AATGTCTATTGGGCGTGGAAGGGACGGCGCTTCCGTCCGGTTCCTGCCCTTAAAGGAGGTTCTCATGTCTCGTCTGTCCGGTGTCGGGGCAAGGGTTGTTTTCCTGCTGGCGCTGGCCATCCCCCTTTTGCTGGCACAGCATGTTGGAGCGGGAGTAAAAGGCTCACAGGCAGCATTCGCGCAGGGCGAAACACGGCAGCCGGCGGCGATAACGGGCGGGTGGACGACGACGGGCCCGCGGGGCGGCAAGGCCCACGCGCTGGCCGTTTCGCCGAATTTCGCCAATGACGGCGTCGCGTTCAGCGGGGAGTGGCTCACCAGTTATCAGAGTACGGAGAGCGGGCTGGGCGTCATTCGGTCTGAGGATGGGGGCCGCAACTGGCACGTGGCCGACGAAGGCACGGAAGACGTGGACTACAGTTCGGCCGTTCACGATTACGCCTTTTCGCCCGCTTTTTTCACTGACGAGACGGCCTTTGCCGCCACGTGGGGCGGCCTCTTCAAGTCTGTGGACGGGGGCGACAGCTGGCAGTGGCTCGAGGGCGCCTATGAGGGCCCGCCCGGCGGCTATTTGGCTGTGGCCGTCGCGCCGGACTATGCCACCAGCGAACACGTCCTGGCCGGTACCTGGGGCGGCCTGTTGCGCAGCGAGGACGGCGGTCTCTCCTGGACACAGGTGCCAGGGATCACAGGCACAAGTGACGTCGCCTTCTCCCCCGCCTACGGCAGCGACGGTGTGGCGTTCGCCGCCAGCGACGGCGTGTACAAAAGCGAAGATTACGGCGTGACCTGGCAGCGAGCGTTGACGGATTCCGTCGGCACGCTGGCCGTTTCGCCTGACTTCGCAGCCGACGAAACGATTTTTGCGGCCGGCGGGGACGCGCTCTACATGTCGGCCGACGCCGGGACAACGTGGATCAGCAGCACGCTGACCGCAGACGCCCCGTGGATTCAAGCGCTGGCCATCTCCCCTGCCTTCGCGAGCGATCAGACGCTTTTCGCCGGCACGACGGGCGGCCTTTACTGGTCGGACGACGGCGGGACTTCCTGGCAGGCAGTGGACGCGTACGCGGACACGGCCGTGACCTCCCTGGCGATCTCCCCCGAGTGGCCCGCGCAGCCCACACTCCTGGTGGGCACGGCCGCCGGCGTCTATCGTCTACTGAGCAGCGATCCGACGACGGGCATCGTGCGCCAGCCGACGGTCGGGTTCGTTCCCCTCTCCACCTCATCCCTGGCGTGGTCGGAAGCAGCCAACTTTCTGCTGACAGGGACGAGTAACCACGGCGTCTACGGAAGCGAGGATGGCGCGCGAAGCTGGTCGCCCCGCGGGTTGCAGGCCGGCCATGATTATGAAGCCTTTATCGACGTGGCTATTTCACCCAACTACGACCAGGATCAGACGCTATACGCCGCCTGGTCGAGCGGGACCGGAATTGGCGGCAGCGTGTACCGCACGACGGACGGCGGCGATACCTGGGACATCGTCTACACGATCGACTACATTCCCGACGTGGAACTCTCGCCGCAGTATGGGACCGACCAGACATTGTTCGCCGCCACCAATGAGCGGCAGGTCGTCGGCTCCTTCGACGGCGGCAATACGTGGGAGGGCATCGGCACATGGCCGGGAAACGTCAGGCCAGGCGCCCGGGCGGTGGCCCTTACACCCAGTTACCCTACCGACGGCACCCTCTTTGCCGGGACCGCGCAGGGCTTCTGGCGCTTACCGCACGGCGGCAACACGTGGCAGGCGGCGGCCAGCGGCCTGAGCGGCGACTACAACGTCTCCTCGGTCGCCGTTTCGCCGGCCTACGCGGGCGAACCGCTGTTACTGGCGATTGCTTCCTGGTCAGACCCTGACTTCACCTTGCACTATGCCGTCTTTCGCTCGACCGACGGCGGCACCAACTGGTCTCTTAGCAGCGACGGGCTCCCCGACCGGCCGCTGGCCGACGTGACCTTCTCTCCCGATTACGCCGAGGATGGCACGGCTTACGCCACGGCCGCCGACGGCGAGCTTTACCGGTCGTGGGATGGGGGGCTGACGTGGCATCTGGCCGGCGTCGCGCCAGAGGGCACGATCCTGGGCGAGGTCGCGGTCATGAGCCCGCAGCACGTGGCTGTGGCCACCAACGTGGGCGTCTGGCGCTACGGTACCGTTGGCGCCGAACTGATCGCCAATGGCAGCTTCGAGATGGACGCAGCCTGGACGATGCCGGCGACCCAGTATCCGGCCGCCTACAGCGAAGGGCAGGCCTACGACGGGAACCGCTCTGCGCGCGCGGGCATCATCGACGGGACAAACACTTTCTCCTATTCGTCCGTCTTCCAGACGGTGGAGGTCCCGGCGTGGGCGGACCGGGCGACGCTGAGTTTTTATCTCTACCCCGTTTCCGGCGAACTCATGCAGGCCGCGCCCGACCAGATCCTGCCGCGGCGCTCGCTAAGCGAGGAGCCCTCGCAGCCGGCGCAAGGGGACGCGCAGTACGTGCTGATCGTCGATCCCGACGACGACGCCATCCTGGAAACGTTGCTGTGGACGCTGTCCGACGCGCAACAGTGGCAGGGCTACAGCTTCGACCTGTCAGCGTACGCCGGTGAGACGATCAACGTGCACTTCGAGGTGCACAACGACGGCGCCGGCGGCCGGACGGGAATGTACGTGGACGACGTCTCTCTGGCAGCTTACTATCCGCTGAGCGAACGGATCTTGCTGCCATCGGTGCTCCGGTAGAGTCGGCCCGCCGGGCTGGTTGCGCATCCTACGTGCACCCTCCACAATACGGGCGGCCGATTCCCAGGAACGGCTTCCAAGAAGCGAGACAGTAGCCACCCGTACGAGGAGAGAGGTTTATGGACGTCGAAGCCATTCTCGACATACTGCTTCACGGCAACCAGTTGAAACGCACGGCGCGCACCGGTTGGGTGCAGCGCGGCGTCCCCAACGGCGAGAATGTGGCGGCTCACACCTTTGGCGTCGCCTACGCCACGCTATTGCTGGCGCAACTGGTGGAAGAACCGATCGACCTGGGAAAAGCGTTGGCGCTGGCCCTTCTCCACGACCTGCCGGAGGGGTTGACGACGGACATTCCGGCGCCGGCGTGGCGCTATCTGCCGGCCGGGAGCAAGGCCGAGGCGGAACGCCGGGCGCTGGACGACATGGTTGGCGACGCGCCTTTCGCGCCCCGTTTCAGTGCGTGGTGGGAGGAGCTGGCATTGGACGAGAGCGCCGAAGCGCGTCTCGTTCACGACGCGGACAAGGTGGACATGTTCCTCCAGGCCGTGGTGTACGAAGAGCAGACGGGCAACGCTCACCTGCAAGAGTTCTGGGACGTGGCGCACGAGTTCCACTATCCGGCGGCGCAAGCGATCTACGACGCGCTGCGCGAGCGGCGCCCATCCATACGCTGAAGGGGAGCGCTTGCCTCTGCGCCCCCTTCTCCTTATACTCCGGGAAAGATGGAAGTATATCGCAAGATCGTACACGTGGAGAGCGGCCGGGTGCTCGTGGAGCGGGCGCGTTGGTGCAACAGTTTCACCAGCAAGCTGCGGGGCTTTCTCTTCGAGCGCACACTAGACGACGGCGAAGGGCTGGTTCTCGTGGAGAAACGAGACAGTCGCATGAACACGACGATCCACATGCTCTTTGTCTTCGTCGAACTGGGCGTGGTCTGGGTCAACGGCGACGGCGAAGTGGTGGACGCGGCCCGGGCCCGGCCGTGGCGCCTCTCCTACACGCCGCAGGCGCCCGCCCGTTACGTTATCGAAACTCACCCTGACGTGTTACACGAGGTAACAGTGGGCGACCACGTCCGTTTCGAGATCCCGGAGTAGAGGGGGGCCCTTTCTCTCCAAACGCCCACCCATCCATTCACGACGAAGGAGTTGAAAGTCATGCTTAAACGCGCACAGGCGATTGCCGACGAAATGAGCCGGCTGCGGCGAGAGATTCACCGCCATCCAGAACTGGGCTTCCAGGAGTTCCGCACGGCCGGCCTGGTGGCCGAAACATTGCAGGAAATCGGCGGCATCGACGTACAAACGGAAGTGGGGCGTACCGGCGTCGTCGGCCGCTTGGGAACCGGGGAGGGGCCGACCATCGCCATCCGCGCCGACATGGACGCGCTACCCATCCAGGAAAAGAACGACGTGGCTTACGCGTCGCAAAACGACGGCGTGATGCATGCCTGTGGCCACGACGCGCACACGGCCATCTTGCTGGGGGCCGCCCACCTGCTGAAGCAGAGCCTGCAGGAGGAGGAATGGCAAGGCAACGTCCGCTTCCTCTTCCAGCCATCCGAAGAACGGTTCGACGAAAACGGAATCAGCGGGGCGACGGCCATGATCGAGGACGGCGCGCTGGAAGGCGTCGACGCCGTCATCGCCCTGCACTTGTGGTCCACGCGGCCGGCCGGGCAGTGTATGTTTTACGACGAATATAGCCTGGCATCGGTGGATGCTTTCAATGCCTGGGTGCGCGGCAGCGGGGGGCACGGCGCTTACCCTCACCAGGGTCAGGATCCCCTGTTCATGCTCGGCCCCATCCTGAACGCTCTTTACGCCATTCCCTCGCGGCGGGTTAATCCCCTGCAAGCCAACGTGGTCAGCCTGGGCGCCATTCACGGGGGCAGCGCCGAGAACGTGATCCCCAAAGAAGTGAAGCTGTCGGGGACGATCCGCTCGCTGGACAGTGACGTGCGCGAGCAGTTGTGGGAAGAGGTGGAACGGGCCCTGAAGTTGAGCGAGACATTGGGCGGTAGTTATGAATTCCAGCTCAACAAAGGATATCCTTGCATGTACAACGATCCCGGCGTCAACGAGCGGTTGCGCGAGGCGGCGCGCGCGGTGAACGGCCCGGAGATGATCTTTGAAGAGCCGTTCGGCATGGGGGCGGAAGATTTCGCCTACATGACGCAGGAGGCGCCAGGCGCCATGTTTATGCTGGGTGCATCTCTGGAGGACGGCGTGGACCGGGGCCACCACACAGAGGTGTTCGACATCGACGAGAGCGCGCTACCCATCGGCGCAGCGATTCTGGCGGAGACGGCCCGGCGCTTTGTGACCGAGAAGAACTCGTAGCAGCCGGCAGAGGGATGCTTACAGAGCTTGTTCGACAGCCGGCAGCAGCTGCGCCGTCACCTCGCCGAAACCGACCCGATAACCGTCTCCCTGGCACCAGCCGGTGAGGCTCAGGCGGTCGCCGTCCTGCAGATAGGTTCGCACGTCGCCGTTGGGCAGGCTAATGGGGCGCTCTCCCCTCCAGCTCAATTCTAACAGGGAGCCGTAACTGTCGGGCGTGGGGCCGCTGACGGTGCCCGAAGCCAGGAGGTCGCCGGGGCGCAGGTTGCAGCCGGTGACCGTGTGGTGAGCCACCTGCTGGCAAAGGGACCAGTAGAGGTGGCGAAAATTCGTACGCGTGATGACGGCCGGCTCTTCCATCTCGTCGTCCTGAAGAGAAGCCTCCAGGTGCACGTCGTAGGCACACGGCCGCTCCGCCCGCAAATAGGGCAACGGCCGCGGCTCCTGCTCGGGGCCGGCGACGCGAAAGGGGGCGAGCGCCTCCAGCGTCACGATCCAGGGGGAAATAGAGGTGGCGAAGTTCTTGGCCAGAAACGGCCCCAGCGGTCGGTATTCCCAGCGCTGAATGTCGCGGGCGCTCCAATCGTTGACCAGCACCAGGCCGAAGACGTGGTCTTGGGCCTCGCCCACGGGGACGGGTTCGCCCAAAGGATTTCCGGGCCCGACGAAAGCGCCGACCTCCAGCTCAAAATCGACCTCGCGGCTGGGCCTGAAGGAGGGGGCGTCGGCGCCGGCCTCCTTGGTCTGGCCCCAGGGGCGGCGGACGTCGACGCCGCTGACGACGACGGAGCTGGCGCGGCCGTGGTAGGCGACGGGCAGATGGAGCCAGTTGGGCAGCAAGGGATCGTCGGGATCGCGAAACATGCGGCCCACGTTGCTGGCGTGCTCGCGGGAGGAGTAGAAGTCGGTGAAATCACCGACGGCGGCCGGCAGGTGCATGGTCACCTCATCGGCCGGAACGAGCGCGCGGCGGCGGAAGGCTTCGTCGTCGCGCAACGCCGGGTTATCGGCGCTCAACAGATCCTGGAGGGTGGCGCGCGCTTCACGCCAGGCGGGCCGGCCGAGCGCCATGAAGTCATTCAGGGTTGGCCGGGAAAAGGCGTCAGTCGACGCGAGATGGGGACCGGTGAAAAGGCCGGCCCGGGCGAGGGCCGCCAGATCCAACACCGAATCGCCGATGCGTACGCCCGGCCGGGGCCGTTCGCCGGGCGGGCTAAAGATGCCGTAAGGTAAGTTCTGGATGGGAAAGTGCGAGTCTGGGGGAACGTCTATGAATGAACGCAATCGGTCGGCCATCGATCTTCCTCCACACCAGTTGAAAAGCGGTTTTCAGAAATTCCGCCCTGCGCCGCCTGCGGAATCGCGCTTATTGTGAACCCGGACGGTAAATTGTGCCAGCGGGGCATTTGTAACCGGTTCCCGTATAATCAAGAATAGAAGTGATGACTGTCAATTCGCGAGGGGATCAATCCCAGAGATAACTATGACGAATGATTTAGAAGAAAGCAAGGAGCGGTGGGAAGAAGAGGTCGTCGAGCCGGTATTGGAGGAATATCCAGAGCGGAAGGAGCGTTTTGAAACCAGTTCCGCCATTCCCATACAGCGCCTTTACTTGCCCGATCACCCTGCTCCTGATTACGAAGAAAAGGTGGGGTTCCCGGGCGAGTTCCCCTTCACGCGAGGCGTCCAGCCAACGATGTACCGTGGCCGGCTGTGGACGATGCGCCAGTACGCCGGCTTCGGCACGGCGACGGAGTCGAACGAGCGGTATAAATATCTGCTGAGCCAGGGGCAGACGGGCTTGTCGGTGGCCTTCGACCTGCCGACGCAGATCGGTTACGACGCCGATCACCCGATGGCAACGGGCGAAGTGGGCCGGGTGGGAGTCAGCGTGCCCAGCCTGGACGACATGCGCACGCTGCTGGACGGCATACCGCTGGAGAAGGTGAGCATCAGCATGACGATCAACGCGCCGGCCGCCATCCTCCTGGCGATGGTCATCGCCGTGGCCAAGGAGCAGGGCGTCCCCATGCACGAATTACGGGGCACGGTGCAGAATGACATCCTCAAGGAGTACGTCGCCCGCGGCACATACATCTTCCCGCCTCGCCCTTCGATGCGGCTGATCACGGACGTCTTCGCCTTCTGTAGCGAGAACGTCCCTCATTGGAACACGATTTCCATCTCGGGCTACCACATCCGCGAGGCCGGCAGCACGGCCGTGCAAGAGATCGCCTTCACGCTGGCCAACGGCATGACGTACGTGCAGGCGGCCATCGACAGAGGCCTGGACGTGGACGAATTCGCGGATCAGGTGAGCTTCTTCTTTAACGCACATAACAATTTCATGGAAGAGGTCGCCAAGTTCCGCGCCGCCCGCCGTCTCTGGGCCCGGATCATGCGCGACCACTTCGAGGCGCAAAATCCGAAGAGCTGGCGCCTACGCTTCCACACGCAGACGGCGGGCAGCACGCTGACGGCGCAGCAGCCACAAAATAATATCGTGCGCGTGGCGTTACAGGCGCTGGCGGCTGTCATGGGAGGGACGCAGAGCCTGCACACCAACAGTTACGACGAGGCGCTGGCCCTGCCCACGGCCGAGGCGGCCAAGCTCGCCCTGCGCACCCAGCAGGTAATCGCGCATGAGAGCGGCGCGCCGGATACGGTGGATCCCCTGGCCGGTTCTTACTATCTGGAGCACCTGACCGACGAATTAGAGCAGCGGGCGTGCGCCTATCTGGATGCCATTGAGGAGATGGGCGGTATGTTAACGGCGATCGAAACAGGTTACGTGCAACGGGAGATCCAGGATTCGGCGTATCGCACTCAACAGGCATTGGAAAACGGCGACGAGGTCGTCGTCGGCGTCAACCGCTTCGTGGAAGAAGAGGAACCGGAGATCGAGATTTTGCGCCTCGACCCTGCAGTCGAAGAGAACGTGCGCCAACGCCTGAAGGCGCTGCGCCAACGGCGAGACGGGGAGCGGGTGTCCGCCCTGCGCAGCCGGCTGGCTGAGGCGGCTGACGGGGCCGAGAATTTGATGCCGCTCTTTATCGAATGTGTGGAAAATGACGTGACGCTGGGCGAAATCTGCGACACGTTGCGCGAGGTCTGGGGCGAATACCGGCCGAGCTTCAACCTGTAAGGAGAAGGGGACGGATGATCAAGATCAACCACGTGGCCATCGTCGTTTCAGACCTGGAGGAAGCGATCGATTTCTGGGTCGAGACGCTCGGGCTAACGCTGGAAAAGAGAGAGCGTGCGGAGGCCGAGGCGGTCGAGATCGCGTTTTTACCGGTCGGCGAAGGGGAGATCGAGCTGCTACAACCGACCGGCGAGGAGAGTGGCGTGGCCCGCTACCTGGAAAACCGTGGGCCGGGCCTCCACCACCTGTGCCTGGAAGTGGACGACATCACGGGTACCATGGAGCGCCTGCGGGAACGCGGCGTTGAGCTGATCAACGAGACGCCGCGCGTCAGCGACGACGGTCAGCGCCGCTATGCTTTTATCCACCCGAAAAGCGCAGGCGGCGTTCTCCTCGAGCTATACGAATTTGCGCGAGACGGCGGAGGAGACTGAGGAGACGTCTATGGAGGGAGATCAGGTTTTTTGAATGACATTTGTCACTAATTCAGGGGCATAAATCTGCTACTATTGGGAGTACATTAACAAGCCACTCACAAGTTGCCTAGCGGTAACTTCCTTTTCCTTTCACACATTACTGGATAAGTGACGGGGGGGACGAGGGGGTGAGGCCAGGAAGCGGGTGACGAGTGGTCACCCGCTTCCGGTGGATTCGTGAAAGCCTTTGGGATTTGCTCCAACGCACCAAGCATTGCAAGCCAAGCAAATCCCAAAGTCTTTTTTTTTGCCTTTTCGGAAACGCTCCCATCAGAAACAGAAAAAACCGCCGCCACAGGGGGGTGACGGCGGCTTATCCGCACTACTTCCGCCAGGAGGGGAGCGGTAAGTAGTGAACGGCCAATGCCAAAGTTTGAGGGAGGGGCAGGCATTGTCCTAGGTCCGGTCAGGGCGTTCCAGTCGCGTTTCTCTCGTGCCAGTTTAGGGGGAGGGGAAGTTCCTCAGAACCCTAACCGAACTTGCGTATACTATACCGAGGGAATGTAAACAAAGCATTACATATTGCTTAGAGTAGGATTAAGAAAGGGATTTTGGCCCCGGGGAGAGGGGGTTAATCATCGTCAGGATCGGCGAAAATGTCCAGCCATTCCTCGACTTCGTCCTCAGTCAACGCGGCTCCCGATTCCTTGATCTCATCGGCTGGTCGGGGCGGCGTCCGCTTTTGACGACGGCGTTCCCGGCGGCGACGGCGCACCTCTTTGGCAGCCTCCCGGACCTCATCACGCCGCTCGGCCTCTTCCGGCGTATCAGGTTCCGGTCCGAACATCTCCATCCATTGCGCCACCTCCTCTTCGGTCAGCGACTCGCCGGAATCCTTTAGCTCGCGCGGGTCGCGCACCGGCCGGCGCTCCGATTTTTCTGCCCCCTTCTGAGGCGAAGGCGTGTCCGGCTTGCGCGGCCGCTTACGCCGAGGTCGCTGCGGGATCTCGGGCTCCGGCCCAAACAGGTCCAACCACAGCGCCACCTCTTCTTCGCTCAATGTGGGCTCGTCTTTCGCAGTCGAGGGCTCCGACGGAGCTCGTTCCGCTTCGGCGCGACGTGCCGCCTCTTCCTCCAGGCGCTCGGCAAAGTCCTCTGAGTCGATGGTGGGCATCTTGAGCTTCTCGGCCGCATCGAGAATCTCCCGGTCGCTGCTGACGACGGTAAATTCGGGTGGGTTGTTGACCCGGCGGATCTGGTGGAGGATGAGGTCGTCGGCGGAGCGACCGGCGGACGCAAAGATCACCTTCAGGCGGGCGCCGGAAAGGTCGTGGGCCGGCCCGCCCGGTAATCCCCCATCAAAATAGACGGTGACCCGACGCTTGCGGCTGGCGGCCGTCCAGCTTCGCAGGCGCAGGACCAACTGGGCCTCGTCGTCGGGATCGGCGAGATCGATGTCCGACATTTTGGCGATCAGGTTGTGTCCATCGATCAGATATTGCATCGTCGGAAAAGGGTGGAGGCGAGATGGGCCGGACTCTGACGCCAGCGTTCGGGCAGCGCCCGAGCCGTCTGGCCACCTATCTGCGCCCTCCTTCTAATCGTCTATCGTCTCCAGGTTGGCAAAGCTGGCGGCCAGCTTCTTGATGCCTTCTTGCTTAAAGGCCACCGTCACCTCTTCGACGCTGCCCGTGACGCGGCTCTCGACGACGATGCCGTCGCCGAATTTGGCGTGGCGCACCTTCTGCCCGGCGCGGTATTGGGGCTCGCCCCCCTTCTCTGCGCCCTCCTTTTGTTTCGCGCCGGACGTTGGCGCCGGCCGGGAGCGGGATGAGGTGCGCCGCGAGCGGCCGGTGGATGTGGAGGCAGACGGACCGGAAGATGAGCCGCCGTCCCACTGCCAGGTACTGGCCTGGGTGACGGTCTCCCGTCGCCGCTCCCCGGCCGTGCCGCCACTGGTCAACTCGACCGGGATGTCGCCGAGGAAACGGGAGGGGGCGCTCACCGACGACTCGCCGTAAAAGGTGCGGCGGAAGGTATAGAAGAGATAGATGCGGTCTCTGGCGCGAGTCAGCCCCACGTAGAAGAGGCGCCGTTCCTCGGCCAACTCTTCGGCGTCGTCCATCGACCGGCTATGGGGCAAAACGCCTTCTTCGAGGCCGGTGATGAAGACGATGGGGAATTCGAGCCCTTTCGCCGAGTGCAGCGTCAGCAGCGTCGGTGCGCCGGTCTCTTGCTCCAGGTTGTCGACGTCGGAGACGAGGGCTACCTGTTCCAGAAATTCGGTGAGGGAAGCATCCTTGGCCAGTTCGGCCACACTGCGAAACTCCATAACGTTGGCCCATCGATCCTGTCCCTGGGGCGTACCGTCGTCGATGTAATCCCGGTATGCCGTCTGCTCCAGGATCAGGTCGAGCAGATCGCCGATGGGCAGATCTTCGCCGACCGTCAGCCAAGCGTGGAACATCTCGGCGAAATCGGCGAGGGCGTTGTAGGCGCGGGTGGAGAAGGGGTGCTGGACGTTAGGATCTGTGGCCAGCTTCAGCAGCGCCTCGGCCGGCTGCCAGCCGTTCTTACGCGCCCAGCGATAGAGGCTGTCCTTGGTCTTGGCGCCGATGCCCCGAGGCGGCGTATTGACGATGCGGTCGAAACTGATGGCGTCGGCCGTATTGTGCACCACGCGCAGGTAGGCTACGACATCCTTAATCTCGCGGCGGGCGTAGAAGCGGGTGGCGCCTACCAGCTGGTAGGGCACGCCCTGGCGCAGAAAGGCTTCCTCCAGGGCACGGGATTGGGCGTTGGTGCGATACATGACGGCAAAATCCCCCGGCGAATAGCCGCGCAGCATCAACTCCTGAATGGTATCGACAACCAGATCCGCCTCTTCGGTCTCATTGTACGCCTCGCGCACGACGATGGGCGTCCCCCCTTTGCGCTCGGTGAACAGCTCTTTGTCGACGCGGTCCGCGTTGTGGCGGATGACGGCTTTCGCCGCGTCGAGGATGATCTGGGTGGAGCGATAATTCTGCTCCAATAGGATCATCTCGGCCTCGTCGTAGTGCCGGCGAAAGCGATTGATGTTGCGGAAATCGGCCCCGCGCCACTTATAGATGGATTGGTCGGAGTCGCCGACGGCAAACAGGTTGTCCTGGGGCGCCGCCAGGCGTCGCAATAGTTCGTACTGGGTGGTGTTAGTATCCTGAAATTCATCGACCAGGACGTGCTGATACTTCTCCTGATATCTTTGCAGGACGTCCGGCCGTTCATCGAAGAGCAGGACGGCGTTCATCAACAGGTCGTCGAAGTCCATGGCGTTATTGGCCACGAGCAGTTCCTGGTAAACGCCATAGGCCCGCTTCGTGATCTCCGCAATGTAATTGCTGGCGGCGTACTGTTCCGGGGTCACCAGTTCATTCTTGGCCGCGCTGATACCGTTGAGGATCTTGCTGGGAGCAAATTTCTTCTCATCTAGATTCAGCTCGGCCAACGCTTGCTTGACCACCTGTAACTGGTCGTCCCGGTCGAAGATGACGAATTCCTGGGCGTAACCGTCCAGATTATCGACCTCCCGGCGCAGGATGCGGGCGCACGTGGCGTGGAAGGTGCCCACGGTCAGACCGCGCAGGCGGCCGCCGGCGAGGCGCTCCAGGCGGTCGGCCATCTCCCGCGCCGCTTTATTGGTGAAGGTGACGGCCATGATGTGCCACGGTCGCACCTCCATCTCGCGCATCAGATAGGCGATACGGTGGGTGAGGACGCGCGTCTTGCCGCTGCCCGGCCCAGCTAAAACCAGCACCGGTCCCGTCCCGGCCGTCACGGCCGAACGCTGCGCCTCGTTCAACCCGTGCAAAATATCGGCGGTCTGTGTGGCTACTGTCTCAGTCACGCTCAATCGATTCTCCTGGCTTTGCTAAAAAGAGGTTCAAAAACCGGGCCCTTGACGATGACTCCCTATCGCGAATGCCAATCGCCCGGCAAACGACTAAAAAGGACGCGGCTTTCTCGGTGGAAAGACGATGAAGTCGTCAATCAGTGCGTTGTGTCTTAACTATACAGGAAATGGCGCATTCCAGCAGGGGTAGATTGTTCCGGCGCGCGTGAACGGGCGCACGCTCCCGTGGGGGTCAGGTCCTGGAGGAAAGCCCTGATCAGACGTCGAGGTCGGTGCGCTTCTTCCCCTTGCCCAGGGCGATGGAACGTTGATAGGCGGCGAAGATGCCGCGAGAGAGGACGGTGCGCAGCCCACCCTTCTCCATATGATAAAGGGCCTCGGCCGTCGTGCCACCGGGAGACGTGACCTGGTTGCGCAGTTCGGCCACGTGCCTGTTGGAGCGCGCGGCGTACTCAACCGAACCGCGAATGGTTTGCAAGACCAGTTGCTGGGCCACGCGCCGCGAGAAGCCCATGTGGACGCCGGCGTCAATTAACGCCTCCATAAACATGAAGACGTAAGCCGGCCCGGTGCCGCTGAGGGCTGTCGCCATGTCCAGATAGTCCTCCTCCGCCATGAAGATCTCCTCGCCCAGGGAGCCGAGAATGGCTCGCGCCTGTTCCTTTTGCTGGTCGTTCACTTCGGGCGTGGCGGTCCAAACGGTGATCCCCTGCCCGATCTGGGCGGGCGTGTTGGGCATCGCGCGGGCGACGGCGGCGTGGGCGAGACCGTCGGCGAGAAGGCGAATGGGGGTGCCGGCGAGAATGGATAGAACGAGATCGCGGCGGCGCAGATGGCCGCGGATCTCGGGCATGACGTTGGCCAGCACCTGGGGCTTGATGGAGAGCACGACGATCTGGCCCTCCTCGGCCGCTTCCGTATTGTCCACGGTGACCCGCACGCCGTATTTCGTCTCCAGTTCCCGGCCGCGCTCCGGCCGGGGGCCGGCGGCCATGATCCGTTCTGAACTGACGATCTCCTGAGCCAGGAGCCCGCGGATCATGGCCTCGGCCATGGTGCCGCTGCCAATGAAAGAGATGGTGATATCTTCAAACATAGAATCCTCGCCAAGATGGCCGGTTTTTGACGGCCGCGATTATGTTTTACCATAAGATGGGCGGAAAAACCGGGCTTCCAGATTTTAGATTGTAAACGTCTCGCGGCGCACGGTGACCTGCTCCAGACGCTGCCGGTCGACCTCCACCCCCAGGCCTGGCCCGGCCGGGACGTCGATGGTGCTATCCTCGGCGTTGAGTTCGTAGTGGGGGGTGACGTCTTCCTCGTAATAGCGACTTGTCGCCGAGATGTCGCCGGGAAGCGTGAAACCGGGGAGAGAAGCCAGCGCCAGTTGCCCGGCGCGGCCGACGCCGGTTTCCAACATGCCGCCGCACCAGACGGGCACTCCTTGCTCCCGGCACAGGTCGTGGATCTTGCGCCCTTCTGTCCAGCCGCTGACCCGCGCCGGCTTGATGTTGATAATGTCGCAGGCGCCGATGGCCAGAGCAAAACGGGCGTGATCGGCCGAGTGGATGCTCTCGTCCAGGCAAAGGGGGGTCGCGATCTGCGGCCGGAGCAAACTGTGGTCGTAGACGTCTTCATAGCCCAGAGGCTGCTCCAGCATCAACAGATCGAGGTCGTCCATCTCCTGGAAAATGGGGGCGTCCTCCAGACGGTAAGCTGAATTGGCGTCGAGCATGATGGGCGTCTCGGGAAAGGCGGAACGGGCGGCCTGGGCCAGCTCGACGTCGTGGCCCGGCCGGATCTTGAGCTTGATACGCCCATATCCCTCGTCCAAATAGTCCTGAATGACCTCCAGCGTCTGCTCGACGGAGGGCTGGATGCCGATGCTGACGCCCACGCGAACGCGCTCTCGCGGCCCTTCTTCATAAGGGGCCGCCAGTTTCTGAGCGAAGGAGAGGCCGTCGCGCCGGGCCGTCAGGTCCCAGGCCGCCTGCTCCAACGACGCCTTGGCCAGAGGATGGCCGCGCACAAAGCTCAGCCTGTCGGGCACGTCCCACGGTTCCTGCAACTCCCAGCCGAGGACGGCCGGAATGAGAAATTCGTTGAGGATGTGCCAGGCTGTGCCCACCGTCTCGTAACTATACCCGGGGCTGTTCGTGGCCACGCACTCGCCCCAGCCCGTCAAACCGTCACAATGGAGGGTCAGGAGGAGGCTGTCGCGCTGTTGTTGCGGCCCAAAGCTGGTGACGAAGGGGGCTACCAGCCGCTGGCTGACGTGGTAGAGGTCAATGCGTTCAATTTTCATCTGTCTGTTACGTTGTCAATTTTCGCGGAAACGAGCCGGCCGGTCGAGGCGGGCGGTCTCTCTAGCCTAAGTAGTTCCCGGGAAGATGGAGATTCCTTTCATCTGAGATTATGCGTGCTGGTAGGTGAGCACGTAGTAGCAGCGAGTATGGCCATCTTCGTCCTCGCGGCGGGTGAAATCGGTAACGATGTATTGGCCGTCAAAGTAGTGCTGGAAAACGTCGCGCGTGTGGGCGCGCCACGTTCGGGCCAGGTCCATGTCCTCCTCTTTGATGGCCTGGACGTCGGCCGGGATCTCGACAAGGACGAGGCTGGCGTCGCTCTCCGCAAAATCGGCCGGCGGCACCGGCAGTCCGGCCTCATTAAAAGAGGCTTCGTTGATCAGGCGCGCGCGGCCGGCGATCAGTTGTTCGTAGCCGAGGGGGCGGCGCTGGCGGTCCACCCGGCTCTGTACCCGGTTGCCGGTGACCCACCATTCGACGTAAAAACGGTCGGTGTCCAGCCCGGCGTTGATGCCGCCTACGTTCCCGTGGAAATTGAGCAGATACTGGCGGCAGACGGCGCCCAGCTTGCCGACGTTCAGCCAGGCGTTGCGGCTCTCTAACGGATCGTAGGTCCAGGTGACGAGGCGAATGCCCATACGGATGGCAAACTCGCGTTGGGCCAGCTTGAGGCGGTAGCCGATACCCTGGCCCTGGTAGGCGGGTAACACGCCCATGATGGCCGAGTAGAGTTGCAGACGCGCGGCCGCCACCTGATCGATGCGCTTCTCCAACCCCTGTACGGTGCCGATGACGGCGAAGATGAAGCCGACGATTTCGCTGCCGTCGTAGGCGCCCAGGAGGAGGCCGCCGTTGTAGTCGATGGCGTGCAACGTGCGCCCGGGAATGACTTGCAGGTCGCCTGCCTGCCAGATTTCCCGCTGTAGGTCTTCCAATTTCTTGAGGTCGGCCGACCGTTCGACCGGCCGGATGCTAATGTCCATATTTTCTCACTCCGGCAATGGTTTGTAGCGATCCGCATTTACATTTCCCATTTTCCCGGAAACGGGCGATTCAGTCGAGGGGCTAATTAGCTCAGGCTAATCAGGCCAAGCAGTTTCCGGGAAAACAGAGGCAGCAGCGGGCCGTCAGCTTAGATACCACTCGAGAAGGGGCTCGCCCCAGATGATGACCAGGATGCCGGCCGCCGCCAGATAGGGGCCGTAGGCAGTATAGGAACTCATTTTTAGCTGGCGCGTGACGATGAGCAAAAGGCTGATTAGGCCGCCGAGGAGGACGCCGATGACCAGGGCAAAGATGACGTAGGGAAACCCGAGCATGGCCCCCAACATAGTGGAAAGGGTGACGTCACCAAAGCCGAGGGCGCCGGGGCCGAAAAGGAAGCGGCCGATCCAGTAGAAGGCAAAGAAGACGCCAAAGCCAACAGCCGCCCCCAGCAGGGCGAGGACGACGCTGTTGGTGGTCATGAAGAAGCTGCCGACCAGGGCGAGCAGCGTGCCGGGAAAGGTAACGGCGTGCAGGATGAGCCGGTGTTCGACGTCGGTGACGATGACGAGAATGAGGATGGCCACGTAGAGGGCGGCAAAGAAGAGGTCGGCCGGATGCTGGAGAAAGGCGGGCAGCGCAGCGAAGAGGACGGGGGTAACGATCTCGACCAGGAGGGGGCGGCGGCGCGTGGGCAGGCCACATTGAGGGCAACGGCCGCCCAGAAAGAGGCGACGGCCCCAGGCCAACCAACCGGCCGGTCCGTATTGGTAGCGGCATTGGATGCAGCGCGGCGGCTGCGGCGGTTCTCGCTGCGGCAGGTCGTCGGCCAGGAGGTTGATCAGGCCGCCGGCCAGGAGACCGACGACGGCAAAAAATATATTTAACATGGGGCGATTATAGTGGGAGAAGGGGTAAAGGTAAACAGCTTCCCGAAAAAGTCATTGGAGGGCCCTGGTAGAAGGAGTGAGAACGCGAACGCGACAAAGAGGAACAGACTGAACGAGACAGCGGCCGAAACCGTTATTAACGGCGCGTGCACGATGCGTTAATTCTCTCTTTGCCAGATCGACTTGATTACCACCGACAGATATGCTACGCTGTGCACACGATGCGAAAAGGAACTGGTAGAATGATGCGACAGGCGATTGTCCGGCAGCGACTCCATACGTTGCTTCTTAGCCGCGCCAATGTGCGCTGGCGGAATGTGCCTGTCGGTTCGCCTGTCGATTCGAGCCGTCCCTGAGTAGCAACGCAACGGTTTACCAAGACGAGGCCACGGGTGTGTTCCAGCCCGTGGCCTTTTTTGTTGCGCCGGGAGCATCGACCTCCCTCGCAGGTTACGGGCACACCCGTGAGCCGCCATATGAAAGGAGGTTGCAGTGAGCAGAGCATACGATTTCAAGGCAGTAGAAAAGGTGTGGCGGCCCATCTGGAAAAAGAGCGGGCTGTACGAGACCGGAAGCGATCCGGAGAAGGCGCTTTACCGGAAAGCAAAGAAGCATTACATCCTGGACTTCTTCCCCTACCCATCCGGTGCCGGGCTGTCGGTGGGCCATTGCCGCAATTACGTCCCGACTTGTATCAGCGCCCGGTACATGCGTATGAAGGGGTACAACGTGCTGCACCCGATGGGCTGGGACTCGTTCGGGCTGCCGGCCGAGAATTACGCCATCGAGCACGGCGTGCACCCGCGCATCACGACGAGGCGACACGAGGCGACTTACCGGCGGCAGATGGAGCTGGTGGCTTGCTCCTACGATTGGTCGCGGGAGTTCAGCTCGACGGACCCGGCTTACTATCGCTGGACCCAGTGGTTCTTCCTGCTATTGTACCGGCGCGGGCTGGCTTACCGGGCGGCCGGTAGCCAGTGGTGGTGCCCCCAGTGCCAGACGATCCTGGCCAACGAGCAGGTGGAGGACGGCCGCTGCTGGCGCTGCGGCTCGCAGGTGACGAAGAAGACGCTACAACAATGGTATTTCAAGATCACGGATTATGCCGACCGCCTGATCGCCGACCTGGACGACGTGGATTGGCCGGAGTCGATCAAGTCAATGCAGCGCAACTGGATTGGCCGCAGCGAGGGCGCGGAGATCGTCTTCCGCGTGGAGAAGCCGGCGGGGGACGGCGTCTGGGAAATCGAGACGTTTACGACGCGGCCGGACACGCTGTTCGGCGTGACGTTCCTGGCGCTGGCCCCGGAACACGCGCTGTCGACGGAGATGGCGACACCGGAACGGCGGGAGTCGGTCGTCGCATACGTCAACGAGGCGCAGCGGCAAACGGAAATTGACCGCCAGTCGGCGGCGCGGCCGAAAACGGGCGTTTTCACCGGCCGGTACGCCGTCCACCCGCTCACCGGAGAACGGATCCCGATCTGGGTCGCCGACTACGTGCTGACGGGGTACGGTAGCGGGGCCGTGATGGGCGTCCCGGCCCATGACGAGCGCGACCACGCCTTCGCCAAACGGTACGGCCTGCCGGTGAAGGAGGTAATCCACCCGGCCGGCGCGGAGGAGGACGGCCAAATAGGCGGCCAGATAGGCGGCCAGACAGGCGAAGAAGGGTGCTTTACAGGCCAGGGCGTCATGGTCGACTCCGGCCGGTACAGCGGCCTGGGCTCGAAAGAGGGCGCCGCGCGGATAACGGGCGACCTGGAAGCGTGGGGCGCAGGCGGGCCCGCGGTTACCTATAAGATGCGCGACTGGCTGATCTCCCGCCAGCGCTACTGGGGTGCGCCGATCCCCATCGTCCATTGTCCTGAGTGCGGCACGGTCCCCGTCCCGGAGGAGGAGCTACCCGTGCTGCTGCCGCACGTGGAGGAATTCGCCCCGGCCGGAGACGGGCGGTCGCCGCTGGCCCGGGCGCAGGAGTGGGTGAACACGACGTGCCCCGAATGCGGCGGGCCGGCCGAACGGGAGACGGACACGATGGATGGCTTCGCCTGTTCCTCCTGGTACTTCCTGCGCTTCGCCAGCCCGCACGTAGATGACGCCCCCTTTGACCCGGAGGCCGTGGATTACTGGCTGCCGGTCGACGTCTACGTGGGCGGCGCGGAGCACGCCGTCATGCACCTGCTGTACGCGCGCTTCTGGACGAAGGTGATGTATGACGCGGGGCTGGTAAAGTTTGAGGAGCCGTTTACGACGCTGCGCAATCAGGGCGTGCTGCATGCGGCCGACGGCCGGCGCATGTCGAAATCGCGGGGCAACGTGATCACGCCGGACGAGGTGATCGCGGAACACGGGACGGACGCCCTGCGCACCTACGTCGTCTTCATCGGTCCCTTCGAGGCGAACGTGGTGTGGGATGACGCCGGCATCAAGGGCGTCACCCGCTTCCTGGATCGCTTCTGGACGCTGGCCAACGACGTCATAGGGGGCGACGACGAGAAGAATAGGGGGACAACGAGCGCCGACCCGGCCTTTGCGCGCCAGATGCACCGGACGATCAAACGGGTGACGGAAGACGTGGAAGCGTTTAGGTTCAACACGGCCGTCGCCGCCCTGATGGAGTGGCTAAACGGGCTGTATGAAGCGGCGGGAAACAACGGCGCGAGCGCGGGACAGTGGCGCGAGGCTATCGAGACCTTTTGCCTGCTGCTGGCGCCCTTTGCCCCCTTCATCACTGAGGAAGTGTGGCGGCACGTGTTGGGACACGGGACGTCGGTTCACCGGCAGTCGTGGCCGGCTTACGACGACGAAGTGATTCAGGCAGCCGAGATCACGGTAGCGGTGCAGGTGAACGGCCGGCTACGGGACACGATTACGGTCCCTGCGGAAATCGGCGACGAGGAACTGGAGAAAGCGGCGCTGGCCAGCGCCAACGTGCAGCGCCACGTGGACGGGCGGCCGATCCGCAAGACGATCGTGGTGTCCCAACGGCTGGTCAACTTCGTCGTCTAGCGGCACGCCGGGCGAGCGCCACGGCGTCACCTTGCGCTTAACGCACCCTGGGTTCCCGAAGGATGTGAAAGCGGGACGAGATAAAGGCGGACCGGCCGGCCCGAGGCTAATGCATTACGAATCGTCGCCTAACCGGCGAAGGCCCAGATATTGGAAGAGGGCGAAGAGGAAGACGAGTTCGGCGACGATGGCGGCGGCCCACTGCCCACCCGTGGTGAGGGGTAACCAGCCGCCGAGAAGGATCAGCGCGCTGCCGGCGACCCATAACAGATCGAGGACAACGGCCATCCAGGCGGCCGTGCGGTTGATGGCCGGGCGCGTGGCTACGTAAAGCAAGTCGGCCGCGTAGAGGATGAGCAAGACGCCGGTGACCGCTAGGAAGAGGACGGCGTCCACGCCGAGGAAGGATGCAACAGGGCGTGCGCCCAATGCGAGCACCGTTCCGCTGGCCCCGGAAAAGAGGGCGTTGGCTACGAGAGCGCGGCGCAACAGGGTTGATGGATCATCGGTCGTAAGATGTGTGTTCATGCTGAAACCTCCGTTGATTGAATGACACTGTGGTTCCAGCATAGGATGGAGAGCGGTGCCAGATCTACGAAAAACGGTGCCAAATGGTGCCAGTTGGCGACTTTCGGTCCCGAAAAGCAGGGGGAGGTCACCGAATGAGACGTCAACGGGCCTTTTCCCGTTCGACCCGCACCCGGTCGCGCAGATCTCTGGCAACAAGCCTGGCGGCGGCTTTTTGCCAGTTGTAGAGGGTGCGTTCCGGGACCTGACTGCGAAACCACTCCAGCGCTTTGGCCTCCGCCTCGTCCAGATCTGTGTGAGAGGCGCGGCGGCTGTACGGCTTCAGGCCGGCCACATAAGGGAAATAGAGAGCGTTGTAATGTCGCCACTCGTCGGTGGCGCCAAAGGCGCCCTGCCCGCGCGGCTTCATACGCTCCACGCTTTCGATGAGGATGGCGCGCAGGGCGGCCGCGCGCTCGAGCGTCGTCGGCGGCGCCCCGCGCTCCGCAAGCCGCTGCTCGACGAGCACGAGACGAGTCAAGGGGCTGGACGCCAGCTTCGGCAGATTGCCCAGGTGGCTGAACGCCCTCCGCGTAAGACGATTGAACTCCGCTTCGGGCATCTCCTGTGGGTCGAGCGCGTCGTCGAGGCGCAGAGCAACGTTTGATTCTATGCGCAGCCGGCTGCGCAATTGCCGCAACGAAGGAAAGCGCGCCAGGGCAATCCGGTCCAACCACTCCTGCAAGGGGCCGGCCCAGGTCTGCACGGCAACGGCGGTAGCCACCGTCATCAGCAACAGGAGGAGCAGCGGCAACGTGACGCCGGTGCTCAGCCACATGACGAGGCCTACCTGCCCGCCGAAAAGGAGGGCGGTGAA
>JAWVYQ010000057.1:0-20711 GCA_033722615.1 Promineifilaceae bacterium (SeqCode)
GAATAGCGGCGTGTTGAACACGGTGAAGGAGTTGCCGGACGTAGCGTAGATGCAGCCGCCGCCCGCGGCCCAATCGTAGGAGACGTCGTTGGCGCGCGGCCGCAGGACCGAGCCGGTGACCCGCAAGTCCTGAATCTGCGTTGGGGCACGCGGCGACTCCGGCAGCGGTTCCTCCTCGATGATCGGTGCCGTCTGGGTACCCGTCTCCACCGGCCCGCTACTCGGCCCCTCCTCTCGATCCTGTGCAGACACGGCGCTCCCTCCGCCAAACCATTGGCTCCCCAATAGAACTGCCAGAACGGCCGACAACACTAGGAACAGAATAGCTTTGGACCGTGACTGAAACATTTTTCACCCTCCCGGGTACACGCCAATCGCTCCCAAGACCAAATAGCGTGTAGCAATTCACGCCACATGCTTTAATGAAGTAGGATAATGCAGGAGAAGACGAACGTGGGGCCACAAAAGGCAATGTCGCCAAGCACGTCCCGTGGCACACAGAACAGCAACGATATAAGCAGTATACACAGTTTGCCCGGCCACTTCAATTTGGCATTGATTGAGGGTGCGCGCCAAAGTTGTTGGCGGAAGAAAAAGGGAGAATAGTATCCATTATTGGCGGTGGCGCCGATGGTGAACCAGAGAGGGAAAATGAGCGAGCTACAGGAGAAGTGGGACGATCTGTCTGCCCGGATTTCAGAGGCTATCGAAGTGTCGCGGCTAGAGCGACGAAGCAGAAATGGCTGAATGCGAAGCGCCTCCCGTTCCGGCCAACCCCCGGCAGTTGCTCGTCAGCACCGAGGGCAGCTTCATTCCTCTGGTGAACGGCCAGTGGCGCGGAGTCAAGAGTCTGGCCATTGGAGAGCCTGCCACCCTGTGGAACGAGAAAAAGTGGGAGTCCCAGGTAGGCGCCAATAATATTACCTTCTTCACGCACAATTAACCGGCGCGAGAGTTCGAGTAAGCGGTGGATGAGCTGTCTCGGCACGGGCCTGTACGGCGTCCGCCAGGGTTGCCAGGTCGCTTTCCACAGCGTCGCCGGGGTGGCGCTCGGCCGGCGCGCGCAGGAGGTGGGCGAGGGCGTTTTCGCCGGTCGCACTGTGTCGCCCTTGCAGGAGGCCGATGAACATTTCAGCGCGCGTGATCGGGTCGGGCGCGCTCTGTAAATGGTTGCGCCACGGCCTCAGTCGGGGGTCGCCGAAGAGCGGGCGCAGTTGCCTGTCGCTGGCGAAGGGCTCGCACGGGACGAGGGACGTTCGCATCTGACTGTACAGTTGTACAGTTCCGCTCAAAGTTGCGGCGCTTCGCGGACGACTGCTCTCCCACGACCGTGAACGGCGCTTATTGGATCATTTCTCCGCTGGCCGTCACAAGCCGTGGATTGGCTGAATTAAAGAAAGATGGATCGGTCCGGTTCCTACGTCGCCGGGCCAGCATCTTCTGGGGCCAGCCAGTAGTCGCCGCCGCCGCGCTCGCGGTGCATGAACCCGTACTCGACGAGATAGCGCCGCAGCGACGCGTAGTCGTCGTGGACGTCGGCCAGTTTGTCGCTGACCTCCTCTTCTGAGTAGCGTTCGCCCGGTTGGAACAGGGTGGCCAACCAGCGGAGGATGACGAGCAACTTTTTTTGCTTCTTCGGGATCTGCTGCAGCCGGCCGTTGGACATGTACGTATACAAAATCCTCTTCGCCTCGTCGTCCCAATCAAGCGCCTCAATCCACTCATTGTCTACCTCTGCGGCCGGCTCTTTGGTGGGAGGGGAGTCGATTGCGGCCGCATAGGACTTGAAGACCTCAATCCGCTTTTGATCGAGGCGATAAAAGCGCTGGTTGCCGTCCATCCGTAAACTCAGCAGCCCTACCTCGCGCAGCCGGCCGATGTGATGGGACACGGTGGGCTCGGATAGTTCCAGTAATTTTGCTATTTCATTCACGGCCCGCTCGCGGTTGCCCAGGAAACCCACCATCTTGAGCCGTTGTTCCTGTCCTAACGCTTTCAGCAGGCGCAGTAAGTCGTGTCGTTGACCTTCGTTCATGGTTCGCCTCTAACAAGGGTAGTTTGATAACTATCAATTTTGAAGTATATCGAAATAGTTCGAACTTGTCAACCAGTTCTCCATCTCCGCGCCACGCCACCGTTATGCTGCACGGAGCGCCGATTGAATGACGGCGAGCGACAGATCGAGTAAGGTTGGGCGACGCATCGATACACGGAGGATAGGATGAACATTCTGGTTTTGGGTGTGGGCTTGCAGGGGCAGGCGGCCGTCGTCGAGCTGGCGGACAGCCCAGAGGTGGAGGGCGTTGTCGCGGCCGACGCCGACGGCGAGGGGCTGGCGCGCTTTCTGAACGAGCTTGGGGCGGAGAAGGTGCGCGGCGTGACGGTGGACGCGGCCGACGAGGACAAGGTCGGGGCATTGATGGAAGATGTCGACGCCGTCATGCATCTGCTGCCGCCGGGTTTCCGCGAAGGGATGGCAAGGCTGGCGGTGGCCCACGGCTGCCATTTTGTGGATGCTTCCTACGCGTTGCCCGCTTATCAGGAGCTGCACGAGGCGGCCGTGGCTGCGGGCGTGGCCATCCTGCCGGAGCTTGGGCTGGATCCGGGCATCGACCTGGTGCTGATGGGCGAAGCTGCGCGCGAGCTGGATACGGTACGGCGCTTTGTGAGCTATGGGGCGGGCATTCCCGAACCGGCCGCGGCCGATAACGTCCTGCGTTACAAGATCTCGTGGTCCTTTGCCGGCGTGCTGCGCAGCTACCACCGGCCGGCGACGGTGGTCGGCGAGGGGCGGGCGCTGACGGTGCCGGCCGGCGAGATCTTCGCCCCGGAGCACGGGCACATGGTGGCGGTTGCCGGCCTGGGTGAACTGGAGGCGTTCCCCAACGGGGACGTGCGCCCTTTCCTGGAACGGCTGGGCATCGAGCGGGAGGTGCGGGAGGCCGGCCGTTACACGCTGCGCTGGCCCGGTCACAGCGCCTTCTGGTACCGGCTGGCGCGACTGGGCTTCCTGGGCGAGGAGCCGGTGACGGTGGGGGGGCAGGAAGTGATTCCGCAACAATTTCTGCACGACCTCCTGGCGCCGCGACTGGAATACGGCCCGGACGAAAGGGATGTGGCCTACGTGGCTGTGGAGGCGGAGGGCGTTCGGGCGGGGCGACCGCACCGGGTACGGTATCAGGTGCTGGACTTTCGCGATCTAAAGACGGGGCTGCTGGCGATGCAGCGGACGGTGGGCTTTACGGCTGGCATCGGGGCGCAGATGTTGCTCCGGGGTGAGATTCCGGGCAAAGGCCTGCTCTCGCCGCTGACGGACGTGCCGGCCGGACCGTTATTCGCGGCGCTGCGGCGGCGGGGTATTCGCATAGAACGCGACGCGAACGGTTAGAGCGGGGCGTCGCGGAAGGTTTCCGGGTCGAGGAGGAGGTCGCCGAGCTCAAGCGTGGTGACGCCGTCGAGAGCGGATAAAGGCGTGAGCACGGTTAACTGTTGGTTCTCTTTTTGGTCTTCCAGCACGATGGCTAACGCCTGTGTGAAGCCACCGGCGTCGCGCAGGGCCAGCAGCTGGTGCTGGCGGAAGTGGAGGCGGGGGAGGACGGCGTAGCGCGGCGGCCGGAGGGTCAGCGGCTGAGCCTCCTCGAAATAGGCGGCGAAGCGGCGGGCGCGATAGTCCTGGCGGTCGGCTGCGTCTCGTTCGCGCACGGCCGGTGCGGGCGAGAGTTCGACCAGTTGCAGGGAAGGGAGGCGCCGCCACGGGCGAAGAAGCGGTTCGAGTTCGTCCTGCTTCTGGATGGCGATGACGGCCGCCGGCTGTAAGACGTCGACGAACGCCTGTTTGAGCGCTGTGCCGCCCTGGGCCGGGTCGACCATTCCGCTGCTGTCGTAGAGGACGGCCTCTGCCCCGGCCGCCCGCGCCGAACGGACCAAGCGCGCCGCGCCGGCCAGCAGGGGCAGCATGTGGCGCCGGGGGGAGGTGGCGCCGACGAACCAGCGTGCGGTCTCGCCGCTCGGGGGAAAGGCGTCGTCCCGCCCGGCGCTCAAGGCCATGGTGACGGTCGTCGGCGGCCCTAGCGTGCTTTGTCCCGGATCGCCGTCGACGTAGGCCACGCGCTGACCGGCGGCGATCAGGCGGCCCGCGAGGTAGCGCACCAGCGTGCTCTTGCCCGTGTTCGTTCCCCCGGCGATCAGGATCGTGCCATTCAGGTCCTCCAGGTTGAGGCGCTCCCACGCCGATGGAACGTCAATTTGCGCGTGTTCCTCTTGAGCTGTCAACCCTCGGCTTCCTCCCATTCCCATTCTTGCAACGATTCTAGCTTCGAGTAGGCGGTGAGGTCCAGTTGCAGGGGGGTGATGGAGACGTACCCTCTTTCGAGGGCGCCGATGTCGGTCCCCTCGTCGGGAACGCCGGTCGGTTGCTCGCCGCCGATCCAGTAGTAGGGGCGGCCGCGGGGATCTACCCGTTCGTCCAGCGCGTCGCGGTAGACGCGTAGCCCCTGGCGGGTGATGGCGATCCCTTTCATCTCGCCCGCCGGCCGGTACGGGATGTTGACGTTGAGCAGGAGATCTTCGTTCAGCCCCTGCGCCAGCGCCGTTTTCACCACCCGGCGGGCGACCTCGGCGGCCGGGCCGAAATCTTGCTCGCCCACATGTTCGTCAGGCGTCGCCAGAGAGAAAGCGATGCCGGGGATGCCGCCGATGACGGCTTCCATGGCGGCCGTCACCGTGCCGGAGTAGGTGATGTCGTGGCCCAGGTTGCCGGTGGTGTTGACGCCGGAGACGACCAGGTCGATCTCGTCTTCCAGGAGGCCCAGGGTAGCCATCACGACACAGTCGGAAGGGGCGCCATCGGTGGTCAGCGCCGGGGTACCGTCGTCCAGGGTGACCTGGCGCACGCGCAGCGGCCGGTGCAGCGTTTTCACGTGGCCGCCGGCCGTCCAGTTGCGCTCAGGGGCGAGCACGCTGACCGTACCGAAGGGTTGGACGGCTTGCGCCAGGGCCAGCAGGCCGGGCGAGCGAACGCCGTCGTCGTTAGTAACCAGGATGTGCATGAGAACGTTCTCCTTCTCGTCTGGATCGTTAGTTATCGTCAGGCCCGTCCGCGGCGGGGTCGTCTGCGTTTGCCCGATAACTCTGCGGAATTATTTTACCTGCAAATGTGCGCAATCGGGTAATCAACCGAAGGTGCCGGGCACCTGCGGGGACGACTTTGACTCAACCGGGGACCGATGAAGGTGCCCGGCACCTGAGAAACGTCAGGTATCAGGTAATCAGCCAGCCGACGACGGCTCCGCCCAGCACCAGCCAGGGGGCGCTGACGCGCCAGCGCAGGAGGAGGACGGCGGCCGCCAGGGCGATGAGCCACGCCTGCCACGAAGTGAGGGTCGTGACGCCAAGGGAGATGACGACGGCGGCCATCAGGCCGACGGCGCTGGCGTTGACGGCGTCG
This sequence comes from Promineifilaceae bacterium (SeqCode), assembly GCA_033722615.1. Classification (GTDB taxonomy): domain Bacteria; phylum Chloroflexota; class Anaerolineae; order Promineifilales; family Promineifilaceae; genus JAAYYY01. The sequence continues at coordinate 5,447 of JAWVYQ010000057.1, forward strand.
AGAAAGGCGGCCGTCCACGCCGACTCCCGCAGGCGGGGCACCCAGGGGTTGAGGATGAGGACGAAGAGAAAGGAGGGGGCGAAGATGGCGGCCGTGGAGACGACGGCGCCGGCCGTCCCCCCGAGCATGTAGCCGATGAAGGTGGACGTGGTCAGCACCGGGCCGGGCGTGAACTGGCCGATGGCGATGGCGTCCAGCAACTGTTGTTGGGTCAGCCAGCCGAAGTCGTGGACCAGCCACCCTTCGAGGAAGGCGACGAGCACGTAGCCGCTACCGTAGAGGATGCTGCCCACCAGGAGGAAAAAGAGGCCGAGCTGCCAGACGGCCGGGGCGGCACCCGGCGCCTGCGCCAGCCAGGCCACCCGCTCGGCGCCCAACGTTTGCACGACGCCGGCAAGGCGCCGGCCCAGACGCTCGACTAGCTCCTGGGGGGAGGCGAGGGCGGCCGGCAGCGGCAGGAGGGAGAGGGCGGGCGCACCGGTGGCGCGCAGCCACAAGGCGCCGCCGACGCCGCCGACGAGGAGGGCGAGGACCTCGTTGAGGCCGAGGAGGGTCATGGCCGTCACGGCCGCGCCGGTGACGATCAGGCGTCGGCTCTTGGCCGCCGTCTTGCCCAGCCGCCAGACGGCGCCCAGGATGACGGCCAGCACGGCCGGCTTGATGCCGAAGAGCAGGGGCTCCACCTGGGGCAGCGTGCCGTAACGCACGTAGAGCCAGGCGAAGGCGCCGGTGATGACGGCGGCGGGCAGGATAAAGCTGGCGCCGGCGACGACGAGGCCGGCTGCCCCGGCGACGGTGTAGCCGACGTGCATCGTCATTTCGGTGGAGTTAGGGCCGGGGATGAGGTTGGTAGCCCCCACCAGATCGAGGAAGTGTTCGCGGCTCATCCAGTCGCGGCGAACGACGACTTCGTCTTCCATCATGGCGATGTGGGCGGCCGGGCCGCCAAAGCCGACGATGCCTAATTTGAAGAAGAGGCGGGCGAGTTTGAGTAGCTGCACGTTAGCCGACGGGCGTTTCGGCTTCTTCTTCTAGCGACTCCACCAGTTCGCCCGTGGCCATGAAGACGACGCGCTCGCAAATGTTGCTGACGCGGTCGGCCGTCCGTTCCAGATTGTGCGCAGCCCACAGCAGGTGCGTCGCCTGGTCCATGGCCTGGACGTCGGCGACGATGAGATTGATCAGGCGACGGTAGATGTCGTTGTACATCTCGTCGATGACGTCGTCTTCGGCGTAGATGGTGTGGGCGCTCTCCACGTCCCGGTTGAGGAAAGCCTGTAGCGAGCGGCCGAGCATCTCGGCTGCCTTCTCGGCCATGGGAAGGAGGGCGTGCACCGGATCCAACTGGGACTGTGGCCCGATGAGGAGGTTGATCTTGGCGATCCCTTTGGCATAATCGTTCATGCGTTCCAGCTCGTTGGAGATGGCCATGACGGCGGCGATGAAGCGCAGGTCGCCGGCCGTGGGTTGCTGGCGGGCGATGAGCGTCAGACAATCCTGTTCGATGCTGATCTGTTCCTGGTTGACCTCCACGTCGCCGGCGATGATCCGTTTTGACGTCGCCTCGTTTGGCTCCTTGAGCGCTCTGGTGGCGGCGACGACGTTTTCCTGAACCTCGCTGGCGAGGGCGATCAGCCGGTCGCGGAGGGCGTGCAATTCTCGATCAAATTGCTCTCTAGCCATCTGTTTGATTCCTTTTTTTCGTGGGGGTCATGGGATCGTCTTCAAAAGTGCGCAGAGCGGCGACGACGTGCTCGCGGATGTCGTCGCGCACCTGGCGAAACAGCGCCATCTTCTCTTCCCGGGACCCGGTGGCCTTTGCCGGATCGGGGAAGCTGATGTGTTGGACGCGGCCGGTTCCCAGCCAGAGGGGGCACTTTTCGGCGGCATCGTCGCAGACGGTGATCACGGCGTCGAAGTGGACGGAGCGAAAGGCGTCGGCGTGCTTCGACTCCCCGTCGGAGATGTCGATGCCCAGCTCGGCCATGGTCTCGACGGCCAGGGGATGGACGTAGCCGGCCGGTTCTGTCCCGGCCGAATGGGCGTGCCAGCGGTCGCCGAGAAAGTGATTGACCAGCCCTTCCGCCATCTGGCTACGGCAGGAGTTGCCGGTACAGAGGAATAGAACGCGTTGCTTGATCATGTCGGAATCATACTCCACTGGGTATCGCCCCCTTTCTACTCCCTGCGGGGGAGATTTCGAGAGGGGGCTCTTCGGACGCGGCCGTCATCCAAAGCGGCCGGTAATGTACTGCTCGGTCAATTCGTGCTGCGGATTGGTAAAGATGCGGCTGGTTTGCCCGTACTCTACTAGATAGCCCGTGCGCTTCTCGTCTACGTTAAAGAAGGCGGTAAAGTCGGAGGCCCGCGCCGCCTGCTGCATGTTGTGGGTCACGATGAGGATGGTATATTGTTCCTTCAGCGACTGGATCAGTTCTTCAATGCGCAGGGTGGCGATGGGGTCCAGCGCCGACGCCGGTTCGTCCATGAGGATGATTTCCGGCTTGACGGCGATGGCCCGCGCGATGCACAGGCGCTGCTGCTGGCCGCCGGAGAGCGAGAGGCCGCTCTGGTCCAGCTTATCTTTCACCTCCTCCCACAAGGCGGCCTGGCGCAGCGACTCTTCGACCAGGGCGTCCATGTCTCCCTGATAGCCGTTGATGCGCGCTCCCCACGCTACGTTCTCGTACACGCTCTTGGGGAAGGGGTTGGGTTTCTGGAAGACCATGCCGATGCGGCGGCGCACCTCGACCGGGTCCACGTTCTCTTCGTAGATATTCTGACCCCGGTAAAGAACGCGGCCCTCGACGCGGGCGTCGGGGATCAGATCGTTCATGCGGTTGAAGCAGCGCAGAACCGTGCTCTTGCCGCAGCCCGAAGGGCCGATGAGGGCCGTGATCCGGTGGCGGGGAAACTGGAGATTGACGTTCTTTACGGCCTGGAAGTCGCCGTAGAAGACGTTTACGTCTCTGGTTTCCATGGCGTACTCCCCGTTAAAGGAGGGCGCGGGAGCCGTCTCTCTCTCTGTCATGTCGACGTTCGTTTCAATCATGTCAACCTCTTGCTATAGCGGTTTCGTAACAGCACGGCCGTGGCGTTAAGGGTCAGCAACAGGACGAGCAGGACGATGATGGCGGCCGCCGCAATGTTGCGGAATTCGTGCTGAGGGCGCGACGTCCACTGGTAGATCTGGATGGGGAGGACGGTGAATTTGGAAAACGGCCCGTCCGGGTCGAAGGTGATGAAGGTGGAGGCGCCGACGACGACCAGGGGCGCCGTTTCGCCGATGGCCCGCGACATGGAGAGGATGGCCCCGGTCAGGATGCCGGGCAGGGCGCTGGGCAGCACGTGGGACCAGATGGTCTGCCAGCCGGTGGCGCCCAGGCCGTAGCTCGCCTGGCGCAGGGAGGTGGGCACGGCCCGGATGGCCTCCTGGGCGTTGATGATGATGATGGGCAAGATCAGCAGGCCCAGCGTCAGGCCGGCGGAGAGGATGGTGCGGCCGTTAGCCGTCGTCGGGTCGGCCGCGCCAAAGGCGACGCCGCTGGTGAGCGTCTGCATGGCGCGCACGAAGATGGCCAGCCCCAACATGCCGTAAATGATGGACGGGACGCCGGCCAGGTTGTTAATGTTGGTCTGGATGATACGGTTGATCCGGTTTTCGCGGGCGTACTCTTCCAGATAGATGGCGGCGCCGACGCCGATGGGAAGGGAGAAGAGGATGGTGATGGCGATGACCCACAGCGACCCGAGAACGGCCGTGCGCACGCCGGACAGCTCCGGTTTGTCCGATTGCGGATTCGTGACGAACGAGGGCGTGATCCAGGAGCGAAATTCCGGCTGCGCGCCGGGATACTCCCGCGCAATCTGGGTAAGGACCTCGCCGCGCCGGAAGATGGAGTCAACCAGCGACCACGTCTGTACGACGTCGGGGACGACCACGCGCTCCACGACCAGCCCATAGACGTTTTGCTGGCTGCGGGGCGCCCCGGTGCAACCCGGTGGCGGCTCGGCCGCGGCGCAAATGGTGGTCCACGTTTCCCGGCTCTCGAAGATCAGGTAGTTGTCGAAGAAACGTTGTTCCCGCTCCAGGCGGCGGCCGACGCCTTCGGAGATGGTCGGGGCGAGGATGCTGACCAGCGCGTCTTTCGGCAACTCGGCCAGTTGTGTGGGAAAGACGGTCTCGGCAAAGAAATCGATAGTTCCGCTGTTGCCGCCCGGAATGTAGCGGGCGATGGGTTGGGCGGGCCAGGCATCGTTGACGTCGGACCAGCTTTCGGCGGCGGTGAAGAGGGAGCGCACTTCTTCTAACGAGACGCCGGTGGCGAAGTCGTTTTGCCGGCTGACCACGACGGACAGGGCGTCGGTGCCGACGGTTACTTGCAGGGGAAGGCGGCCGCCGGCGCGGCACGCCTCGAATTCGGCCGGCAGAATGGTCCGGCTGGCGTCAACCACGTCGACGTCACCGTCGACGCAAAAGCCGCGCAGACCGGCCCGGGTCCCGACGTTTTCGACCTCGACGTTGCCTGCGAATCCCCTTTCCTGAAACATTTCGGCGATGCGCAGGGTCAGCGGGTAGAGGGTGGAGCTGCCGGCAATGGAGATGTCGCCGTCGAAGGCGGCGGGATCGACGGCCGGTAGCGTATCCCGTCCGGTAGCCGCCAGCCATGAGGAGCGGGCCTCGGCCATCGCTTCTTCGCCCGCCGGGAAGTAACCCACTTCCTCGATCACGTCGCCGACGTGCTGCAAGTAAAAGTCGACGAAGGCCGTGACCTGTGGTTTCTGATCGGCGAGGGAGGCGGTGGTGTAGAGGAAGAGGGGGCGGGTCAGCGGGTACTCGCCGCTGGCCGCCGTCTCGGCCGAAGGGGTCACCCCGTCCACTGCCAGCGCTCGCACCGAGTCGCCGTACTGCTGGAAGTAGGCGTAGCCGAAGAAGCCAACGGCGTGCGGATCGTCGGCGATTTGCGCCACCAGCGCGTCGTCGTTCTCGCCGAACTCTGTATTGGGCGCCTGGAGCATGCGCGCTACCTGGTAATCGAGCGCTATCGTCTGCGGATTCTTTTCGTTTTCGACGGCCGCCAGCCCAAAGGCCTGGTTGATGATGTTGTAGAGCAGGGCGGTCAGGGCGACGATGCCCACGATGGTGGCGGCCAGAAAAAGGACGCGCCAGATGAGGCCGACACGGTGGCGACGGCCGATCTGTTGGATCAGCGCCTCGCCTTCTGGATAACGTTCATTTTCCCTTGCCATGTTACTCATAGACCTCACGATAACGGGCAACGATGCGCCGGCTTACGATATTCAACGTCAGCGTCATGAAAAAGAGTAGCAGGCCGATGGCAAAGATGCTGTTGTAGTCGATGGAGTTGTAGCTGATGTCGCCGCCGCTGATGCGCACGATGTGCCCCGTCATCGTCTCGGCCGATTCGAAGGGGTTGAAGGTGAAGTCGGGGCCGGCGCCGGCGGCGATGGCCACGATCATCGTCTCGCCGATGGCGCGCGAGATGGCGACGACAAAGGCGGCCGTGATGCCGGAGAAGGCAGCGGGCACGACCACGCGCAGGGACGTTTCCAGCTTGGTGGCGCCCAGACCGTACGCCGCCTGCCGCAGCGAGTCGGGCACGGCGTGCAAGGCGTCCTCGCTCATGGAGGAGACAAGGGGGATGATCAGGATGCCGACGACGATGCCTGCCGAGGCGGTGTTAAAGATCTGGACCACGTTCTCACCGAAGATGCTGCGCAGCAGAGGGGTCATGAAGGTCAGGGCGAAGTATCCGTAGACGACGGTCGGGATGCCGGCCAACACTTCGAGGATGGGCTTCAGCGTGCTCCGGGCGCGGTGCGAGGCGTACTCGCTGAGATAGATGGCGGCCGCCAGGCCCAGGGGCAACGCTACCAGCATGGCGATGGCGCTGGTCACCAGGGTGGCGTTGACCAGAGGGAGAACGCCGAATTTTCCGATTTGCGGTTTCCACTCTGTGCCGGTGAAGAATTCGATCAACGAGACGCGGTTGGCGCGCAAGAATTCGGGCCCGGCACGGTGCGCGGCCGCTTCTGTCCCCTGCACGCCGCGCTCGACCGTCAACAACGTGCCCTGAATGGAGACGACCTCTACGACCTCATGACCGATCTGGAGAACGTCTCCTGTGTGGAGGGTAAAGCCGGTATTGCTGACCTCGAAGGTCGTTTCCTCCGGTCCGATGTCGGCCACCAGACGCTTGTTCGTGTTTTCCCACAGTTGGCGGGTGAAAAAGCGAAGCGATTCGTTGCCCAGGACGTAGACAATGCCGATGGTCGTCAGGATGGAGATGGCGCCGCAAAGGAAGAGAAAGGCCTGGATGATGCCTTCGCCGATGCGCGGCCGCTTGGCCAGAGCGTTTCGCTGCCCCACCTTCCTCTCCCCCCCGGCTGTAGGTTGTACAAGCGCTTCAGATTCCATGTCTGTGTCGTACTCTCCTCTCCTTCTGCCGGCGCTGCTCATGGGCCGGTTTCATTGTAACGAAATAAGGGCGTTCGGCCACCGGTCACGGTCCCATCGCGTCGAGCCAGTTCTGTTTCGACTGGTTGAGGGCCTGGGTGCTGGCGGGGAAGTAACCGACGTCGGTAATGACGTCGTTGACGTTGGACAGGAAGTAGTTGATGTAGGCGGCGACCTGCGGTTTCTCCTGCATGATGCCGGCGTCGGAGTAGATGAAGAGGGGGCGGGCCAGGGGGTACTCGCCGGCGTCGACGTTCTCGGCCGTGGGTTCGACGCCTTCGACGTTCAGGACGTCGAGGACGTCCGTATTCTCGCTGTAATAAGCGTAGCCGAAGAAGCCGATGGCGTAGGGGCTGCCAGTGATGCCCTGGACGAGAACGTTGTCATCCTCGCTCAGTTCGAGGTTGGCGGCGTCGAGGATGGGTTGTTCGTTCTCGTCGAAGGTGACTTCTACGAAGTAATCGAAGGTGCCGCTGTCGGTGCCAGGGATGTAGCGCAGAATGGGCTCCTCCGGCCATTCGGAGCGGACGTCGCTCCAATTCTCGGCGCTGGAGAAGATGAGAGCCAGCTCCTCGAGGGTCACGCCCTGGACGAAGTCGTTTTCGGCGCTGACGGTGACGGCGAGGGCGTCGGTGCCGACGCGGAACTCGATGGGCTCGCGGCCGATTTCGCGGCAGCTTTCCACCTCGCCTTCGCGGATGGGACGGCTGGCGTTGGAAATGTCGGTCTCGCCGGCGACGCAGAAGCGCTCGAAGCCGGCGCCGCTGCCGATGGAGTCGATGGTGATTTCGCCGCTGAAGCCTTCGTCCTCAAATTGAGCGGCGACGGCCTCGGCCAGGGGGAAGACGGTAGAACTGCCGGCCGTCACGATGTTGCCCTCCACTCCTAGCGGATCGACCGGAGGCAGCGTCGGGCCTTCGCCCTGTCCCTCCTCGGCGACCGCTGCTTCGGCCTGGCCCTGGGATTCGACGGGGCGCGTAATTTCCACGATTTCGGGAGCCGATTCTTCTGCTGTTTCCCCTCCTCCGCAGGCAACCAGAACCAGGGCGATAAGTATGCTGACAGGGATGAGCTTGTACCTCATTCGCTTCTACTCCTGTGAGAATGTTGAGATTGATTGTGGCCTGCCTCTCATTCAGCCAGCGCTGGCAAACGCCCGGCAGATGTGCCAAATTTCACAATCATTAGATTACCAGCCCCTAATTAACGCCGTTTCAAGGTGCCGTTAAGGTCTGGTTATCTCTTTGTTAATTGCTCGTTAACGGTTAAACGTCGTTGACCGTTGGCTGCGGGGCGGGGCAGAATACGCCGGAAAAAAGGGCGAGAATCGGTTACAATGACGGGCGAGCAGGACGCCGGCAGGTAGCCGGGCAGCGACTGTATATTATGTTAAGGAGGATGAGCGATTGGTAGATACAGCAGGCGATGAGCGATCGACGGTTATTCTGGCCAATCACGACGGCATGGGCAGCGCCACCGCGCCGCTCCAAGACCAACTTTTGAAGACGTAAAGGACCGGGATCATGAGTGAACGCTCAGAAGGCGATTTCTTTGAGATGAGTGGCGACTTTCGCCAGGCGACGATCTACATCAAATCGGAGGTGGCGGGGGGACGCGGAGTCCGTATTCCTTTCCAGCGCCCGCCCCGGGCCGAGCATTTCGTGGGCCGCGAGCAGGAGCTGGAGGAGATTGTAGCGGCGCTGCAACCGGGCCGCGTCGTGACACTCTGCGGGCCCGGGGGGATCGGCAAAAGCGCCCTGGCGGCGGAGGCCGTGTGGAGGCTGGCTCCGGGAAATGCTCCGCCAGAACGCTTCCCTGATGGCATCGTCTTTCACAGTTTTTACAACCAGCCGCAGGCGAGCCAGGCGCTGGAGAGCATTGCCCTGGCCTTCGACGAAGAGCCCCGGCCTACCCCCCGGGACGCTGCCCAACGGGCTCTCGCCGGCCGTCGCGCTCTCCTGATCCTTGATGGTACGGAGGACGCCGACGATTTGCAGGCCGTGCTCAACGTGCGGGGCGGCTGCGGCGTGCTGGTGACCAGCCGTACGCGCAAGGACGCGCTGGCCGAACGGCAGGACCTGCCGCCGCTATCCCATGACGACGCCGTGGATCTGTTGCAGATGTGGGGGGGCGAACGGGCGACGGAGGCCGAGCCGGCCGGGCAGATTTGCGAGCTGGTGGGGCGCCTGCCGCTGGCCGTGCGCCTGGTCGGCCGCTATCTGGACGAAACGGGCGAGCCGGCCGCCGACTACCTGGCGTGGCTGGAGGACACCCCGTTGCAGGCGTTGGATCACGGCCGGCGGCAGGAGGAGAGCGTGCCCGTGCTGCTGGAGAAGAGTCTGGCTCAGGCGAGTGATGAGGCCCGTAAAGTGCTTTCGGTGGTCGGATTGCTGGCCCTGGCCCCCTTCTCCCGGGAGCCACTGGCGGCCGCCCTCGAGCGCTCTCCGAACCAGCTGCGCAAGCCGCTGGGCGAGCTGGTGAGCTACGGGTTGCTGCTGCGGAGCGGGAAGCAGTACGAGGTGAGCCACGCGCTGGTACAGACCTTTGCCCGGCGGCGCCTGGTTGCCCCGGAAGGATCGCTTGCCAGAGTAGCCGATTACCTTATTCGGTTAGCACGAGAACACCAAAATCAGGGCCTGGAGCAGGATGAGGCGATGGATGCGGCTCGGCCGCACATCATGGCCTTATCCGCACGGCTGGCCGAGCAGGGGATGAGGGAGTCTCTTATTGAGCTGGCGCACATTGTGACGCGCTCGCGGGGCGACGGTTATCTTCAGGTGCGGGGCTTCTGGAATGATGAGGAGGCGTATCTCAAGCGGGCCCTTCAGGCCTGCGAGTTTTTGATGGGCGAGGCAACCGGCGACGGGAAGGCCACCTGGGCGCGCCATAAGGCGGATCTGGCGTTCGCTCTTGGCGACCTTTACTTTTACAGGGATCAATATGGGCCGGCCGCGGAGGCTTTCGATGAGAGTCTGGCCTTGACCAGGCACGTTGACGACGGCCGGGAGGAAGCGGCCGCCACCCATCTTAAGCTGGGAGAGATCTATCTTAACAGAAGCAGATTCGACCGCGCCCGGGAACATTTTGGAAAGAGCCTCCAGATACGCGAAGGGCTCGGCGAGGAGCAGAGTGTATTGGCTCCCATTCACCTGTGGATTGGCCGGACCTACGGCCGGCAGCGGTCTTACGAAGAGGCCAGGCGCCATTACCAGAAAAGCTTTGACTATTACCAGGAGGCCGGGAAAAAGACAGAAGGCGCGTTTGTTCTAACCCAGTTGGGGGCGTTGGCTTTTGATCAGGCGTGGGATTATCTCCGGCGGTCGGAGGCGCTTCTTGAGCAGGCGGAACCGAGCCTGCGTTCCGCAGAAGTCCGGCGCGAGCTGGCCAATCATTACCGGTGGAACAAGCGGTTCGAGAAGGCCGAAGCGCTGCAGCTTTTGAGCTTACAGGATTTCGAACGCCTGGAAGATCGGCACAACATCGCCTGGTCTCTGCAGAGCCTGGGGGACACGTACTTTGAGATGGGAGATCTGCAAAAGGCGGAGGAGAAGTACCGGCAGGCCCTGAAATACTTTGAAGAGCTTGGCATCCAACACGGTCAGGGGTACGCTTACGACCACCTCGGCATGCTCCGGTTGAATCAAGAGAGGGCGGAGGAAGCGCGCGCATTGTTCGAGAAAGGGCTAAGGATATTCCGCAGCTCGGGCCTGCAGGATGGGATTGCCTATCTGCTGTCCAATCTGGCCGACGCTGAAAAGGCGCTGGGCCAGGTGGAGGAGGCTGAACGGCATTACAACGAAGCGCTGCGCATCTGGGAGGAGCTTGATGATCCTGAGAGAATCTCCTTCACGAAGAAGAGGTTAAACGCGCTGTCAGGGTAGCGACATGCCAGCGATATCCGGGACCGCACCCCAGAAGAGTCACACCATGTATCTGGCCATCGTCGGCGGCTGGTTTGCAGCCAGCGTCGTTCTGTGGATTGACCTGGTTCGGTCGCTTCACCTTCTGGAATCAGGATGGGGTAAGGCTGCCGCCGTATTGCTGACCCTCCTCATCGACGTGGGCTGGCTTTACGGCGCTTACCACTTGGGCATTCTCTCTTTTACCTTGCTGCGTTCGCGAAGCGGGCATCGTGAGCAGGGGAGTGTGGCAACCGACGGTCGACCGTCGTCGCCCATCGCCATTTTGCACACCGTTTGTGACGATTTCCAGAGCCGGGCTGTAGCGTCGTGTGTTGCACAGGATTATCCTGATTTTCACGTCTATTTGCTGGATGACAGTTCGACGGCCGAAACGAGGAGGGAGGTCGACGCGTTCAGTTCCCAGTTCGTGGGCGTGGTGACCGTTCTCCGGCGAGACGACCGCCGCGGCTTTAAGGCCGGCAACCTGAACCACGCCCTCGCCCAATTACCGTCGCGCTACCGGTACATTGCACTGGCCGATTCTGACACCTTTTTGCCGCGTGACTTTCTGCGGAAAACGGCCGGCCTCTTAGAGAGGAATCGTCCGGCCGCCTTCGTGCAGGCCCTGCACGTGGCCAACGTCGACCGCCAGCGTAAGCTCGCGCAGGATCTGGGCGACGTCGTCAGAATCGGCTGGAATTATTACCAGCCTGTGCGCAATGAATATGGCTTTCCCATCTGCTACGGGCATGGCGCTCTTCTCAGCGCGGATGCGTTGAGGGCCGCCGGCGGTTTTCCGGAAATCGTTAGCGAAGACGTGGCCCTGACACTCCGCTTGCGGACTCTGGGCTTCTGGGGGTTTTTCACATCGGACGTGATCTGTGGCGAGGATTATCCCGGTGATTATCATACATTTCGGAAGCGTTTCTCCAGGTGGGCGGCGGCCGATCTGGAGTGTCTGCGCGAGGCCCTGCTGCCCTTTTTGTCGGCCGCGAACGTAAGCGTGACGGAAAAGATGGACGCATCGCTTCGCGGGCTCAAGGTTCCCCTGGCAGCGAGCTTTCTCCCATTTTCGGCAGCGCTCACTCTGTTTCCGATTTTATCGCCCGACTCGAGCGCCCTTCTAGGCCCCTACACCTTCGGACTGACACTGCTGATGGGTTTGGCCGGCTATTATTGCTTCGTCGTGGATAAGATCAGGCGGCCCAAATCGCTCTTTTTACTAATCTCGCGCCTGACGGCCGTCTTTCTTTCCAATTCGCTGCTGCTGACAGCGCGTACCGTGGAAACGCTGGTATCAGGGAGGGCCGACTTCTATGTTACAGGGGCAGCGTATGAGAAGGTCAGGGCGAACGGCCATTGGAGGCAGCTGTTGAGCGCGGATGAAGCGGGGTACCCTTTCCTGGGCCTCCTCGAAGTCGCCGGTGGGTTGTCGTTGCTGGCTCTGGGCATCTACCAGATTAACCTCATTCTGGTCGGGATCGCCGCCGCCCTCTTGTTGGCACCCGTGGCCTATGCGCTCGGCTGGCAGCACCGGGCGGTATCGGTCCTCGCCCACGGCCCTTTCCTCTTGCTCGTTCTTGGTATTGTTTTGTCGTGTTTCGCGGGGCAGGTGCCCCAGGAGCAACTTGTCACGTTGGCGTGTCTCTCGATTTTGCTCTTCTGATGCTTATAGGGAAACCATTTAGAAATGGCATACTTTGTAGCGGCGCATCGCGATGCGCCGGGGTTCGCAAACCGCCCCGGCTATGTGTGCCATGTTTAAGGCTCTTCTCTATTCGAACAGGCGCGCGGAGTGGCGTCCGAGCTGTGATTTGTTTAACATAAAGCAGATTTCGTGATGATGTGATGAGTGGGGAAGCAGACGTTCTCTTTTTCTGAACCAACCTCTGGGAGGCCGCGCCAGCGGTTCTCAGAGGGCGAGGAACGTTGCGCAGCTTCCCGGAGGGTCACGGTTTTCGCGAAAATCTGATTTAGCGATGGAGGGAATCAAATGAAGAAGACGTTGGTCTGGCTCATAGGGTTGCTTTTGCTGGGTCTGCTGGCGGGCTGCGGGGAAGCACCGGTAGCCGAGGTGCCGGTGGAGATACCCGACTTTGTCCCGGCGAGCGTTGGCGACGTTCCGGCCGACATTCCGGTGAGCACGGCTGCGGCCGACGTGCAGATAGGGGTGACCGACAGCAGCACCCACGTCCGCTATCTGGCGGATTCGACGGATGTCGACGTTCTGGTCGATTACTACGACGATGCGCTGGCGGCCGAAGGGTGGGAAGCCTCCGAACTGGAGGACGTGACGGTGCGCGCGGACACGGAGACGACGGCGACGCTCGTTCGCGTCAACGACGCCGGCGACACCATCACCGTCGACGTGGCCCACCAGGACGGTGAGGACAACACTGAGGTGGAGGTTGTGGTGGTGCGCGCCGACCCGTAACGGCGTACTCTATCCGCCGGCGCTGCCGGCCCCTTCGCCGGTTTCGGCGTCCTGTTCGGCTACGGGCAGGCTGAAGTAAAAGCTGCTTCCCTTGCCCTCTTTGCTCTTGGCCCAGATCTCGCCGCCGTGCGCCTGCACCAGGTGGCGGGCGATGGCCAGGCCGAGGCCGGTGCCGCCGCTGCTGCGGGCGCGGTCCGTCTTGTAGAAGCGTTCGAAGATGCGCGGCAGGTCGGTCGCCGGGATGCCCACGCCCGTGTCCCGTACGCGGACGACGACCATCCCCTCTTCTTCCTTGGCGCTGACCGTGATCCGGCCGCCAGCCGGCGTAAATTTGATGGCATTATGCACCAGGTTGGTGACCACCTGTTGCACGCGCGCCGCGTCGACGAGCACCCGGGGGAGGCCGGACGGCAGGTCGACGATCAGCTCCAGTTCGTTGCGCTCGATCTGGGGCTGGAGCCGCTCGGCGGCCGGCAGCACGATGTCGGCGACGGAGGTCGGCGAAAGGCGCAGGGGAGCTTTGCCCGACTCGATGCGCGATAGCTCCAGCAATTCCTGTACCATTTGTGTCAGCGCGTCCACCTCGTGGTCGGCCCGGTCCAGGAAACGGCGGGCCGCTTCCGGGTCGTCCAGGGCAACGTCGCGCAGCGTTTCCACCACTGCCTTGAGCGACGCCAGCGGCGTGCGCAGTTCGTGGGAGATGTTGCTGATGAAGTCGCGGCGCACTGTCTGTAAGCGGCGGATGGGGGTCAAATTCTGGAGAATGACGAGGCTGCTTCGCTGCCCGTCACGTTGGCTGCTACGCTGCCCGTCACGTTGGCTGCTACGCTGCCCGTCACCTAGGCTGCTCCGCTGCCCGTCGTGCAACGGGGTAATGATCACCTGCAAGAAGAGGTCGCGCTGCCCGATCTCCACCGTTTCCGCCTGCTCCTGACCCGCTTCCTGGCAGCGTTGCCATACTTCGATGAGCTGGTGGTGGCGCACCACCTGGGCGAAGCTCTGGCCCAGGGCGTCTCCTTCCGTCGTTTCGAGGAGGTCGGCCGCGGCGGGGTTGATCAGTTGCACCCGGCCGGCGTCGTCCGTGATCAGCACGCCGTCGGCCATCAGCTCCAGCACGCTGGCCAGCCGGCCGCGCTCTTCGGCCAGCGTGTCTACCTTTTCCCGTAACTGCTCGCCCATGTGGTTGAAGGCGCGGGTCAGGGTGCCGACCTCGTCGTTCGACGTGACGTAGAGTCGGGCGTCCAGATCGCCCTCGGCCATGCGGCGGGCGACGGCCGTCAGGCGGCGGACCGGGCCGGCCGTGCGTTCGGCGATGACGACGGCCAACAACCCCGCGACGAGGCTCGTCAGCAGGGCGGCCGTCAGGATGGTATTGCGTAGCTGGTTAATTTCGGCGGCGACCTCGCCGATGGGCACGGCGACGCGCACGTAGCCTGCGACTTCCCCCGCGGCGTCCATGATGGGTAGCGCGGCGTAGGCCATTTCAATGCCCAACGTTTCGCTCTGGCGGGTGGCGTAGCCGCTGCCCGTCACCAGCGCTTCCTGCACCTCAGGGCGGCGGAGGTGATTGGCCATCAGGACGCTCTCGGCGTGGGATTCCCCCAGGACGACGCCCTCGGCACTGATGAGGGTGACGCGCCGGCCCAGCAGATCGGCCCAGCGGTCGGCCAGGGCGTCTGGCGATACTCCAGCCTCCTCCCCTGTGGTGAAGACGGGGCGCACGCCTTCGCGGACGGCCCGCGCGCTGGTGACGAGGTTGGTCTGAACGTCTTCCAGCGTCGAGTTGCGGACGACGCGCGTCAGGTAGAAGGAGAGGGCGCCCATCGCCGTCAGGATGAGGACGACGTACGGTATGACGATGCGCCAGCGAATGCTCTTAAACATGGACGAGGTTAGCGGCGGAAAGTGGGCGCGGTTGGCGCTGACGGGAGGCGCGTTCCCACTGACCGCTCACCCCTCAAAACGGTAACCGATTCCGCGCACGGTGATAATTCGTTGGGCGTTGCTGGGCTCAGGTTCTATCTTCTCGCGCAGCCAGCGGATGTGGACGTCGACGGTGCGACTGCTGCCATCGTGTTCCCAGCCCCAGACGCGGTCAAGGATCAGATCGCGCGAAAGGGCGATGCCCTGGTTGCGCGCCAGGAAAACGAGGAGGTCGTACTCCTTGGGCTTCAGGCGCACGGGCTCACCGTCCAGGCGCACTTCGCGGCGGGCGAGGTCGATCTCCAGGTTGCCAAATTGCATCGGCTCGTCGGTTTCGACCGTCGGCCGTCGGCCGGCTGCGGCGGCCACTTCTTCGCGCACGAGCCGCACGCGCCGCAACTGCGCTTTGACCCGGGCCAGCAATTCACGCATGCTGAACGGTTTGGTCAGGTAGTCGTCGGCGCCCATCTCCAGCCCCACCACTTTGTCCACTTCTTCGTCGCGGGCGGTGAGCATGAGGATGGGCAC
>JAWVYQ010000058.1:0-20370 GCA_033722615.1 Promineifilaceae bacterium (SeqCode)
ATCGTCACCCGTCTGTGCATCGACCACCTGCGCTCGGCGCGCGTGCGACGGGAGTCGTACATCGGCCCCTGGCTGCCGGAACCGGTGCTCACCGAAGGCTCGGCCGGGCCGGCCGCCTCCCTCGCCCTGACCGAGTCGATATCGATGGCTTTCCTCATCATGCTGGAGAAGCTGTCTCCGGCCGAACGCGCTGCCTTCCTCCTGCGGGAAGTCTTCAGCTACGAATATGCTGACCTGGCCAACGTTCTCGATAGGAGCCAGGCGGCCACGCGCCAGCTCGTAAGCCGCGCCCGGCGCAAGCTCGAGCGCACGGGCAAAGATCCCTCGTCGGTAGCAGGATCCGGCAAGCGGCCGGCCCGGCTGACCGAACACTTTCTCAATGCGGCCGGCGGCGGCGATATGGACGGATTGCTCAACTTGCTGGCTCCAGATGCCACCGTTTGGTCTGATGGAGGAGGAAAGGCAGCGGCCGCCCGGCGGCCCATTCGCGGCGCCGAAAAGGTGGCCGCCTTCTTCCTGGGCCTGTCACGCCAGGCTCCCTCCGGCGCCGTCGGCTGGTTTACGGAGATCAACGGCGAGCAAGGATTTATCCTATACGAAGACGGCCGGCCGACGACGGCGCTGGTGCCCCACGTCATCGACGGCCGCATCCACGCCGTCTATGCCGTGCGCAATCCGGACAAGCTACAGCGGCTTCCGCCCCTCTCACAGGTAGGCGACGACGCCTCCCTGGTCTACTTTTCCGACGACGGTTGACGTCGGCCGGGTTGCTACGGCTGGTGTACGCCGTGCGCGAGGCAAAGAGTAGCCTGCGGGTCGCTGGCCGACATCTACTCACCTTGACACGCACCGACAATCTGGTACCGTAGATGCCATGATGAGAAGAATTGCAACCTTAACTGTCTTGCTTTTGCTTCTGGCCCTGGCCGTGCAGCCGGCGCTGGCCCACGAAGGGCACGAGCCGGTGGGAACGACGCTCCCGGACTGGGTGGCCTGGTTGATGGTTTTCCTGGCCGTTGCCCTACCCGTCGGGCTGAGCGTCTATTTGCGCAACAACGGCCGTCTTTAAACTCCCCATCCTCCCGAAAACAGCCGCGGCGAAAACTGCGCGGCTGCCCTGTCGATCTTCCAGAAGATGACGGCTACCTCTCGACCCAGACCGCTCCCTGCCAGGTAAACGTCGCCCGCCCTGCTCTACCGCAATCGTCCCCGACGACGTCCAAAATGCCATCGCCCGTAGCCTCACGCACGGCCAGACGGCCGCCGCACGTCTCCGGTAGCCGCTGCAAAGTGGGGGTCCCCGTGGCCGTGGAAAAGACGAGTCCCTGGCCACTCTGCGCGTCGTGAAGGAGGACGTCGGCCGCGCCGTCGCCGGTTACGTCGGCGATGGTTTGAACAGCCGGTCGCGCCACCGGTTGCCGGCGTGTAGAGAGGAGGTCGTTAAAGAGCAAGGCCATCTCCCCTTCGGCTCCGTGCCCGGCTCCTTGCCCGGCCTCCGGCGTCAACACGGCCAGCTCCGCCAGTTCAGGATTTAGTGCTGGCCCACGCCATAGGGCCACCAACTCCTCCCGACCGTCCCCTGTCACGTCTGCCTGCTGCCAGGCAAACGCCCGTCCCGGCGACTCTGACAACCAGGCTGCCCGGAGCCGCGGTAGGCCGGCCGTACCCAGACGATTGAAGCGGGCCAACAACGTGGCCGCGTCCGCGCTGGCTTTGGGGGTTGCTGGCGTGGCACCATCCGCCTCGGCCGTCGTGGCAGCGCCCCCTTTCAACCCTTCGTTGGCCACCTCCGGGTGGCGGAAGCGTACACGGTCGTTGGCGCCGAGGCTGGCGTTATTACAGGAGAATTGGAGGGCTAATCCCTGCGCCTCGCTCTGGATGCCCACGGTAGCGCTGCTGCCATTTCCCCCGACGGTCGTCGCCACGTCGCGGTAAAAGAGAACGACGTCGTTACTCCCCTCGAAGAGCTGGATTGCAAACGTCACTCCCTCGCTGGGCACGCCGCCAACCGGGGGCACATCTTCCCACTCAATCACAAAAATGCGCTCCGGTGCTTCCCCAACCGTCTCTGTTTCCAGGAAACCGGCCAAGCGCAGATCCAGGTCATCCCAATAGGCGGCGATCATGTCCCCCATTTCCGGCGCCGGTCCCTGATCGAGGCAATCGTTTTCGTAAGCCGCATTTTGTGTCGCGAATTGCAGAACGCCGTTCGTGCTCGCCCACGCACTGTTATAGGTCGTCCCGTAAAAAGTAAAGGGGAACGGCAAAGCCAACTCAACCACGCCGTCGTCCTCATACAACTGCGTGTCGTTAGTCGCGTCCACGTACGCCACGGAAGCACCGTCCTCGCAAACATAACCGTAACGGTCGGGGCCGGGACAAACGGTGACGGCCGGCCCGTAGGCGGCTGCATCATCGGAGCGCAGCAGGAAAAAGAAGCCAGCGCCAACGAGAACGAACAGAATGAGCAGGAGTATGAAGCGACGCATAGGCGAGAGTGTAGCGTAAGCGTCGGCCGGGGACAAACAGAACCCAACATCGACGTCCCGGCTGGCGCGACGCCGGATTGCGACAGACTAACAGTCAATCCAACAGCGAGCGGAGCGTTTTACCCCTCGTCTTTCAGAACGACTTCGCGATCGACGTCGAGGAAGCAAAGGAAAGCGCGCGGCCGTTCTCCCACCAACTGTTCCACGGCAGCCGCATAGCGTACCAGTTGACGGCGATATCTCTTCTCCACCAGCACCCTTTCTAGCTCCCTTTCATGCTCGATGTGGTCCGTTTTAAAGTCGACAATCGTCCACTGTCCGCGACGACGATAAAGAAGGTCAATGGCCCCCTGCTCCAACCGGCCGTCCCGATTCAGACTATACGGTACCTCGTGCAGGCGACGCTCCGCTCCCTCGACCTCCGCATAGAGCACGTGGCTTTGCAGCCGGTGCAGCAAATTCGCCGTCCGCTGCGCGGCTTGCTGCAAGAGCCGGCGGTCGCTGAGGCCATAATGACGCGCCCGCGCACGGACCCATTGTGCGAAGTCCCTGTCTCCATTGGGAAAGCGCCACAAGGCAAGCGCCTCATGCACCAGAGTGCCTACGACCCAGGCGGGAACGTGCGTCCGCTCGCCCGGAGGAATCACGCGCCACACCCGCTGCCCCCTTTCCGCCACCTCTTCCTGATGGGCGCCGGAGGGTGTCAGCGGTTCCACCAATTGCGAGGACCACTCGCTGGACTCTACTGCTGCAGTCCGTTCTGCGCTGCCGGCATCGGGGGTCGCTGCCTCCGGCTCATATATGACGCCGTCCAACGGCCGCGATCCGACCTCCAATTCCAGGGCCAACGCCCGTTCCCCTTCCTCGTCATAATCGAGGACCTGTTCGTCCAATCCTATGTGTGGAGCCAATTGTTTCAACCAGCCGCTGAGCCATCCGGGGCGTCCCTTTTGTGTCAGTCCGATGCAGCCGTTCAGGATCAGCGCTTCTTCCGCTCGCGTGGCAGCCACGTAAAGAAGGCGCTCCTGTTCGGCCGCTTCCTGCAACATCTCCTCCATCTTGGCCAGGCGGTAGATGGCCGGTTTTTCGGCCGCCTCGTCCTCTTCGTCATCTTTCAAAGGCGGCAGCACGCCCCACTCCTCGTGGAGTAAGAGCCCGTCCCGGCCCCGCGGCCCGCCGTAATTGACGTCGCCCAGGACGACGACGGGGAACTCCAATCCCTTGGCGGCGTGCACGCTCATAATGCGCACGGCCCCCTCCCCCGTGGCCTGCGCCTCCCCTTCTCGTGCCCGACCGGTTCGCAGATTCTCCACGTACTCCAGAAACTCGCCGGCGCTAACGATGCCGCTGGCGTGAGCCCCGGCAAGTAATTTATGGACGTTACGCGCCGCCCGCGACTGACCCGCCCGGTGAAGGGCCGCCCGGTAATCGGTCTCGTCCAGAAATGCCTTGAGCAGGTCGGCGACGGGGAGCCGGCCGGCCTGAGAATGAAGGCGGCGGACGACTTCCACCGCCCGCGCTGCCTTCTGCCCCCCGGCTGCCTGCAGCGCCTCCCACCAGGACGCTTCTCGCTCGTCCGGTCGCAAATCCCACAGCTCGCCATCGGAGAAAGCGAAGACGGGAGAGCGCAAAAGGCCAGCCAAAGCGAGATCATCCGTCGGATCGGCAAGTGCAGCCAGCGCGTTGAGCAAATCGCGGATCTCGGGCCGATTGTAGAAACCACGGCCGGCAACGGTCAGGTACGGAATGTCCGCGTCGTCGAAGGCGTCCTCGTAATCAGCAAAAGAGGTCGAGGCGCGACAAAGCACGGCCACGTCTCCATAAGAGAGTCCCTCTTCCACCATCTCGCGCAGCCTGGCGGCCAGCGTCGCGGCCGCTCGCTTTAACGCGCCCTCTCCCTTGCTGCCTACCGTCAGGTGCAAGGTCACGTGCGGGGGATCCAGGGGCAGCTCAGGCGCCTCGCGTACCGGAGTTAGCGGGGCGAAGGGTTCGCGCCAGGGCTGGTTCACGTCTTCCTCACCCAGCACCGGGGCCAGCAGGGCGTTGAGGTCGGCGACGAGCTCGCGATGCGCGCGGTAAGAGTGGGAAAGAGGGACGGCTGCTCCTCCTTCCTCGACGATACGTCGACGCTCATGACGGAAAACGGTCACATCGGCGCCGCGAAAACGGTAAATCGATTGCTTAGCGTCGCCAACGATAAACAATCGACCGCCGCCATTTAAGGCGTTTACCAGATCCCGCTGGCGGGCGTTGGTGTCCTGGTATTCGTCTACCAGAATTGCCTGCACCTCAGATCGCCAGCGCCGGCGGACGGTATCGTTTTCCAGCAAGTCTAACGCCCGCCGTTCCAGGTCATCGAAGTCCAGCGCCTGCCGCTCTTCTTTCAGCCGCTCGTAAGTATCGACGGCCCGGCCGTAAGCCGCTTCCAGGGCGGGAAGCGCCTCTGCCAGTTTCTCGTCCAACGGATTCAAGGTCAGCGCCAGTTGCTCCCTCTGCTCCCGCCACATTTCACGCAGACCTCTTAGCGCCTCTTTCACCTCTTCCTTCTGCTCCTTGCCACCGGACCAGGCTTTCTGACTCCCCACCCCCAGATGAACGTCGTCCAGCACTTCAAGGTAATTCACCGCCACGCCCACCTTCTCTGCCTTCTGCGCTTCCCTAACCGCTTCCAGAGCGTCGCGCCGTTGGACGGCCATCCGGTCGTCCGCCGTCAGAGGTTCGTTCTCCCGCAGGGACTCCACGCACTCCCGCCACCGGCCGTCGCCCAGGAGAGCGTCCAGCGCCCGCTGCCGGGCCTGCCTCAACGCCTTTTGCCAGTGGCCCAGCACGTCCTCCGGTAAGGCCCCAAAGGCCGTCTCGGCGTCCAATCGCCGGAGCAACAGATCGAGCAGCACATTTTCCAACTTCCGTTCGCCCAGCAGGGCAAAGAGACGGGCGCCTGCCTCGTCGCCGGCCGCCAAGGCCAGCGCTTCATCCACGGCCTGGCCTTGCATCAAAGCCGCCTGCGCCTCATCAATCACGGTGAAGCGGGGGTCGACGGCCGCCTCAGCCGGGTGGGCGCGCAAAATTTCGGCGCAAAGCTGGTGGATGGTGCCGATGCGGGCAGCGTCCAACTCTCCATACAGGCCGTCCCAAAACTCGCGTTCGGCCGGCGCAAGCTTCTTCTCCAGGTAATGACGGATGGCCCGGCGCACGCGATTGCGCATCTCTCGGGCCGCCTTGCGCGTGAAGGTAATGGCCACGACGGAGCGCAATGGCGTTTTCTCCGCCAACAACGAGAGGTAGCGGGCAACCAACGTGCGCGTCTTACCTGCCCCGGCGCCGGCCGTGACGACGACGTCTTTACCCCGCGTGACGACGGCCGGTACTTGTTCCGGGCTGGGGCGGACGTCTTCCTGGTCGACGATGGGGTGAAGGGTCGCCACAATCAACCTCCCCGGCGCGGCTGGTAACGCCAGCAGAAAGGGACGGCCGGGCAGTAGGATGGGCAGCCGCCGGCCGGCGGCTGCGGTTCGAAGGCGCCCTGGCGGGCGCCGTGCACGGCTTCCCAGGCGTAGCCTACCGCCGTCTCAATTGCCTCTTCCGGGCCAAAGTCACTCAGCGTCAGGTCGCTGGCCTCAGCATGCTGAACGTGCCAGTAAAAGCCATCCACCGGCTCACCCAGTTCCAGTGCATCGCGGGCGGCGAGAGCATAAAGGGGTAGCTGGAGTTTCTCACCATCGGCTAGCGTCTTCTTTGTGTAGCCATACGGCCCGGCCGTCTTGTAGTCGATGACGCGGATCTCGCCGTTTGCGTTCACGTCCACGCGGTCGATGATGCCGCGCAAGCGGAAGCTATCTTCCGACGAGTGAAAGCCGTCGACCTTCTCGCCGGCTACTACCAGCGCGGTCCCGCGGCCGAAGCGCTTCTCAAAAGCGACCGGCCGGAAATCCCCGCCGAGCTCGGCCAGCCGCTCCAGAGAGCGGCGCACGTTCTCCTCAATCTCGGCCCGCGTCTGCCGCCACCAGGCAGTTGCCCGAAAGCCCTCCCGCCGCGGCGCGTCGTCCAGAACCTGTCGGGCCACCGCCGGCAAGGCCGCCAGCAACGACTCCCGGTTCGTGCGCTCTTCCTCCGGCACCGCCTGATAGACTCGTTCCAGAATCTGGTGATAGATACTGCCTAACTGGCGGGCATCCAACCCCTCTTCCGGCTCCAATCGTGGCTCGAGTCCAAGCACATGGCTCACGAAGAAAGCATGAGGGCACATGCGGTACGTTTCCAGCCGGCTTGGACTCCAACCGTAACCGGAATGGAAATGACGGCCGAACTCCTGGGCGCGCTCCGCCAATCCCCCATCAAAGGGAGTATGCCGCCAACGATAACGGCCACCGAAGATACGGGCCGCCTCCTCCAAGCGCTCCCAGCGCGCCTGCTGTTGTTTCGGCAACCACTCCTCGACCATCGGTCCTGCGTCCTGCACCAGACTCTCTAACAGCTCGGTCCACGAAGCAGCGCGAGCAGGGGGCACCGCCTGATCGGAGTGCAAGACGTGCGGTTCGACGTTAATGACGTTCACCACCTCTTCCCAAAACGGCGAGGCCTGCCATTCGACGCCGGTCTCTGCCAGGCGCGGCCGAGTGAGGAGTAGCCGCTCCCAGGGTCGCGTGGCCGTCTCGTAGAAATATTCTCGTTCGCTGCTCTCCACGGCCGATTCCAGGGCCAGCCCGTGTTCTTCGCGCAGCCGGCGACGGTCGCTCTCGCGTAGGAACGGATCTTCGCTCAGGGTGGCCGGGAACTCGCCTTCGGCCAAGCCAAGAACGGCCACAGCGCAGGCCGGCACACCCCGGGCCTGGACGACGTTGGCCACCAGGATCTCCTCTCGGCCGGTCGCCGGCGGCTGGTAAGAGACGCCTTCGACGGCCCCCAACACCTCTTCAAAAAAGCGCTGAAAAGTGACCGGCTCCCCATCATCCACCACCTCCTCCGCCCAGACAAGGCCGCGCAATACCCCTTTCAGCTTGCGGAGCGCGGCGACGTCCCATTCGGCCGTTACACCGCCGGGCGCCCGCGCCTGCGAGACGATATTGAGGGCGGTCGGTTC
The DNA here is from genome assembly GCA_033722615.1 of Promineifilaceae bacterium (SeqCode). Taxonomy (GTDB): domain Bacteria; phylum Chloroflexota; class Anaerolineae; order Promineifilales; family Promineifilaceae; genus JAAYYY01. The sequence goes on from JAWVYQ010000058.1 coordinate 7,570, forward strand.
TGTCCGCGCCGGGGCCGAGCCAGCATCGACTTCATCCGGGCCGACGATGCCCTCCAGCCAGCCTACGAAATCGCGGTAGAGATGGGGCCCTGACGGAGGCCGAATGCGCTCTAGGAATCGGTGAAACTTCTGTGCCAGCTCCCGTGCTTCGTCCCCCACAGGCACACCGGGAGGATGCCCGTACTCCTCCTTGTCAGCATCACCCACATCGGGATCCCGGCCGGTAAGAGCGCGCAGCGCCTCCCGCCACTGCCCTTCACCGCCGATAACGCGTTCCCAACGAGCAACGGCGTCCAGAACGGCCGCGTCGTGAGCCGTGATGCCTATCGGCGCCTCGGCGCCCTGATCGTGATAGGCACCCTCCCAGTCGAAGTAAGGGGAACGCCACGCTTCGATGACGGCGCGGCGGGGTAGGGCAGCGTCGCCGCTGTCCAGCCGCGGAAGTACCAGGCGCAGCAGGTCGAGCAAGGCAGCCACGGCCGGATTGCGCGCCAGCGGAAGGCCTTCGATGAAGCGCACGGGCACGCCAAACTCGTCCGCCGTTTGCCGGATAAAGGGCCGGTAAGGGGCAACGTCACGGGCTACCAGCGTGACCTCGTGGAGGCGGGCCTTCCCCGCCACGACTTGCTGCTTGCACCAGCGCAGGGCCTCTCGCACTTCTGCCGCCCGGTCCGGGGCAGCGATCAGGATGATAGCGCCGTCTTCATTGGGGTGAAGGTCGCTCCGCTCTTCGAAGAGGCCGGCCTCTAGGCGGGCGAGCACCGGGGACGTCAAGGAAGCGTCTCCGGGCAAGGGTTGGGCTTCAATCCTCAGAGCTTCTTCCAACCGCTGCCGCGTCTTATGAAAACGGCGATGCACGCGCCGAGGGGCGCCATCGACTGGCGTCTCAGGGTCACCGGTGAGCGTGATCACCAAGTCTCGGACTCGGCCGGCAAGGATCTGGAGCAGCGCCACCTGGGTTTCGGTGAAGTTGTCGAAGCCGTCAAAGGCCAGGAGCGTCCAGCCGGCGGCCGCCTGATCGTCCCGCTCCAGCGCTTCTGCCGCCAGCCAGCCCAGGCCGACATAATCGGCCCAGCCCTGCTCCCGAAGACGCTCCTGATACGCTGCGTACACGGCGCCCAATTCGCGAAGCCGCGGCGGATTCCCCAGGGCGACGACGGCGTCCAGGAAGGCCTCGGGTCGCACCCGAGCGCTCTTTAGCTCGCGCACAAACGCTTGCAGTGCCAGGATGAAGCCGGGCCGGGCGACGATCTTCCGGTAATGGTCCAGATCCAGCCCGTCGACGACGGCGCGCAGCAACCGGTACTGGACAGCTTCGTCCAGCAACGTGTAGGAGCGCCCCGCGGCGTTGAGGCACTCCTCGTAGAGCTCGTCAATAGTCAACACGTGCACGCCCATGGCGCCGCCATCGGCCGCCAGCCGCTGCTTCCAGGCGCGGGCCTGCTGCCGGCCGGCGACGCAGACGCGGGGCGTGGTCTCCAAATGGGAAGCGGCCTCCCGCACCCTCTGTGAGATGTACCCGCTCTTGCCGGCGCCGGCCGGGGCCAGAAAGAGATGGGCGCTCATGCCCTGCTCCGGTGGATCGGCGGGCGGATTGTGCGCGGCCTACCGGTTTCCACACAATTTCCCGCCCAATTACGCCATTTCATAGAGAGTTGCTTCCCTCGCCTGGCCACGACGCCCCCATTCAGTAATTGAGATCGGATAACAAAACGACACAGCGACTGATCACTCGACAGCCTCCTGCGCCAGGACATCATCTTCTCCGCCAGACAAGAGGGCGAGGAAGAAGAGGCTGATGAGGAGGACGGCCAGTGAAATAATCTGCAAAACGTGATAACCGCCACCGGTCAGGGGCGCGTTGGCCCGGTAGGCATCGGCGAGCAAGCGGCCGGCGCTGTACACGGCTGCGCTGACCAAAAAGGGCCGGCCGGGGAGACGACCCTGCCGTAAAGCCCATTGCCACGACAGGAGGGCGGCGGCCCCGGCAGCGATCTCGTATATCTGCACCGGGTGCCGCCGGATACCGAAGAGCGAGATGCTCCATGGGAGGTCTGCCTGCTCGCCATAACCAGGCCCGGCCAGGAAATCGGCCAGGCTGACGGCAATAAGGGCAACCAGAAGCCCCGGCGCTACGGCGTCCAGGGTGGAAGCGGGGGGCAATTCGCGGAGCCGGCCGTAAAAAAAGGCGGCGGCCACCCCGATGAGTAACCCTGTCTCAAGGTGAAAGCCGCTGGTCAGCGGCCAGACGATGCCCAATAGATTATCACTATATGCCGTCCAATGGAGGGCGACAAAAACGAGCCTGGCCCCGACGAAGCCCGCAGCCACGCCGGTCACCGCCAGCGTATAGGTCGCAGGAACGTGCAGCCCCAATCGCGCCGCCGCACGCTCGACGGCGCTCAACGCCAGCCATAACCCCACGATGTAAACCAATCCGGCCGTGGGAATAACCAGCGGTCCGATCTCAAGCGTAGGATACATGATTAACTGCCCAACAACGCTTCGATCTGCGCTTCTAGCACCGCCTGGTTGATGATACCGATGTGCACGTGCTGTACGATGCCGTCGCGGTCGATGAAATAGGTGGAGGGCAACGAATTAACCCGGTAGCGACGGCTGACCACACTGTCCTCATCCAGCGGCACAGGATAGGTCATGCCCATCTCAGACACAAAGGGTGCCACGGTGGCGCGCGGCTCGCCGTCGTCGACGCCCAGCACAGCGACTTGCCCGTTATATTTGCGGCTGGCCGACTGGAAAAAGGGGATCTCGGCGCGACAAGGGGGGCACCACGTCGCCCAGAAATTGAGAACGACGGGTTGCCGGCCACGAAAGTCACTAAGCGTTACGCTCTCTCCTGACAAAGTGGTCAGCGTAAAATCAGGCGCCAGGTGATCGACTACCGGCGCCTCGGTCTCGCCGGCGGCCGCCTCCCCCCGCTCTACTACCGTCTCCCGCGAATGGACGATCCAGGCGCTCCCCAATAATAGGGCACCCACGAATAAGAGGGACCATGTAAAGCGCGTCGCAGGCACAGCGTTATCCCTCTACCTGAAGCTGAATAAGCCGATCGTCGGCCGTTTCGTAGCCGGCCGGGTAGCCGGTCAGGTCGTAGACCATGGCTCCGTCAATCGTTACGGGTACCATCTCGCCCACCGGCAGTTCACCGGGCACAAAGACCATACCGTCAATCTCAGGGGCGTCGCGATAGCTCCGGCCGACACTAACGCCATCGCCATGCCCTTCCACAAGGATGGGCAACGTACGGCCGACGTGCTCCTGGTTCTTCTCCAGCGAAATCTGCTGCTGGAGCTCCATCAGCTCGTCGCGTCGCGCCGCCTTCACGTCGTCCGGCACCTGCCACGAGACGGTAGCCGACGGGGTAGAGGCTTCATAAGAGTAGGTGAAGGCACCCACCCGGTCGAAGCGGAGGTCGCGAACGAACTGTTTTAACGCCGCGAACTCCTCATCCGTTTCTCCCGGATAGCCGACGATGAACGTTGTGCGGATGGCGATTTCCGGCATGGCATCCCGCAGCTTCTCCACCGTGCTGTACACCCAGTCCAGGTTCGCCGGCCGGCGCATGCGCTTCAGCGTCTCCCGGTGACCATGTTGCAATGGAATGTCCAGGTAGGGAACGATCTGCTCGTGGCGGGCCATCGTTTCGATCAACTCGTCGGTTACGTAGCCGGGATAAGCGTACATGACGCGAATCCAATCCAGGCCGGGGGCAGCGCCCACAATCTGCTCCAGCAGCTTGCTCAGCCCATTCTTCACTCCCAGGTCGTGGCCGTAATCCGTCGTGTCCTGGGCGATGAGGATCGCCTCGCGCACGCCCGCTTCCTGGAGGCGAACGGCCTCGCGCACGATGGCCTCGGGCGGCCTGCTGACGAGGGTTCCTTTAATTTCTGGGATGGTGCAAAAGGCGCACGGACGGCGGCAGCCGTCGGCGATCTTCAGATAGGCGCTGGCTCCGTGACGGGCAATACGCAAAACGCCCCGCTCGTCGTCCCCCACCGTCTCTGCCTCGTCCGGCAAGTGATAGAGGGGTTCCGGATGCTTGCGCTGGCGCAGGCGGCGCACAAAGGGCACGATATCCATCCAGCGGCGCGTGCCGATGACGCCGTCGATCTGGGGCACCTCCTGTAAGAGGAGGGATCCGTAGCGCTGTGCCAGGCACCCGGCCGCGATGAGCAACTGTTCTGGCCCTTTGTTCTCGGCCAAATCGCGCAGAGCGCCAATCGATTCCTCTTTGGCGGCCTGAATAAAGCCGCAGGTATTGACGATGAGCACGCCGGCGTCGTCCACCTCGGCCGTGCTCTCGTAACCGGCGCGCCCCAAAAGGGCGGCCATGCTTTCGGAATCAACCGTATTCTTACTACATCCCAGGCTCAGCAAATAGAATTGCCTGTTCTTCTCGCGATCATTCATAAATTTAGTTTCCCGTCGTCTGCCACGTCTCTTCAATTGCTTCGCCCCGACCGCCGAGCCGTCCAATCTCTGTTTCGTTGATGGTCACAAAGACCCCGGCTGCGTTCCCCGTCAACAGATGCGCTTCCTCCTCCGCATCCCACTCAAGAGGGCCGTCGCCCTGAGTCACCTGATCTTCAAAAACAACCTCGCCGTCGATAGTGACGCGAACCCACGTCCGCTCTGTAATATCCAGGCGCAAGTGAATCGACTCCAGAGTCGCCGGCAGGGCAGGGCGCGTGGGTGAGATAGCCTGTTCAGTAGCGACGGCGTCCGGATTGTTGCGCTCGGTAGGCTGGATGGGCTCGGAAGTCACCGCCGGGACGTTACCTTCATCGTCGCCGGTCGCTGTCTCTTCGGCCGCCGGCTCCTCTTCCTCCCCCGCCATAATCGCCTCAATCATCTGCGGTAGGTTATCCTGGCCGTCGCCGTTTCCCAACAACATGGGAACAAAACGGCTGGCGGCAAGCCCCAGCGTAATCAACAGAGCGACGATAATGACGATGCGTACCGTCGATTCGGCGCCGCTCTCTGCCGAGCCATCCAGATCCTGGTTAACAGGATCGAAAAATGGCTGATCGCCCCGTGGCTGCAACGGTCTGTCCGGCGTAATTGTCGGCTGCCCTGGTACGTGCGAGGTAGAAGTGGTTGTAGCGGGCAACGGTTGCCGGCCCTGATGCGCCTCATACCGCTCTAACAACGGAGCCGGCTCCAGTTCAAGGAAACGGGCGTAATTGCGCAAAAAGCCGCGGACGTGTACCGGCGTCGGCAACTTCTCAAAGTCGCCTTCTTCCAGCGCCTCCAGAAAGCGGGCGTTGATTCGCGTCTCTTCCTGGGCGTCCGCCAGCGTCAAACCTTTCACCTCGCGCGCTTCGCGCAAGATATTACCAAGCTCGTCCATGGCTGACTTCACGAGGCTGAAAAACCGAGTTCTTGACAAGCATTGAACCCAAGAATGAAAATCGGCCGGTCAAAAGACTCGGACTTTTCAATAGGCTCATTTTAATCCTGAAAAAAAGCCACTGCTTGACCAGTGGCTCGATCAATGGCGATGGAGGTTGTGAGGGGCAAGCGTTTGCTTACTCGCCTTCCGCTGCCGGCGCCGCCGTTTCCTCGGATGCGACCATCGCTTCTTCTGTTTCTTCCGCCTCGGCCGGCGTTTCCTCTGCTTCCTCCGATTCCTCCGCTGCCTCGGCGGCCGCTTCATCCGCCGCCTCGGTTTCAGCTCCTTCCGGATGGACGAACACCAGAAGCTGCGGATGGAAGTCGCGATCCAGGTGAATGGGTACGCGATGCTCGCCCAGCTCTCTTAGCGGTTCGCTGTCAAACTTACGACGGTCGATCTCCGTGCCCAACTCTTCATTCAAGCGGTCGGCAACGTCCATCATCGTGACCGATCCGTACAGCCGGCCGGTTTCGCCAGCCTTGGCGCGGAAATTCAGATGCATATCGTTGATCTTCTCGGTGAGTTCCTCATAGCGCGCGCGGCGCTCGGCGCGGCGAGCCTCCGCCTGTTCGCGCCAGGCCCGCGCCTGCTTAAGGACGCCAGGCGTCGCCTTCACGGCCAATCCGCGCGGAATGAGATAGTTGCGGCCGTAACCGTTGGCCACGTCATGAACTTCACCAGCATATCCGAGATTGTCAACGTCTTCTTTGAGTAAAACCTTCATATCTTCCTCGTTTCTTTCACTGCAAAAATCCGACCCTTGTTGTCGGGTAAATTGCCCTCACCAGAGGATTTCACCGTCAAGAGTTCGATCTTAAGAATCCTTAAACAAAGCCACGATTGCAATCGAAAATGGTATCAGACGTCGCCCGATTTGACAACTCGCCCCACTCCAGTTTTAACCGGCATTCATTCTCCCCTCAGCGTAATATTGCTCGCCGGCGTATACTTCGTCCATGGCGCTGAGGACGTCACCCAGCTCGTTGACCTCTTCCGATATCTCCTGTCGCAGCCTCTGCGCCCGGCCGCTGTCGATATCCTTGGCTCCGACCAGCATCGTCTGCGTGTAAATCGTGCCCATAGCCGTCAGCGTATTCTCCAGACGGAGGCGGGCGCGCTCCATGGCGTCCTCCAATTGCTTGATAGTCTGCAATTGCCGTTCCAGGCTATTGATGTTGTGCTGAATGTCACCCTTCACAGCCGGGTTCTTCTCTTCCTCCAGTTGGGCCCTCAGCTCTTGCAGTCGCTCCTGGGCGCGTTCCCGATTGCGGGCGTGCAACTCCCGTTCTGCCTGGAAGCGGTCCAGCCGCTGTGCCAGCCCGTAGACCTCCTCCAGCCACTCGTCAAGCTGGCCGGCCGTATCCGCCAGGTGGTCTTTCAATACACTGTCGCGCCGTTCGCGAATGGCCTCCGTGATCCGCTCACGATATTTAAAGGCCTCCTCTACCTGCTGTTGCAACCACGCGTGCCGCAGCCGTTCCGGCTGAAATTCCTGGCGCAACATGGCAGCCACCACCCGCCGGTGGGCCTGCGGGTCCGTCAGACTGCTGTAAACGATGACCGCTTCGGCCAGCAGCCCGCCGCCGAGCCAGGCAAACCAGGGAATGGCATCGAGGAAGCCAGGCAAAGAGAGCGCGTTGATATCGGCCAGGACGGCGAACGCTGTGAGGAGCAGGGTCAGGGCAATCGTCAAAGCGCTTTCCGGCCGGAAGAAAGCGTACTGTAAGATCGCCTGCTGGGCCCGTTGTTCCAAACTCTTTCCGTTCTTCTTGGCCATCGTTACGTCTTCCGCAATCTCTCAATCTTCGCCATCGTGCGGTCGAGCCGCTCTCTAGCCGTCGGGTCGGCCGCCAGTGGGAGCGCCGAGGCTAACGCATCCAGGCTCCGCTCCATAAACCCCAGCCGAGCGTACGCGCCCGCCAGGCGCTCTAAATAGCGCATGCTGTAGGGCGCCCGCGCGGCTGCCCGCTGCCAGTGGAGGACGGCCGAGGCCCACAACCCATCTCTGGCAAATTGCCGCGCTGCCAGATCGAAGTCAGAGGCCTCTACAAGGCCCCGACCAATCTCCGCCAGACGCTTCGACTGCACTCGCTCGAAATCCGAGCCGGCCAGAAAAACCGCCCACAACAGGCCCAGGGCGAGCGCCCCCGTTTGCAACCAGCGCAGAAGGTCGGAGAGTGTGTCCACGAACGGCCCGGTGATCATGGCCTCTGTGGGATTCGGTGGTGCCGGCAGCACCTGCTCGATTAACGTCAGCACACCCAGGCCGATGAGGAACAAGAGAACGATCAATACGACGATGGCCGTCGCGTAAGCCCAGAATCGCCGAAAGTAGACGCCGGCCGCCAATCCGACCAGGACGAAGCCAAGGAAGGCATGCAGAATGATCTGGGGCCATCCTGCCTGAGTCGCCAGGTCGGTTAGGGCGTTAATGAAAAACAATTGACCCGCTCCTGCCAGCAGCACCCAGACGATGTGCAGATTGCTGCTCGCCTGCGGATAGGCGTACCGCCAGAAGACGAGAGTTCGCCCGCAGTTGGGGCACTTCTCATCATCTGCGCTAACTTGGCCCGCGCAGTACGCGCAAAGGTCAACGTCGCGGTTCCAGACGTCGTCGAAGCGGGAGGCCGCAGCCGTGACCGGCCGCGGGTCATTCGCCTTCATGCCATCTTCCACTGCGGGTTTGGCCGGCACGGTGAAAATCGCGACGAGGGACGCGGGTGGCGCCCACCCGCTCCTACTCGGCGGCCGCTTCCTCGCCGGCCTCTTCTTCTGCCGCTTCGGCCGGGACGTCTTCCGCCAGACCCAGCCGCCGTTTCCGCTCTTCAAGCTGCAAATCGATCTCGGCACGCCCCAGCGCTTCATCCATCTGGCTGTCCAGACGGCTGGCATACATTTCGCTGTGGGCCGACGCTTTATCCAGACGGCTGCGAATCGCCTCGCCCATACGCGCAATGTCGCTGTCGCCAACGCCCATCAGATCGTCCAGACTCTTGATGGCACGCACCGTCGCCTCTTTCGACTTGGCCAGCTCCAACAACGCCTCCAGTTCCTTCTGCTCCTGGCGGATCGTCCGCAACTTGGCCTGCAACTTCAGGCGGGCGTTGAGCAGCGCCTCATATTCGCGCTCCTGGCGCACCCACTGCTCATGATACTGCTCTTGCAGACGGCGGGTTGTGTTGAGTTCGTTCTGGGCCGCTCGCGCCAGGTCTGTCTTGCCCTGCATCAACAAGGTATCCACGTTGCGGTCCAGCTTATCCGCTTTCTGCTTATATTCCTTGTACTTCCGCTCCAGCGTTTTGACTTCCCCCCCAACGGTCGCCGCCGCTTCCTCTAGCTCCGCCAAGTTAGCCTCGGCGTCGCGGATGTACTGTTTCATAACGGCGACAGAGTTAGCCTCTAGCGCCCGATCAACCATGTCGTGAAGGTTGGCTGAGATGAGGGTTTGCGCTTTTTCTAAGAGGGATGCCATGCTACTCTCCTTTCCTGTATGGGCCTTTCGTGATTAGAAATCCTTCTGATTATGACGCTAGTGAAGCGTTGGTCTATTATTCGTCCAAAAGGGCGAGCCTTACGAAGAACGCTCCGCTTCGTAGACGGGCAGTGCAATCCTCAAAGTCGTCTCCTGGGCGCCTGACAACTCCAGGACCATGCGCCCACCGTGCAGATGGACGACGTTGCGTACGACGGTGATACTGGGGCCAGTCTGCGGCAGATCCAGAATCTCTTCGCCCTCCTGCCCAAGGAAGCGAGCAATGCGCCGCGCCTCATCTTGGGTGAAGAGGGGACCGTCGCCGCGGATGGACAAATGCACTTCGTCGCCAACAGCGGCCGACGTCAGATTCAGCTGGCTACAGCCGCGCTTGCGAGCGCAATCCAACACCACGTCGATAAGCCGGCGCAAGCTCTGTAATAGGCGCTCGCGATCGCAGAGAACAGAGGGCAGATCGTGCTCCAGGTTAAAATTAAAGCGAATACCCTGTTGCTCTGCCTCATACTGCTTCTCGTAAGCAGCTTCGTACAGAATCATGCTCACCTGGTCGACGGGCCTGGCCTGCAATTCAAAAGCAGTTTCCGCCTCTCCCGTTTTGAACTCGGCCATGGCAATAAAATCTTCGACAAGGCGGGACAGCCGCTCGCTACTGGCCTGAATACCTTGTAGCGAGGCGATCAAATCCTCATCCGTTTCCGCGCTCTCCAGCTTCTGCGCCAACTGGCGGGAGTAATCGGTAACCAGATGTAGCGGGCCTTTGAAGTCAGGCTGCAACATGCCCAGAATGCTGCGCTTCAGGGCCTCGAAGCTCTGGTTGACAGCTCCCTGACGCTGGAAATGACGATCTAGCTGGGTGCACGTCAGGTCCAGTAACTCGTCGATGTCATACGGCTTAGTAATATATTCTTCAGCGCCGCTGCGCCGCCCGCGATGAATATCCTTGCGCTCTCCTCGAGCCGTGAGGAAGATAAAAGGTATTTGCAGCCACGCCGGATTCTTGCGCACCTCGCGCAAGAATTCGTAGCCGTCCATAACGGGCATCATTACGTCCGAAATAATCAGGTCTGGTTGACGCCTTTCCAAAACTGCCAGCCCTTCCTGACCGTTTTCTGCCGTCAAGACGGTGAAATCGTAAGCCGTATCGGAAAACTCGAGCAATTCTCTCAACCCTTCCAACAAGTGAACGTCGTCTTCGACAATGAGGAGGGTGGCCTGCCGGCCGGAACTGCTCCAGGGAGCCTCTCCGGCCTGTTGGGGATCGTAAACGGGCAAAACAATGCTGAAACGACTACCGCTTCCTTCCTCACTCTCGGCCTCGATGACGCCGGCGTGCAGATCCACCAGCCCTTTGGCAATGGCCAGCCCAGCGCCCGACCCCTGTTGCTCCATCAGTTCGCGATTGTGCTGAAAAAACAATTCGAAGAGCTGATCGCGCACGTGGGCGGGAAAACCGACGCCACTATCCTTTACGGATAAAACGACGTGATCGTTGCGCTTGGCTGCACGCACATGGACCTCGCCGGGACCATTTCGCCGGCCGGCTGTAAATTTCACGGCGTTGTCCAGGAGCCGATCTAGCGCATCCCCAAGTAGGGGGGGGACGCCGAAAACGGGCGGAAGGTCGGAAGCGATATCATAACGGAAAGTAACTCCCTGCTCGGCCGCTCGCGCCTCCTGTGCCCGCGCCCGCTGGCGCAATAGTTCGTCCACCTGCTCCACCGGCCGCGCTTCGCGCTCGAAGACGGCGGCCGCTTCTCCCGTTCTGATCTCCATAATCGTAATCAGATCTTCCACCAGGCGCGTCAGGCGCTGCGAACCCACCTGAATACCCCGCAGGTATTCCTGTAAGTGGGCGTTATCTTCCAGCGAGACCAGGCTGTCAGCCAACATCTCGTAGTAGGCGGTAACGTACGTCAGCGGAGTGCGGAATTCGTGGTTCAGCAGCTGCAGGATGTTGCGTTTGAGATTGTCCAGTTTTTTCTGGCGCGCGTCCTGGAGTTCGAATGTCCGATCCAACTGTGTCTTGACCAGCTCGAGCAACTCTTCACTCACAAAAGGCTTCGTGATATAGAGTTCAGCGCCACTACGCCGGCCTTCGAGAATGTCTTCTTTTTTGCCCTTTGCCGTGAGAAAGATGAAGGGGATGTGCACCCACGCCGGATTGTCGCGCACCTTCGCCAGGAATTCAAAGCCATTCATGCGGGGCATCATGATGTCGGAGATAATCAGGTCTGGCGTCTCTCTCTCCATGACGGCCAGCCCCTCTTCCCCGTTGGTCGCCTTGAGGACGCGAATGTCGTACTCCAGATCAAATACCCTGAGCAAGTCTGCCATTCCATCCAGGATGGAATAATCGTCCTCAACAAGAAGGATTGTCGCGCTCTGCTTCATAGTTACCCAGGTACGTTCAATAATCGTTTGTTTGAGATCTCGCTTCTCCCGAAAACAGGCGGCACCATTTAGTACCGGCCCAAGCAATGACCTCAATCGCTTCCAGAAAATGAAGAGGGTGAGGTCATTCTTGGATGGCACTCACGCTGATTATAGCATAAATCAAGGTGGGCCGAAGGGGCTCCCGCACCGACAGTACAATCTGACTATGCGTTATCAAACAGAGGACGGCTGGAAGGGAGCGTTAAGGAAGAACGGGGAGCCATGAAGATCCGTATCTCTTAAAAACACACGTCGTCCAGATTCCCCGGTCGCCCGGCGCAGCGCCGCCGTCCCACCCGGTGGTCGCTACCACCGGGAGCGCTCTGGCAATCTAAGCAATCAAAACAACCACCTAACCGGTGCGCAAACGGCGGGCCACGAGACCCAGGAATAGCAACCCGACCGCGATGGCCAGCGCCGCACCGACGCCAATACCGGTGTCGGGGAGCGTCCCGCCGCCTGTGCCGGTGGTCGCCCCAGAGACGGGCGTTGGCGTATCTTCACCAGCAAAAATGCTTGTGCCAAAGAGATTTGGCGTCGGCGTCTCCTCCGCTTCAGCGACAACCTCGGTCTCCGTCGGCTCTGGCGTGGCCGTTGACGTAGCTGTCGCCGTCGGTTCGGAGGTGGGCGTCGAGGTATTGGTCGGCCGCGCCGCCTCAGTTTCCATTGCGGCGATAGTTTGCGTGACGCGCGCGTTTTGCGCCAGCGTCGTGGCGTTAGCTTCGGCAATCGCCGTGCTGGTCGCGCTCACCCCTGCCTGATCACCATCCCTGAAGAAAAGGACAGCCCCAGTACAGAGCAAGGCCAGGACAAAGATGCCCAAAAGGGCTGCCAGGAGAATGGCAAACGGTGACGCCTGTCCGGCCTCAAGGTCGTGCAGCTCACTTGTAGATTGATTTGACATATTACCCTCCTCATTCAGGGATAACGTTTACCTGATCAGGTCAAGATTGGCAAATGGAACGAATACGACCTTACCGTCAGACAGCGCAACCTCAGCGCCGGCCGCGCGCAGACCGATGGCCGTGCTCTGCGAATGGGTATGTACTGCGACGACCTCAGCGACCGTGCCAGCGTGTGGGGCCCGCAGGACGCGTACCCGCCGGCCGACGGTCACCGGTTCCGGCCGCGCAGTTGCTTCTTCTTGCTGGGGCGCCGGCAACGGGATGACGATCTCCGGTCGAGCAGAGCGGGCGGCGAAAAGAGAAGCGTCTCGCCCTTCCGATTGTCCGAGCAAGTCGAAGATTGGGCCGGCCATCCCCTCGCGGCCGAAGCCTTCGGTAAGTACGATGGGAAAACGCACGTGGTGCAATGCTCTGATCAAAGTCGCCGGTGCGCTGCCTGCAACGACGCCGCGCACCGAGTTCTCCTCCGCTTCTTCAAGGACGTCGCCGCGGTCAATGCGGCCCGTTACGAGTATGGCGCCGCGGGCATCGACGTCGATGTGCTCGCTGCG
>JAWVYQ010000059.1:0-19998 GCA_033722615.1 Promineifilaceae bacterium (SeqCode)
AGCTTGGAAAGACGCTACGACAGAACGGCCACCGTCTGACCCGCGCCCGCCGGGCTATTTTGGAGGCGCTAGTCGCCAGTGGCGGTCACGTCAGCGCCGACGAACTCGTGGACCTCGTCCGCGAGGGGGCTCCCAGCGTCGGCCGGATGACCGTCTACCGGACCCTCGACTTGCTACAGGAGCTCAGCCTCATTCGCCCCGTCTACCAGGGCACGGGCGCCGCCCACTTCGTGCTAATGGAGGATGGCCACCACCACCACCTGGTCTGCACTGCCTGCCAGCAGGTCTTCGAATTCGACGATTGCGCCGCCCAGGAAATTGGGCAGATGCTTAGCAACCGCTTCAATTTCCAGATCGAGGGTCACCTCCTGGAGTTTTACGGCCTCTGCCCTGATTGTCGCCCCGCTCAGTGAAACCTTGATGAAAGACGCCCCGGTTAAGCTTGACGTCGGTCACGCCGCTACAGTAGACTTCCCGTCGCATGGAAACGACGGATCCACCGCCCCGGCAAGATCAAGATAGGCAAGGAAAATCCGGTCGCGCCACCACGTCCGCTCTTCCTCGAGCGGCGCCGGTAGTTGCACTGTTCCTGCTCGCGCTCGCGGCGCTGCTGGTCTGGCGAGGCGCCGGCGAAGAGCCCCTGCCGACTACCGGACCTCGCATCCTCTTCCTCTCCTGGGATGATGAGCAGAGCCAACAGCTCTACGCGACCACACCGGAGGGAGCGCCCGTCATTCAGCTCACGGATAGCGAGCACGGCGTCACCGGCTACAGCGTCTCTCCCACTAACCAGGCCCTCGTCTACACTGCCCGCCGGGCCGGTGGGGGCAGCAATCTGTGGACGATGAACCGTGACGGCGAGGACAATAGGTTACTTCTGGATTGCGCTCCCAAACAGTGCCTTAACCCCGTCTGGGCGCCGGACGGCCGGCGCCTGCTCTATGAGCGGTGGCCGGTCCCGGCCGGAGCCGAACCTCCGCGTCTTTGGTGGCTGGACACCCAAACTGGGGAAACGATACGCCTCTTCGAGGACGGAGAGATACGAGGGGTGGGGGCCGCCTTCTCGCCCAACGGTCAATGGCTTGCCTACGTATCCCCACTCTCGGAGACAATCCATATCGTCAACCTAAACACAGCGGACAACGTCCTCGTCCCCAGCAACCCCGGCGAGCAGCCCGTGTGGGCCCCTGAAGAAAATGTGGTAATCGTCAGCGACGTCCAGATGCAGGGGGAGCGCTTCTCAGTCTACCTCTACCGGGTGACTGTTCCCGAGGGTACGATGACCAATCTCAGCGGCGAGGGAGAAACGGACGACGGGACGCCATCCTGGTCGCCGGACGGGAGGTGGATTGCCTTTGGGCGGAAAGTACCGCGCGCGCCGGTCGGCCGGCAGATATGGCTGATGCGCCCCGACGGCAGCGAGCGCACGCCGCTGACCAACGACCAGGAAAGCAACTTCTCGCGCCCGTTATGGTCACCAGATGGAGCGACCCTTCTCTTCCAGCGTTTCCAAATCACGGAACCAGAGTCGGAGCCGGGCATCTGGCTCATGGACGTGGATGGCGGACAATTGCGGGAAGTAATCACTCCTGGGTTCCAGCCGCAATGGTGGCCCTGAGAACGAAGCGGTATACAGATAGGTCAGCTCTGGTCCATATAGACGGTGCGGATGGGGAACGGGATGTCGATCCCTTGGCGCTCGAAGGCACTCTTGATGACGGGCACGGCGAGATCAGCCGCCTGGAACTGTCTCGTCTCGCGGTTATCTACCCAGTAAAAGAGGGTCAGGTTGATCGAGGAATCGGCAAAGGTGTGGAAGGTAACAGACGGCTCGGGATCGTCGAGCACGTCGGGGAGCGCGGAGATGGCCTCCAGCGCCGTCTCACGTACCTTGTCCAGGTCGCTGTCGTAGGCCACGCCCACGTCGACGGCGATACGGGCCAACCGGCTGCGCGTATAGTTATAGATAGGGCTCGTGTACACGAGGCTGTTGGGCAGGAGGACGTTGTGCCCATCCATGGTTATCATCTCCGTTGCGCGCAAGCTAACGTCGGTAATGCGGCCGCGAAAGTCATCGATCTTAACGACGTCACCCAGCTCAAACGGGCGCTGCAACAACAACAGAAGGCCGGCAACGAAATTCTCGCTGATATCCTTCAGCGCAAAGCCGATGGTGAAGCCGGCAATGCCGAGGCCGGCGACAAAAGCCGTGAGGTCAAAGTTCACCTGTTCCAGCGCAGTGACGACGGCCAACACGATCAACGACCAGCGCACGAGCTGGGTAACGACCATTCGCCCTTCCGCTCCGAGGTCCCGTCGTTTCAACGCCCGGTCGACCAGCTTGCTGACAAGGCTGGCCACGTAAAGGCCAACGATAAAGACGACGATAGCCGCAATGAGCTTGGGCAAAAAGAGCAGAAACTGGCGTTGGATCTCCTCCAACGTCACAGTCAACGATTGCACTTCATCCACGAGTTGTCATTCTCCTTAAAATCGTTAGCGTATTGTAACGATCCCATCTTACCCGAACTTCCCAAATAAGCGAAAGATGAAAACCCGGCCAAATACGCACATTTCCTAGATATATACTTGACAAAACATATACATATCGATTATGATTATCTTAGTTCGCTGCGCGAAGTCGCAGCACGTGTAATAGGAAATCTGTCATAAGATGGTCGGTCCATCGTCCGTTTTTACATATCTCTAACGCGAAACGGCTAGACTGGCACAAATGTCAGGTGCGGTGAGCGCGGCACATAACGTGCCAAAGGAATGAGAGTTAACATGGCACACAACGACAATCAGGCACCACTGGCCGTTCCCACGATGGCTCCCACCTTCACGCTGACCAGTGCTGACGGGAAAAAGATATCGCTTTCCGACTACCGCGGTCGGCAGCACGTCGTCCTCATCATCAACCGAGGCTTTGCCTGACCGTTTTGCCGCCGGCACATGGCGCAGTTGCGCCAACGGTACAACGAATATGCTCGGCGCGGAGCAGAGATTATCGTCGTCGGGCCGGAGAACCACGAAACATTCGCCCGGCATTGGCGACGAGAGCGCTTTCCTTTCGTCGGCGTCCCCGATCCCGACCATGAAGTGGCCGACCTGTACGACCAGGAAGTGAATCCCTTGAAGCTGGGCCGCATGCCGACAGTCATCGTCATCGACCGCCAGGGGCGCATACGTTTCCAACACCACGGGAATTCGATGAAAGACATACCGGCCGACGAGAAGCTTCTCGGTCTGCTTGACCGCCTCAACGAAGAAGAAAAGGCGGTCGTAGAGTAAACGCTGCGCTCTGGCGAGGTGACGGCGGGCGCAAGGCAATCCGCCGACAATCTCATCTGTGGAGTAATCATGCCAACCTTTGAGCACACCTTTACCGTCGCCGCGCCCCGCGCTGACGTCGCCAGCTTCCACGGCGATGCGCGCGTCTTAAAGCGGTTGATGCCCCCGCCCCTTTTCGTCCACCTTCATCAGGGCGGCGAGTTGTCAGAAGGAACCGTGGCGGACTTCACTATGTGGTTCGGCCCCCTCCCCGTGCGCTGGCGCGCCCTGCACGTCGATGTAGACGAAGCGGGTTTCACCGACGTCCAGATACGCGGCCCGCTCCGGCGCTGGCGACACACCCACCGCTTCATTCCCCTCGATGAGTACGCCACCCGCGTCGAAGATTACGTCGTATATGAACACCCGGCCGGCCCGCGCGGCTGGCTGACGCGCCTCCTCTTCAACCGAAAGAGCCTGACGTTCCTCTTCCGCTACCGCCAGGCCGTCACGCGGCGCGCCCTGAGCCAGCCGCAGGAGAGGTGGTCTCCAGTGACGAGCGCCTTGCTGAACGTCGCGGCCGGGGCCGCCCTCCTTTCCCTCCTTTTCCTCTTCTGGCATCTCTCTCAGAAAACGACAGCCTCGGACAGAGCTACGTGAACGGCCGCGTCGCGAACCTAAACGGAGCGCAACGCCGCACCACCCGACCCTCCACCGGCAGGAAACGAGTGGTCGTCATCGGCGCGGGCATTGGCGGCCTGACGGCCGGCGCCCTCCTTCTGCACGCCGGCCATTCAGTAACCGTCCTCGAAGCCCACGTTTATCCCGGCGGCTCGGCCGGCACATTCTACCATCAGGGATATCGCTTCGACGCCGGAGCGACCCTGGCCGGCGGCTTTGCCCCGGGCGGCCCCCACAGTCGCCTGGCCACCCTGCTGGGAGTGGAATGGCCCGTCCGCCCGGTCGATCCCGCCTGGGTCGTGCATCTTCCCGGTCACGAGACGATTACCCAGTGGGCCGACCCGGCCGCCTGGGAAAGTGAGTGGCAGCGCACCTTTCCCGGCAGCGACCGCTTATGGCGAACGCAACGGCGGCTGGCCGACGTCGCCTGGGAGATCGCCGCGCAACCCTTTCCCTGGCCGCCGGCCTCGGCCGGCGACGTTGCAACGCTGGCCGCCGCCGTGCGCCCTACCACCCTGCGCGCCCTCCCTTACCTGACGCGCACCGTCGCCGACATGATCCCGCATGAGCGGCCGGCGCTTAAAACGTTCCTCGACGCGCAACTGCTCATCGCCGCCCAGACGACGGCCGATGAGGCAAATGCCCTTTACGGCAGCGCGGCGCTGGATCTGCCCCGGCGCGGCGTCAACCACGTCCATGGCGGCATCGGCGCCCTGGCGGAGACGCTGGTGGCGTGGATTCGCGACCACGGCGGCGTGGTCCATTTCCGCCAGCAGGTGGAGGGGATCGAGGTACGGGACGGCCGTGCCGTTGCCGTGCACACGAACAAAAAGATGTCTGTGGAGGCAGACTGGGTGCTGGCCAACGTCACGCCCTGGGCGCTTCAACATCTGCTGGCGGACGACGCGCCCCCGTCCCTGCGCCGCGAAGTCGATGACCGGGAAGCAACCTGGGGCGCTTTCACCCTCTATCTGGGATTGGACGCCTCCCGGCTGCCCGGCAGCGCGGCCGACCACCACCAGGTGATCGTGGACGCAGATCGGCCTCTGGGCGAAGGGAATTCCGTCTTCATCTCCCTCTCCGACCCCGAGGACGAAAGCCGGGCCCCGGCCGGCAAGCGCGCGGCGACCCTTTCCACGCACACCGAGATCGGCCCCTGGTGGCAACTGCGCGACGGTGACGACCCGGCCGCTTACAAAGCCCGCCGCGACGCCTACACAGAGCGGCTGTTGGGCACAGCCGAGCGGGCGCTCCCCGGTATTCGTGACGCGGCCGAGCTGATCCTGCCAGGCACGCCCGTCACCTTTGAATTTTATATACGTCGGCCGCGCGGCATGGTCGGTGGCTTTCCCCAGACCTCTTTGTTTCGCGCACGCGGCCCACACACCGGCATCCCCAACCTGAAGCTGGTCGGCGACTCGATCTTCCCCGGCCAGTCGACGGCCGGCGTGACCCTGGGCGCTATGCGCGTCGCCGCAGACGTCATCACCCAAATGAATGGAGACCCCTCATGGATCGTTTCTACAAGTTGATCAACCTGAGCGTAATGCCCCTCTGGCTGCTGATGCTCGTGGCCCCCGGCCGGCGCGTGACGGACCGCATGGCGCGCTCCAGCACCCTCTTCGGCGTCGCCGCCCTGAACTACGCCGCCGCGCTGATGATGGCCCTGCGCCGGGCGCAACGGGGCGAAACGCCCGACCTCCGCTCGCTCGAGGGCCTGCAGCAAGGATTGGGAACGCCGGGCGGCGCGCTCGCCTCCTGGGCCCACATGGCGGCCGGCGACCTCTTTGCCGGCGCCTGGATTTACCGCCAGGCTCGCCGCCTCGACGCGCCCGGCTGGGTGCGCACGCCGGCCTTGGTCCTCGCTCTCTTGACCGGCCCCCTCGGCGTCCTCTACTTCCTCGTGTGGCGATCCGTCGCCGCTCGCAAAGGCGAAGCCCTCCCCGGCTACGAGATGTGAACGGAGACGCATTAAGGCTTAACGCAAATGCTACTGTTCGAGATGCCAACGTTCCTCTATAATCAACGCCGGTCAACATCAAGGTCTTTGCGGCGTCAGGTGTGAAGAAAACGTGCTCTCATCTCAATCAAATTAGATTCGCTCGCTTGAGCCGAGCGAGACCTGGTGCTGATGTTATGTCGACTAAATCTACCTGGCGTCTGAGTCATTGGTGTCTGCCGTGGCCGAAGATAACGCTCGATCAACCGGCGTCATTCGCAGCTATCTCGTCATTGCCGGGCTCTACACGCTATCGGCCTCGTTAATCTGGGGCGTTAACACGCTCTTTCTTCTGGACGCCGGGCTGGACATCTTTGGCGTCTTCCTCGCCAACTCCGTCTTCACGGGCAGCATGGCCCTCTTTGAGATCCCCACCGGCGTTCTGGCCGATACCCGTGGGCGCCGCGTTTCATTCCTCCTCAGCGTGGTGGTCGTGCTCCTGGGTACGCTAGGCTACGTTGGGGTCGCCGCCATCGGCGGTGGGCTCCCGCTTTTCAGCCTGATGTCCGTCGTGCTCGGGTTGGGCTACACGTTTTATTCAGGCGCCACCGAAGCCTGGCTGGTCGACGCCCTTGATGCAACGGGTTACCAGGGTGAACTCGACCAGGTATTTGCGCGGAGTTCCCTGGTCACCGGGGCCGCCATGCTCGTGGGCACAATCGGCGGCGGCGTTTTGGGCAACTTCGACCTATCGATCCCGTTCCTCGCCCGCTCGGGATTGCTGGCCTTGGTCTTTGTAGTTGCCTTCATGACGATGCACGATGTGGGTTTTTCCCCACAGCCGACGGAGCTGTCGAAGCTACCCGCTGAAATGGGCAGGATAGCCCGGGCCAGCGTTACCTATGGTTGGCACAGAGCGCCCGTTCGCTTGCTGATACTCGCCGGCTTCGTGCAATCAATCTTTATGGCCTGGGGCTTTTATGCGTGGCAACCGTATTTCCTGGATCTGCTGGGCCAGAACCTGACGTGGGTGGCCGGGGTCATTGCCGCGCTCATCTCCCTGGCAACGATGGCCGGCAATTCATTGGCCGAGTGGTTCACGCGCTACTGCGGCAAGCGGACGACGCTGCTGTTATGGGCGGCCGGCATCCAGACGGTGGCGGCCGTGGGTGTTGGCCTGGCCGGATCGTTCTGGCTCGCAGTCCCGCTCTATCTTGTTGTGATGGCGGCGATGGGTGTCTGGGGGCCGGTGAGGCAGGCATTTATGCACCAGATTGTCCCTTCTGAGCAGCGGGCCACAGTCATTTCCTTCGACGCGCTGGTCGCCAGCGGCGGCAGCGTCCTGGGCCAGACCGGATTGGGTCAGTTGGCCAGGAGTTCGATCGCTTCTGGCTACGTCGTCGGCGGGCTAACGACGGTCCTCGTCCTGCCGGTGATAGCCGTCTTGCGGCGGCGCAATGAAGGAGCGGACGTCATCGTCGGCACGGCCGGCGAGCAAGGCGCCTGCGCTGCCCAGGGCATCCCCAACGTCGCGGCCGTGGATACCACTGCAAAGGTAGCAGAAGCTTAAAGCGGCTCAAAGCGACTCCCGGTAAATAGACTCCATCCCCTAATATCACACATCACCTCCAGCCTTCTCATACGTCCCCCTGGTTGAAGCGCGGCGGCCGTTTCTCCAGGAAGGCGGCCAGCGCCTCGCGGTGGTTGGGGCTGGCCCACAGGTTCAGGAATAACTCGCGCTCATACTCGTTGACGGCGGCATCGTCGCCGGCCGCGTAGACCAACCGCTTCATCGCCGCCAGCGCGCCGCGGGGCAACGCCTTCAACGACTCCGCCCATGCCTGCGCGGCCGTCAGCACGCCTTCGCCGGCCGGGACCACGCGGTGCACGAGACCGATGCGTTGTGCCTCGTCAGCCGCAATGTCGCGGCCGCTGAGTAGAAGCTCCAACGCCCGGCTGCGACCCACCAGCCGCACCAGCCGGCCGGCCCCGCCCCACCCCGTCGTCAGTCCCACTCGCACCTGCGCAAAGCGCAGGTGGGCATGGGCGGCCATCAGCCGCAGGTCGCACGCCGTGATGATTTCCCAGCCACCGCCGGCCGCGTCGCCGTTGACGGCAGCCAATACGGGCAGCGGCAGGTCGATGAGCTGGGCCAACGCGCTGCCCATCACGCGGTTCAGGCGTTCGCCGGACGCCCTGTCCGCATGCTGCGCCAATTCTTTTAAGTCGCCGCCTGAAACGAAGGCCGGCCCGGAGGCCGTAATGATCAAGGCGCGCAGGGATTCATCGCGTGCCGCAGCGTCTACCGTAGCGGCGAACTGCTCCTGGGCCGCCCAGTCGAGGGCGTTGCGCGCCCGCGGCCGCTCGATACGCAGCACGCCGATGCCGTCTTCAACGTGGTAG
This sequence comes from Promineifilaceae bacterium (SeqCode), assembly GCA_033722615.1. Lineage (GTDB taxonomy): Bacteria > Chloroflexota > Anaerolineae > Promineifilales > Promineifilaceae > JAAYYY01. The sequence goes on from JAWVYQ010000059.1 coordinate 8,297, forward strand.
GCGATTCCATTTTCCATAGAAAAAGTGTAACAGAGGGAAATCAAGTTGCGTAGAGCGCGTTGCACACTCGTGATAGTGAATTACACTTGGCTCTATGGCAACGAGCGAGCGTCGTCCCCCACCACCTCCCGGCGTATGGCGCGGACTGGGCCTGGTCGCGGTTCTTCTCTTGTTGGCGTCCATTACGGCCATCGGCCTGATCTCGGCCGGCGTCTTTGACCCCCGGCCAGCTGGTGACGTTGTCAATCGCCGAGAACTGACCGCCCGGGGCGTTGGTCCCGGCGAGACGGTACTAATTTGGCTATACGAATATTCAGGCGCCGACACCTTTGCCGCGCGCCTGACGGCCGCCTGGGCCGAGGGCGAGCAGGACGTGGGTTATGGGGCGACCGTCGGCGCAGAAGACGATTATCTGACTGCCGCCGTCTCACCGCTGGGTTACGCGGCCGTATGGGCGGAGCAAGACGGGCGGCGGGAGATGATGTTCCCCTGGCAGCCGTGGCCTCACGTGCGTCGAGGAGGGGAAGCAAACGAGATCCAGATCGAAGTGTCGGGCAGACGAGTTAGCGTACGCGTCAACCGTGAACGGCTATGGGAAGGAGAAAGGACGGTTCAGGGAAAGGCCGCCGGCCTCTACGCGCAGAGCTTTGGGCAGGAGACCGTCATCGACTTTCAGGAACTGGTCACTTTTGCCCCGGCCGGCGCGCTCACCCTCGCGACGGACTCCCCGTCGCCAGCGCCTGTTCCTCCCGTTCTTGCTGCTGCGGGATTTCATCCTCTTCTGTGTCCTCCGCTTCCCCCTCTTCCGGCCAGGGCCGCTGGCCTGACAACTTGCAGCGAACGTAATAGCCGAGCACCTTGAGGGTAGCCAGGAAGGGGACGGCAAACAGGGCACCCAGGAAACCGCCGAGCATCAGCCCTCCCGTCATGCCGACGAAAGCCACCCCGGGATGCAAATGGAGCCGCCGGCCAAGCAGGTGCGGGCGCATATAGAGGTTGTCCACCTGCTGGAGCGCTGCGTAGACGAGGATGAGGGAGAGAATGAAGCCCAGGGGCGACCAGGGAACGATGTCCGAACGAAAGATGAGGAGAACGATCAGCGTCCCCAGCGCCATCAAGAATCCAAGTACGAAAAACATGAGAAGCTGTACGCGCAGGAACCGGCTCCAGACTGCGTCCACCTCCTCGATTAGCCGGCGTAACTCTGCCCGTTGCCCCGGCGGCGCCAACCCCACGAGCCAGGGTTTGAGCGCCGGCCCATCCTTCAAAAAGTAGTAGAGGGCAACGAGGGCAACGACGCCCCACAAGAGATTGGTCGTTACGCTGGACAGGACGTTGAGGGAGGTTCCCGGCAGATCGGCCAGCGTATCCCGGAGCAATGACTCGAAAGTCTCCACAAACTGTTCCGGCTGAAAACGAAAGCCGAGGAGGCCAATAGGTCGCGTCATCCACTGCCGGAGGTCGCCCACCGTGGCCTGCACGACGGCGATCAGGTCGTCCAGCCGGTTGACGGCCAGGGTTCCCACCAATGCAGGGACGGTGATCAAGGCCAGAAGGAAGAGGAAAAAGGTCAACCGGGCCGCCCAGGGGCGGCTCAGTTTCAGCCGGTGCATCAGCACGCGAACGAGAGGATCCAGGAAATAGGCGAGTACGGCAGCAATGCTGAGGGCGGGCAAAAGGGGCCACAATGCAATGAGGAGGCCAACGGCCGCGGTCAGCCCCACGGCCACGAGAATGAAGCGAGTCGTCTCGCCCAGTCGCCGCGAGAACGGCGTCATCAGCCTACTCCCGAATCGAGTCGGACGGCAGCGGTGCGTGCAATACGATCACGCGGCCGTTGCCTCCGTTTCCTTCAGAACGACGATTTCGTCGCCGTCCAGGTCGAGACGGGCCAACGAGACCAGGGGCACGCCAAGTTGCGCCAGCCGATCCCGGCCCGGTTCGAAGACCTTCTCCACGACGCAGCCGATGCCTAGCAGGATGGCACCGCTCTGCTTCACGAGGCGGACCAGGGCCTCAATCGTCTTCCCCGTGGCCAGAAAGTCGTCGATGATAAGGACGCGATCGTCGGCCTCCAAGAATTCGGGAGAAATCATCAACCGTACGACGCCGCCTTTGGTGTGGCTGGGCGCCTCGGCAAGATAAAAGCCATCGGGCATCGTGATGGGGCGGTGCTTGCGCGCGTAGACCATGGGGACGTCCAGAACGGCGGCCGTGGCCATCGCCGGAGCAATACCGCTCACCTCGGCCGTCAGCACGCGGGTGACATCGCGCACGCCGGCCGCATCGAAACGGCGGGCAAACGCCTCGCCCATCGCCGTCGTCAGCGCCGGATCGACCTGGTGGTTGAGGAAACCGTCTACTTTGATGATGCCCCGGCCGATGTAGGTCGCTTCCCGCTTAATGCGTTCGCGTAACGCTTTCATCTCACGCTCCTTGATACAGGGTATGCGTAGTCGTCCAGTTTCCCAGAAATGACCCTGATACAGGTAACTTCATTTGGGAGGTGGACGGCCCGTCTACGCCACTTTCCGGTCAACAGATGGCGTGTTAACGATAGACCCATTCGTTAAAGAGTGCATCCAGCTCGCACTCGCAATGGGTTTCGGCTAACTGGTGAAAATCCGCCGTCGTCGCAATCTGCCAGCGGAAACTCTGATAATAATCGCGAAGGAGGGCGTCAACACTCTCCTCACCTATGCGCTCTTCCAGGGCCCCCAAAAAGAGGGGGCCGCGGCCGTAGACGATGGCCCCATATTCACTGGGTGAATAGGCAGCCACCGGAAGGCCGATCGGAATGTCGGCGAAATCGACGCGGGCCCAGCGCCCCTCCAGCGACTCGCGGAATCCGCGCGCCCCGGCCGGTCCCTCAACGTCCTCCCAGTATTGGAGGGTGGCGTACTGCGCCAGGGCTTCATCCAGCCACGGTTCATCCAACTGGTCGTTGCCCACGGTGCTATAAAACCATTGGTGGGCAGTCTCGTGGGCGATAGTAGAGGCCACCGAAGCGGGCGGATATGGGCTACCCTGGGTAACCATGCGGTCGGTAATGACGAAGGCACCGGGATACTCGACGCCCAGAGCGAGCGTGGGTGTGCTGGCCACGTCCAGCTCCGTGTAGGGATAGAGGCCGAAGCGCCGGTTGAAGCTCTCCACCGACGCCACCGTATGCTCCAACAATAATTCGGACGCGCCGGTGAATTGAGGGAAGCTGTAGCCGTTGATCGTCGTTTCCCCCACTTGGCGTGTGGTTGCCTCATACCGTTCGCTGGCCGCGATATAAAAGTCGCGCGCCGGCCCGGCCGCGTACGTCACTTCCTGCCGGCCGTCCACTTCCTCCACCTCCACTTCTCTCCCGGAGACGACCATCACCAGATCGGCCGGAGCCGTGATCCTTACCAGGTAGAAGCTGCTGTCAGCGTACACGACGTCGCCGCTCTCCGCCGGGATCTCCACGTTCCAGCCCTCGTCGTCATAGACGGGAATCAGGGGATAGAAGTGGGCCAACGCCAGGACGTCGTTGTCATAGATGAAAGTTCCATAATTGCCCCCTTCGCTCGTAGGCACGGTGACGTCGAAGGCCATCTCAATGACGGTCTGCTCGCCGGGATCCAGAGGCTGCGGCAGGGGAACGAGCAGGGCGCTATCCATCAATTCGTAATGGGCGTCGATCGTCTCACCATCGACCTGCACGTCCTCAACCCGGCTTGTTCCCCCCGTCAGGTTAGGAAAGAGACGGAAATAGACCTGGTCCAGGGGCACGTCCTCCTGATTGGTATAACGGACGGCCTGCCGGCCTTCCAGGCGGGTCAGGTCGTCAGAAATAGCCATCTCGATGTGGTAGACGCTGGCTCCCGATAGTTGGTCTAGCACGCCCCGCTCGGAGGGGATGAGGCCCTCACGAAAGAGAGAGCGGTCGTCCCATCCGGCGTCAAAAAGAGGCGGCTCCGGCCCCGTGCGCACGGTCGCCTCGGCCGCCGGCGTTTGCGTAACGGCCGGTTCAGGGGTAGCGGTCGCGCCGATTATGGCCGTCGCCGATGCGGTCGGCCCCGGCTGCGCTTCGTCGCCGGCCGGCTCGTCCTGTTGGCACGCCACGTAGAAAACGGTAACGAACGTGAGAAGGACGGCCCACCATCGCAAACGCCTGCTATGCACCATGCACACATCCTCGTTTCTACATCTTCAATTCCAGCCAGTTTCGGCCGGTGCTCACCTCGACCTTCAGGGGAACGTCGAGTTCGAAGGCATTGCTCATCGTCTCGACCACAAGCTCTTGTAGGGCATCCACCTCTTCCTCCGGCGCTTCCAACAGCAGTTCGTCGTGAATCTGGAGGATCATGCGCCCCGTGTAGTCGTCTTCGCGCAACCGTCGGTGGAGGCGGATCATCGCAATCTTGATGATGTCGGCGGCCGTGCCCTGAATGGGATGGTTGATGGCTTCCCGTTCCGAGCGCGCCACCATCTGCCGGTTTGCGCGCGCGCGGGCCTGGAAAATGGGGAAGTAGCGGCGCCGGCCGAAGAGCGTCTCCACGTAGCCCTGCTCGCGGGCGATTTCTTTCGTCCGGTCGAGATATTCGCGAATGCCGGGGAAGCGCTCAAAATACTCTTTGACGTAATTCTCGGCTTCGGCCAGGGTCAGGTCGCTCTCGCGGGCCAGCCGGTAGGGACCCATGCCGTAAATGAGGCCGAAATTGACGCTCTTGGCGAACTGCCGCTGCTCAAAGGTGACTTCTTCGAGCGGCACGCCGTAAACGGCGGCGGCCGTGGCGCGGTGAATGTCCTGGTCCTGGCGAAACGCTTCGAGCAACGCATCGTCCTGGGAGATATGAGCCAGGATGCGCAACTCAACCTGAGAGTAGTCGGCGGCGACGATGAGCCATCCCGGCCGGGCGACAAAGCCCCTCCGGATCTGCATGCCTACCTCGCTGCGCACGGGAATATTTTGCAGGTTAGGGTTGCTGCTCGCGATACGGCCGGTCACAGTCCCCGTCTGGTTAAAGCTGGTGTGCAGGCGGCCCGTCTCCTCGTTGACCAGTTGCGGCAGGGCGTCCACGTACGTACTCTTGAGCTTTTGCAACTCCCGGTACTCGAAGATAGCGTCGATGATGCCCGTTTCGTCCGCTTCTTGCAGGCTCTCCAGCACGTCGGCGGCCGTGGAGTAGTAGCCGCTCTTCGTCTTGCGCAGACCGCGGTGGGGCAGCTCCAGGTCCTCGAAGAGCACCTGACTCAATTGTTGGGTTGAGTTCACGTTGAAGGAGTGGCCGGCAATCTCCCAGATCTCCTTTTCCAATTCCTCCAGCCGTGCCTCCAGATCGCGCGACATCTTTTCAAAAAACTCGACGTCAATGCCTACGCCCTGCTGCTCCATATCTGAGAGCACGGGGATAAAAGGCATCTCAATCTCCAGCAGCCGTTCCAACCCCTTTTGCTTGATCTCCTCACGCAGCGGTTCGACAAGTCGCAGGGTAATGTCGGCGTCGGCCGCACCGTAGGGGGCCGCCTCTTCGATGGGCACGTCGGCCATCGTGATCTGCTTCTTGCCGGAGCCGATGAGGTCAGAAATGTCCGTCATCGTGATGCCCAGACGGTGGCTGGCCAACCCTTTTAGACTCATAAACTTGCTGGCGGGGTCGGTCAACCATTCGGCGACCATCGTGTCAAAACCGAGGGGTTCGACAGGTATCCCATAACGGTCGAGGATTGTGTAATCAAATTTGGCGTTGTGGGCGATCTTGGGAATGTCCGGATCGGACAGCGCCGGCCGGAGGGCGTCGAGAACGGTTTGCAGAGGCAACTGCCCCTCGGCCAGCTTCACTTCCTCGTCAAAGAGCGAAAGCTGATTACCACCCACTTTGTTCACCGCCTCCGGCGCCAGGTGACCCACCGGCACGTAGTAACCGACGGGCGACTCGACGCAAAGGCAAATGCCCACAAGCTCGGCCGTCATCTTGTCGAGCCCGGTGGTTTCGACGTCGAAGCTAACCTGCTCGGCGCCTTCCAGGGCGTCTACCAATTGGGCGAGCTGCTCCTCGGTACGGACGACGACGGTCTCCGTAGGGGGCCGGTCCACGAGTTTTGGCGCCTGCTCCAATCCCTCCCGCAGGCGGCCGGTCAGGGAACGGAACTCAAGTTCGTGGAACAATTGCAGAACGTCCTTTGGATCGAACTCCTCCGTGACGCACGCGTCCAGATCGAGTTCAATCGGCGCATCGGTGCGAATGCGCGCTAGCTGGTAGCTCAGATAGGCGCTCTCCTTTCCCTCTTCCAGCCGGTTCCGAAACCGGGTCTTGACCTCTTCCACGTGCTCGTAAACGCTGTCGAGGTTTCCATATTTCTCCAGCAGGCGGACGGCCGTCTTTTTGCCGACGCCGTAGACGCCGGGGATGTTATCGCTGCTATCGCCGACGAGCGCCTTGTAATCGACGACCTGGTCCGGCCGGACGCCCATCTTCTCGTGGACGGCCGTCTCATCGTAAACGCGCTGCTCCGACACCGACCGCCGCTCCGGTAACTGTACCTGTGTATTCTCGTCCACCAGTTGCAGCAAATCCCGGTCTCCGGTGACGATGAGCACGGGCGTCCCCTTCTCTTTGGCCTGGTGAGCAACGGTACCGAGCACATCGTCTGCCTCGTATCCCTCGACTTCCAGAATGGGCACGTTGAAAGCTTCGACGACTTCCCGGATGCGCCGGATCTGTAAATCCAGTTCGTCCGGCATCTTCTCGCGCGTCGCCTTGTACTCTTCATACAGCTCGTCTCGCGCCGTCATTCCCTGGTCGAAGCTGACGGCCAGATACCTGGGTGGATCGTCGCTCAAGATCAGGTCCATGAGCGTCCTCGTGAAGCCGTACGTCGCATTGGTTGGCTCTCCAAGCTTCGTGGTGAACGCCTCCAGCGGCAAGGCGTGGAAAGCACGATACGCAAGCGCGTGGCCGTCAATCAAAACAAGCAGGTCTTTTGCCATATTTCTTCCTTCGATATGCACTGTCTCGCGCCCAACTATAGCACATATATTCTACGCTGCATCTGCCCGCGCGCCGCTAGTAATACTATGTAAACGGTCTCGCCGTGAATTAGACTTTTTCACCTGGAGTCGTTTCCGGGAACGTGAATGCCGTCTATACCTCACGCTTCAGAAACAAGTTGAGTTCTTTCTGTTCCAATGGCTCGGCCGATTCGGTGGCATGGTACCCCTTTTCCCAAAGAGGGGCCTCCATCCCGAAATGCTTCTGGATCTCGGCCTCGGCTCCCTGCTTGAAGAGGTGGGCCGCCCATGCACTGGTCCGGCCGGGTGGGCAGGCGACGACAACGTGCACGAGATCCTCGTCGACGTCCAGATGGGTGAGGACACAAGCGTTGGTCTCGGCGATGCGCTCCAACGCGCGGCGCAGCGGAATGTGCAACATCTCGCTTAGCGGCTCGCGCGGCCGCCACACGATGGCATAAGACGTCTGTTCCGCCGCTGCTTGGCTCCGCCGTCCAGAGGCCACGTTGGCCGATCGTCCCGAACCACCGGCCAGCCCGCCATTGACCAGCGGCCCCAATCTAGCGGCGATAGCGTCCGCCTGGCGGCGGAGCTTGCCCACCAGCGTGTTCGGCCGGGCAGCCAGCGTCAACAGAATCTGCTCGCCCACCGGCCGCGTATAGAGCAGGAGATCGCTGGTACGGGAGGGAAGGCGAATGAACTGGATCTGAGCCGTATGGGTTAGCTCCCACGTCTCGGCAAGACGGCGAGCAATAGCCATCGCCTGCTCCTCGTTTAGCGTTCCCCCGTGGGCAAGCAACGCCTTTTCCTCCGAAAGAAGAGCTGTCAGGACTTCATCTTCCAGCGGGATGCTCTGGAGCGATTCCAGGAGAGTGGCCTCCTCGGCCGCCTCATCATCTGTGTCGAGAGGTGGTAGCTCGACAGGCTCCTTCGGTTGTAGCCTGGGACCCAGGGCGCGTTCCAACACAATCTTGACGTCGGTTCTCACGCGAGTGCGAGCCAGCATCCCCTGAACGACCGCGCGAAAAGCCGGCGGCAATTCAGAGTCAGGCGTGGGCACGACGGCCACCAGACGCAGGTCACGCTGCACGCTACGCAAGGAGCGGATGAGGGACGTGCCCTGCTCCACGGGCACAAATGCCAGGTCGTGCGGCTCCTGGGCGATGACTAGACAAGCCTCACGCATCGTCGGCGTAGAAGAGACGGAGAAATCACCCACGTCTACCAGCGCCTGAAAGAGACGCGTCGCAAAGTTCTCGTCCGGTTCAACGATCAGGATCCGTTTCATACCTGAGCCTGATTCTACTTCCCCCTGGAGGGCCGGTCAAACCGGCCCTACTCAACGACGAGGCGGTCGCTGCCGCTGCGGCCGAAGACTTCGGGCGAATACATCTCTTCCGCTTTGGCAGGAGGCACGACGAACTCACCCGGCGTCGTAGCCCGCGCCACGTATGTATATTCGTAGACGCCGTCCCAAAGCAAAGTTGTAAACGCTTCGGCCCGCTCGTCGCGCATGTTCTGGTGTTCGTACCATCGGTACCACCACCAGCCGCCGGGACGCGCGTCGGGATCGGGGACCGCATCCTGGGCCACCGCAAGGGCCGGGTTGACGATTTCCAGACCGGCCGGCAGGGGGTCGACCAGCGCCACGTGATAGCGGCGATTTTCGGCCACCATCTTCAGGCGAACGCGAACGCGGGATCCCGCCCTGACGTGCCAGATGCCATCCTCATCACGATAGACGTCATCCGGATCGTCCACAGCCTCGTACGTCCGCTCCACGACAAACCCTCTGTCCAGCGGATCCAGGTCGAGATCGGCCGGCGCGTAACGCAACCCCAGCCGGTAGTAGAGGCGGCCGGCGCCTTCCTTGCTCAGGACCAACTCCTGCGTCCCCGGTCCGGCGCCCAGCAGATAGCTCATGGGGATTTGCGTCGCGTGGCGCTCGGTGCTACGGCCGGAGTAAGTGTGGCCCCCGGCGTACATCTCGCCGAGCCAGATCCGGGCGACGAACTCCGGCGTCTGCGACTCAAACGTGTTGAAGTAGCGGTCCAGAGCCAGGAGCACGAAAACGTTTTCCTGGGTGTTGGACCAGCGGCCGCGAGTGCGGTGGGCCAGCAAGCCGTTCACCACCTTGGGAATCAAATCGTTCTCCGGCGCCTCAGCGATCAGGGCGTCGAGAATGACGGCGTCGGTGCGCCGGTCAGAATGGAGCATGAGATGGGCCTGATCGCCGTAGGAGGTGGTGAAGTTGGCGGCGCCGGCCGTTTCCACAGCCCGGTTGTTGATGTGACGGCGAATGGCGTCCACCTCTTCGGCGTAGGCGCCATCCTCGCCGAGCACGGGCCACAGCCAGGCGACGGCTTCCAGGGACAATTCGGTGAGCCCAACTTCGTCGAGCAACTGCGCCGCTTTATCCGGATCGCCATCGCCCATCACGTGGCGGACGTGGAGGGCGTAGGCGCTGAGGCTGTTTCGCGTCCGCTCGCTGTACCAGGGCGGATAGTGGCCCTCAATTTCACGCAGGTAAACCAGCGCGCGCTGTAGGGTTTCCTCAGGTACGGCAAAGCCCTTCAGCCGCGCGCGCTGCAGGGCGTGGGCAACGTGAATGGTATAGAAGGGGATCGACTGGCGGCCGCGCACCCAGATGGGGAACCCGCCGTCGCCGTTCTGCATGCCGACCAGATTCTCGACGTCCTGACGCACCGTCTCTTCGATTTCGGCCGGCGCGGGCAATCCCTCGGCCTCGAAGGCGGAGAGAACGTCGCGCAGGGCGGCGACCGCCAGGATGCGCGAGGCAAGCTGCTCGGAGCAAGCATAACGGTAATCGACGAGATAGAGGACGGCGTCGGTCAGCGCCTGCAATGCCGTACTCGACGTCTGGATCTCCAACTCGCCAAATTGCGGTATGACGCCGTCCGGCGCGGCTACCGGCTGGGCGATGGCGCCCTCGTCGACGACGCCGTAGGTGGCGAAGGCTTCGGTAGTGGCCGGCGTGTAAACGGGGAGTTCCACCGTCGCCGCGTCGGCGACGGCGCCGGAGACGGCGGCCACCTGGAAGCGCGCGGTCCCCGGCTGGCCCGTCGTCGCCGGGAAGCGTACCTCGACCCGGTCGGCGGCGGGCACGACGACGCGCCGGCCGGCACCGTCTGTCAGCTCGACGTTGCTGGCGCGGACGACCACGTCGACCGTCATCTCCTGCCCGGTCTGGTTTTGCACGACCACGGGCAGCTCAAAACGGTCGCCAAAATTGAGGAAACGCGGGGCGGACGGCCGGACCATCAGCGGGAGGCGGGCGGTGAGGTTCGATTCGCCCTGGCCAAATTCTTGCTCGGTGACGGCGACGGCCATCACGCGGTAGCGGGTCAGGTTGTCGGGCACGCTCACCTCGACCTGGGCGCGGCCGGCGCCATCGGTGCGCACAGCCGGGGCAAAAAGGGCCAGCGGGTTGAAGTCAGCGCGCACGCGGATGGCCTGCTTCTGCGCTGCCCGGCCGTCGTCGGCGGCTGCTCCATCCATTGCCATCGCAGCCTCGGCGGGCTCCTCCATCGGCATTTCCGCTTCGGTGACAACCCGTGTCACGTCCACAGCTCCACCGGCCGTCTCGACGAGGGTTTCGGGACGAGCCAGCGTCACCGTCGCCCGACCGTACGTGCTCTGGATAGCGGATTCGCGCGAACGGTAGAAGATCGTGACCGGGTCAGCAAGCTGATAATTGGTCAGGGCGAGGATGGCCTCGTCGACCACGACGACGGCCACTTCGGCGTCGGCCACTGGCCGGCCGCCGGCGTCTGTGACGGCGACGTCGATCACCGTCTCGCCGCCGGGCTCGAGCCCGCTCACCTGGGGTGCCACGTCCACCGACAGCGTGCGGCTGCGGGTGGAAATGGGCAAGTTGAGGCGGCCGGTGGCATAGGCCGGCCGCGGCGGCGCGTCGGGCACCGTTTCGCCCGCATCGTCGAGGCGGGGCGCTGCCCCGGCCAGGTCCACCTGCAGGTGAAGGTTGGGTAGATTCGCTTCCTCGATGTGCACGCGCAGCATGTGGGAGCCTTCTGTCAGGCGGAACGACTCGGTGTAGAGAACGCCGCTGCGGCTGACCGTAAGCAGCCCCTGGGCTGGGCTAAACGGCGCCTGCACCAGGATCTCGGCCACGTCCCCTGGCTCGTAATTCTCTTTGTCGGGGATCAGTGTCACCGTCTCCTGCTCCACCCGGCGGGATGTGGGCCGCCGGCCGCCGCTGACCCAACGAGTGAAGGCGCTCTGATTCACGCGCCCCTGATCGTCAGTAACGGTGGCGGTAATCCGATAGGAACCGCCCTCTTGTGTGGCGAAGGTGCAGGCAACGGGCTCGGCGGACGATTGCACCGTGCACGTCTGGCCATCCACTTCTTCTTCGGCCCATTCGCCCTGATTGTAACGCCACTCCGTGCGCGTGGCGCGCACCTCGATGGTCCGTCCGGGTATCGCATTACCGTCGAGATCAGTGACGATGGCCTCGATTTCCAGAGGCTGCCCCCGCTGGACGAAGGTGCGCTCGCTGCGCACGCCGACGTAGAGGTCGGCAGGATGCACGAGCAGGTTGGTGCTTCCGGCCCATGCCTGGCGATTGACGTCCATCACGGCCGCTTCGGCGTGCACGCTGAAAGGCTGCGGTTTTTCCGCCTCCTCAAAACTCAGCTCGAGGTAATGCTCACCGGCCGCATCGGTGAAACCGGTG
>JAWVYQ010000060.1:0-19918 GCA_033722615.1 Promineifilaceae bacterium (SeqCode)
AGCCGTTCTGTGAGCGTTAGCCGTTCTGTGAGCGTTAGCCGTTCTCTCCCCCGCTGGGGGAGACTTAGGGAGGGGGCGGGCGAGGTGCGGGATAAACGTCTACCCGAGCAACCCCTCCTGAATCGCCACCGCCACCGCCTCCGTCCGGCTGCTCGCCCCCAGCTTCCCCAATATACTGCTCACGTGAAACTTCACCGTCGAGCGGCTGACCACCAACCGCTGCGCTATCTCCGGGTTGTGCAGCCCCTCCGCCATCAACGCCAGCACCTCCCGTTCCCGCGGCGTCAGATTGTAATCCCGCGTTTTTGGCTGTGTCGCCGCGTGGATTAGCGCCTCCGTCGCCTCCGGCGCTAGCGTCGACCGGCCGGCGTTCGCCTCCCGGATCGCCTCGGCTAGCTGATCGGCCGACACGTCCTTCAACAGATAGCTCAGCGCTCCCGCCTGCAAAGCGTTCTGCACCAGCTCCTCCTCCCGGAAACTGGTCAGGGCGATCACCTCCGTCTGCGGGCACGCCTCACGAATCGCCCGCGTCGCCGTCGCGCCGTCCATTCCCGGCATCACCAGATCCATCACCACCACGTCCGGCGCTTCCTCCTCGCACAGGCGCACGGCTTCCCGGCCGCTGCCCGCCTCGGCCACCAGCTCCAGGTCTTCAAACGCCGACAAAAACGCCGCCAGCCCGCTGCGGACCACGGCGTGGTCGTCGACGATCATCACCCGGATCCTTTCGCTTTGTGCGCCGCTTCCGCTTTGTGCGCCGCTTCCGCTTTGTGCGCCTGCGCCTTCACTCATCGTCCTTTACCCCTGTACCAGTCCTCTTCCGTCCACACGGCAGTTACCGTCGTCCCCGCGTCAATCCTGCTCTCTATCTCTAGCATAGCGCCGATCGTCTCGGCGCGCTCGTGCATGATGCGCAATCCTAGCGTGTTGTGGCCCACCTTCTGCAGGTCGAAACCACAGCCGTCGTCCGTAATAGACAGTCGGACCGCCTCTCCCGTACAACTCAGGTCCACCGTCACCGTGCTCGCCCCGGCGTGCTTGATGGCGTTGTTCAGCGACTCCTGGGCGATGCGATAGAGGGCCACCTGCACCTCCGGCGGCAAATCCCGGCCGCAATCCACGGTCAGCTCAATCGGCAGCCGGGAACGGCCCGCCAGAGCGCCCGTCAACTGGTGCAACAACTCGCCCATGCCCACTTCCGTCAGCGTCGCCGGCCGCAACTCCATCAACAGCGTGCGCATCTCTGCCAGCGCCCCGCGCGTCAACTCCTGCAACTCCGCCAGCCGCTGCCGGCCCTGCTCCTCGTCCCTCTCCCATATGCGGGGCAGCACGTCGGCGATAAGGCTCGCCGAAAACAGCGTTTGCGTCACGGCATCGTGCAGCTCGCGCGCCAGCCGGTTGCGCTCTTCGGCCGCTGCCGCTTGCTGCGCCCGCTCATAGAGACGGGCATTTTCGATGACCAGCGCCGCCCGCTGCGCCAGTGCCATAAAGAGGCGCCGGTCTTCTTCCCCGAATGCTCGCGGCGTCTCGTAGCTCGCATTGAACACGCCGAAGACCCGGCCGCCAATGCGGATGGGCGCGTGCATGAAAGAGCGGATGCCCTCCGCTTCCGTAATCTGCGTCGCTACCTGTCCATCTCTGTCCACGTCCTCCACGACCCTCAGCTCCCCGCTTTGTCCCGCCCGGCCGACGACACCCTCACCCGGCCCGAACGACATCTTAGCCACCGTCTCCGGCTTGAAGCCGCGTTGGGCGCGCACGGTGAGCCGCGTGCGCTTTTCGTTCCACACCATCAGCGAACTCTTGTCCGCCCCCAATATCTCCGTCGCCACGTTCACCAGGGCGTCAAGCACGTTCTGCAGGCGAAGGTGACTGTACAGCTCCTCGTCCGCCCGGTAAAGGGCCTCTAGCTCCTGCGTCCGTTGCTCCAGCCGCGCAAAGAGCCGGGCATTCTCCAGGGCAATCACCGCCCCGGAGGCCAGCATCGTCAGCACCCGTTCATCTTCTTGCCCCACCGTTCCCGCCTGCTTATTGGCCACCGCAATTGCCCCGATCGGCTTCCGCTCGGAGAGGAGGGGGACCGTGACGAAGGAGCGGGCGCCCACCCGTTCCGTCAGCGTGCGGTTTACGGCCGGCTCCGCTTCCGTATCCGTCACCACGTACGCCTGCCCGTGGGTCACCGCCAGACCGGCCACCGAATTCGAGATTGGTAGCAAATAGCCGCGCAACGCCTCGGTTACGTCCCCCGAAACCACGGCGACCTCCAGCTCTTCCCCCTCCAGCAGATAGACGGCGCTCATCTCCGTCGCCGTGAGCCGCCGAGCTTCGTCGGCGATCATCTGCAACACATCGTCCGGGTCCAGCCTGCGCGTGATCGCCTGTTGCACCGAAAACAACGTCTGTATTTCGTCCGCTCGCTTCCGCGTTTCGGCGTAAAGTTGCGCGTTTTCGACGAAGACGGCCACCTGATTGGCAAACACCTGCGCCAGCTCCGCGTGCTGCGTGGTGTAGAAGTTCACCTCCTCATGGTCCAGGCTAAGGATGCCGATCACCTGCTCCTTCACCGTCAGCGGCACTGCCATCCACGAATGGACGTAGTCGAACAGCGGCCGGATCGCCTCCTCGGCCGAACGGTGGTAAGCGCGAGCCAGCGGCGTGTCCGCGTGCACGTCGGGGATAATCACCGGCTCCCGCTCCAAAATGACGTGGCGGCTGGCCGCTTTGGCAAAAGGCAGGCGGATCTCCTTGGCCGTCTCCGCCGGGATCGGGCCCCGGTGGGCCATGACGACCAGCTCGTCGCCCTCCCGCTGCAAAAACGTAGCGCCCGTATAGTCGACGACGCTGCTTAACTGCTCTAGGATGTTCGTCAGCAGAGGTTCCAGTTCCAGCGTCGAGGCGACGTGGTATGAAACGTCCAAGGGCTACACCATCTCCGTCTCGCTGGCCCGGTTTCCGTTACTGTCCGCCTTTTCCAGGACCTCGTCCTGGGCCGCCTCCTGGCCGTCAGCTACGGCGGCCGCTACGAAGGCCACAAAGAGCGGGTGCGGTCGATTCGGCCGGCTCCTGAACTCCGGGTGAAACTGGCTTCCCAGCATAAAGGGATGATCCGCCAACTCCGCAATCTCCACCAGGCGCTCGTCCGGCGAGATGCCGCTGAAGATCATGCCGTGTTCCCGGAAGATGTCGCGGAAACGGTTGTTGAACTCCCAGCGATGGCGATGCCGCTCGTCCACCCGATCCGCTTCGTAGGCGGCCGCTGCCTTGCTCCCCGGCTTCAGCACACAGGGATAGGTACCCAGGCGCATCGTCCCGCCCATATCCGCCAGGTCGTGCTGGTCCGGCATCAGACTGATCACGGGCAGCTCCGTCGTCTCGTCAAACTCTGTGCTGTTTGGCTCGTCGCTGTCGTAAATGTGGCGGGCGAACTCGATACACATCACCTGCATCCCCAGACACAGGCCCAGATAAGGTACCTTGTTCTCCCGCGCCCAGCGGGCCGCTTTAATCTTCCCTTCCACACCACGGTAGCCGAAACCACCGGGAACGACGATGCCGTCCAACGTCTCCATCGTTTCCCACTCCCCTCCTTTCTCCAGGTGGTCGGAGTGAATCCACTCAATCTCCACGTTACGCTGGTTGGCGATGCCCGCGTGGTAGAGAGCTTCGCGCACGCTCATATAAGCGTCGTGGAGTTCCACGTACTTACCTACGATGCCGATGCGCACCGTCGGGTGGGGGAGCCGAATCTTCTCGATCATCGCCTCCCACATACTCAGATCGGGGGGATGTACCCGTTCCTCCAGCCCCAGCCGCTCAACAACCAGGTCGCCCAGCCCCGTCGCTTCCAGCTCCAGCGGGATGTTATACAGGATGTCGCTGGTCACGGCCGGGATGACGGCCTCTGCCTCCACGTCCGTGAACAGAGCGATCTTCTCGATATGTTCTTCCGGGATCGGGTGGTCGGCGCGGGCGAGAATCACGTCCGGCTGAATGCCGATGCCTCGCAGCTCGCGCACGCTGTGCTGCGTCGGCTTCGTCTTCAACTCGCGGCTGGCCCCGATATACGGCAGGAACGTCACGTGCACGTACAGCGTGTTATTGCGGCCCACGTCAGACCGCATCTGGCGCAACGCCTCCAGGAACGGGAGGCTCTCAATATCGCCCACCGTCCCCCCGACTTCCACCAGCACCACGTCCGCCTCCGTCGTCTCCGCCACGACACGGATGAAGCGCTTAATCTCATTCGTGATGTGCGGGATTACCTGAATCGTGCCCCCCAGGTAGTCGCCCCGGCGCTCCTTGGCGATTACTTCGGCGTAGACCCGGCCGGTCGTTACGTTAGACATCTGGCTCAGATTGATGTTGATGAAGCGCTCGTAATGGCCCAGGTCCAGGTCCGTCTCCGCCCCATCTTCGGTCACGAACACTTCCCCGTGCTGGTAAGGAGACATCGTGCCCGGGTCGACGTTAATGTATGGGTCCAGCTTCTGCACGGCCACCTTCAGACCGCGCGCCTTCAAAATCCGACCCAGGGCGGCCGCCGTCACCCCTTTGCCTACCGAACTGACCACACCGCCCGTGAAGAAGATATATTTAGTCATCCTCATCCTCCCACAATAAATAAAAAGTGGGGTATGTCATTTTGGGTGACATACCCCACAATTGTACTCCGTGTTTGTTACGGATACGAAAGACACCTTCGCATATTTACATTTCCTTAAAGGAGTCGGGCCAGATCATCGGCCGCCCGGCTGGCATCCAGAAAAATGAGGCCCAGCTTGGCCGTACTCCGGGCCAGCACCGTCAGAACGGCGTCCTCGCCGACGGCCAGCAACACGATGATGCCGTCGTCGCCGCTAATGTAAACGCGTTCCAGTCTACCACGGTTCAGCTCGCTGGCAATCCGGTCACCGAGGGAGAGCATGGCTGCCGACATGGCGGAGATGCGGTCTTCGTCAACACCAGATGGCAACGAGGAGGCCATGATGAGACCATCGACGCTCACCACAGCAGAAGCTTCAATGTCCGGAGTGCCCGCCTGCAAATCCCGCAGGCGATCCACCATCATCTCGGTACGTGATCTCATCCGTACTCTCCTTATTTTCAGGTGTTGTTGCCATACCCAGAGTGGCGGCAGAGAAGATGTAGGTGGCCCACCCCTCTCATTTTATGTAAGGCAGACCGCTTGCATAATACCATAAGCCCATAGGGCTGTCAAAATCGCTTCGCGCCGTCTCGGCCCAGATCGTTTCCCGGAAACTGGAGGACGATAAGCCGTTCTGCCATCAATTTAAGTGGCCCCTGTCAGAGTCATTTCCGGGAAGCTCCGCAGCGATTCTAGTGCCCGTCCCGGTGCCGTCTACTCCGAAAGATCCATCTCCTGCAGACGCCCCCAAGCCGCCCTTATCTCGTCCAGCTCCTCCTGTGTTTCCGGTAATTCGCCGTAGCGCACGTTCACGTACGCCTGCGTGATGAGCTGCGTCTCGGCCGTCCCCTCCGGCCATACCTCCGCCAGCGTCGTCAGGTATTCGTAAGGCGTCTCGGCCGGCGCGCGTGGATAGCCGGCGGCCGCTGCCAACGCGCCCATCTGCTCGTAAATACGGCGAATCGAGGCCGCCGCCCGCCGCCGTCGCCACGAGCCCAACCGTCGCCGGATCCGTTCGCCCAGGCCCATGCCCTCCTCGCCGTCGCTCGTCGGCGCGCCCGCCATCTCGCCGCTGCCGACCACCACCACCCGCTCGCGAAAATAGCGCGCGAACGCCGCGTACAGGAGCAACAAAACGGCGACGATGACCAGCACCACCAGCGCCTGGCTGACCCACTCCGGCAACCCCGGCTGCCTCATCGACTCGATCATCTCGTTGATCTCTGTCGGTCCCGTGTCCACCGGCGCGACCTCCAGGCCCGGCTCCCCCGGCGGCAGCACGTTAAACCGCTGGGCCAGCCCGCGCAGCAACCACACCAGGGGCGTCGTCAGGAAGATGGCCGCGTAGGAAACCATGATCACGACCACCGTGGCCAGAAGGCGCATCGCTTGCCACAGTGGCTCCATCCACTCCAGAACGCGCACCAGCCCCTCTCCGCTCAGCGCGGCCGCCGCCACCCCGGCGATCAGCACCGTCAGCAGGCTGCTGAGGAAGATCACGCCCGCCCAGCGGGGCTGCATCGGGTAGCTATGGCCCGTCTGATCCATGGCGACTTCCTCGGCCCGCGTCAGGGCCACCGTCATCAGGCCGAAGAGGAAGAAGAGGAGGACGAAGGGCAACGCCGGCGGTCCGCCGGGAAGCATGCCGATGCCCACGACCACCGGCGCCAGGATGAGACCGCCAACCCGTAGGCGCAGCCCGCTCGCCTTGAAGTCCACGTGGCGGTTTGTCAGGGAGAGGCCGCGCCACCACGTGAACACCACCAGGAAGAAAAGGCCCAGATCCCGTCCCCAGAGCGGGTTGTCCGGTTCGATGAAATGGTTGAACAGCTCCGCAATCCAGCTCATGTCGAAAAGAGAACGGGGATCGAAGAGCAAAGCGCGCGTGGAAATCACCAGCGTCACCACCAGCGCCAGTAGGAGAACGTTCTGCCGGCGACGGACCGGCGCCTCCGTCAGGCTCAAGAGCCGGTGGAGGTTGAACGGGACGAGCATGATGAGGAGGAGCCAGAGGGTAAACGGGGCCACCGGCCAGAAGCGCGTCCACGCCATTGCCGAGAGGGCCACTGGCGTAATCAGCGCCACCTCCATCAACGCCCAGCACAGGTAGAGCAACTCGTGGCGGGCGTAAGCCCACACCATCTGTAAGCGCGATTCGGCCGTTCCCGCGTCCAGCGTCGCCGTCATGACCTCCGTTCCTTCAGCCTGCATCGTTCCCCTTTCCGTTGGACCCGTCTTCTGCTGCCTGCTCCCCGTTCTCCTCACCGTCAAGGCCAACCGCCCCTGGGGTGGGGATAGCGCCTAACGCCGCTTCCGTTTTCCCGCGCGCGTCGCCGCCGTCGCGGAAGGCAGGAGCGTCCGGGGGGACGTGGTAAGTGAGAATCTCGGGCATCGCCGGCGGTGCCTCGTCGGCCAGAGAGATGAGGACGACGCGCCGGCCGGCCTCCTTCAACCGCAAAAGCACCGCCGCCATCTCCTCCGAGACGTGGGCCGTCACCAGAACCAGCGTGGCCGCCCAGGGCAGGCGCGGGCTCTCTCTCTGCATCAGATTCTCAAGGGAGCCCGTCGCAAACTCCCGCGTAGCCGCCAGCGCCTCCAGAATGTGCGAAAGCTGCTCCGGCGCCCGGCCGGGCGGCACCCGAATCGGCTGATCCGAACGGGGAACAGAGCCGTTGACGTAAAGGCCGATCCCCCACTTCTGCTCCGCCGCGTAATTAGCCACCGAGGCGGCCACGCTGACTGCCCGTTCCAGTTGCTCCGGGCTGTAGCCCATCCAATGCCGGCGCATCGTGGCCACGTTGAGAAAGACGGCCAGCGTCATGCCCGTCGAGGGATCGTATACCTTCGTTTGCAATTCGCCGCGCCGCGCCGACGCCTTCCAGTGAACGTCCCGGAAGCGATCGTGCGGGTGGTAATCCCGAATGCCCCGCGTCTTGATCGGGTCCGTGAACAGGCTGCGCTGCACCTTCAGGTCGCCAAACGGCTCCTTCGCCGGCAGCGCCAGCGCCTCCAGTGGCCATATCGTGGGATAGACGACCAGCGTGTCCCGGAGATCGTACTCCCGCTCGATGGTAAACAGCGTAAAGACGTCGCCCGAATGGACCTCGACCGGGCCCAACGTATAATACCCCCGGCGCGGAAACCTAAAGGTAAACGTCCGCTGTATGCGGCTCCGGCCGCCCAGCGAAAACGCGTTCTTCAGCCAGAAAGAACCGTGCGTCTCCCCCGTGATCTCCGCGATTTGCCCTTCCTCCAGCGGCGCCACAGGCAACCGATCCTTGAAGCGCAGCCAGGTGAGCGGCAGCGGTTTGCCGTTGTGTACGTGGAGCGTCATTTCAACCGGCTCGCCGGGGAAGACGCGCGTGCGGTCAAACGCGCGCCGGTAGCTCACTCCCGCCAGCGCGTTATCTTTCCACCACGCGCTGATGCCGTAAATCACGACCAGCACCACCCCCAGCGCCAGCATCGCCGCGTTACGGTCGGCCGCGAACCCCGCCAGCAGGAAAATGAGCGCCAGCGGCATCCACGCGTCGCTGAAAATACTATTCTCGCGCTCGCGGACCGTCAGGCCGCGGGCCGCCGCCGAATCTTCAAACGTCGGCAATTCGCCGCGCACGATTTTTCGCAGCACGCGCTGGCGTGCCTCTTTCTGCTCTTTGGCCTCCTCTCTCCGGTCGACGATGACCGGGCGAGCTTCATCCATGTTAATCTCTGGGCCTCCGGGAGGCTCGCGCGCTGCCGCTCATACTACGAATAAGTCGGCGAGCCTCCCGGAGGTTGAATGCTGGTTCCTCACGCCGCTTCCACGGGGACGGGCACCGTGTCCACGACCTCGCGGATAACGTCTTCAGGCTGCCGGCCGCGCAGCCGCGTCTGCGGGTTGACGATCAGCCGGTGGGTCAGAACGTGCGGCGCCATCTCCTTGACGTCGTCCGGTATGACAAACTCCCGGCCGCGCACAGCCGCCAGCGCCTGGCACGTGCGGTAGAGGGCCATCGTCGCCCGCGGGCTGGCGCCCAGCTCGATGTCCTCGTGCATTCGCGTCCGGCGACAAACCTTAACCACGTAATTGCGCACCGACTCCTCCACCCGCACGCGGCGGACCGTCTCGCGCATCTCCAAAATCTTCTCCGGTTCGACCACTGCCTTCAGCGTCTCCAGCGGGTCTTCCCGTTCAAAGCGCAGGAGGATGTCATTTTCCTGCGATTCGCTCGGATAACCGATAGACAACTTAATCAGGAAGCGGTCCAGTTGCGCTTCCGGCAGCGGGAACGTGCCCTCTAGCTCGATCGGATTCTGAGTGGCCATCACCAAGAACGGCCGGGGCAGGGGGTGAGTCGTGATGTCCACCGTCACCTGCCGCTCCTGCATCGCTTCCAGCAGCGCCGACTGCGTGCGCGGCGTTGCCCGGTTGATTTCGTCCGCGAGCAAAATCTGCGAGAAAATTGGCCCCGGCCGGAAGACAAACTCCTGCTCCTTCTGGTTGTAATAGTACACGCCGCTAACGTCCGAGGGTAACAGGTCCGGCGTAAACTGGATGCGCTTAAACGTGCACCCCAGCGAGCGGGCGATCGTCTTGGCCAGCGTCGTCTTCCCCGTGCCGGGGACGTCTTCCAGCAACAGGTGGCCTTCGCATAGTAGAGCGATCAGGGCCAGGTCGATCACCTCGTCCTTGCCCACAATCACTTTCTGAATATTCTCTCGGAGGCGAGTAGCGGTATCGGCGATCATCTCGGCGGCATCTTCTCCACGCGCGCCGCCCCATGCGGGGCCAGCGCGGCGAGGACCTGCTCATGCAGGCGGCCGTTGTCGGCAATGATCCCGTTCACCTTGGGGTAGGGGCGGTTGAAGGCGAACGCCTCGTCATCGAGATCAACACAGCGTCCGCCCGCTTCCTGCACCAGCAGCACGCCCGCACAAATGTCCCACTCATTCTTTGGCCCCCGGCTCCAAGTGGCGTCCGCCTGTCCGGCCGCCACCCGCGCCAGCTTGTACGCGATGCTGCCCATGACATTGACGTCCATCTGCGACACAAACGGCTCGAACTCGCCCCGCTTCATCTCCGAACGGCTGGCGTCGACGCGCGCCCCTGCCAGTTCAACGCGGCCGCTCGTCGTTGCCGCCGTACCGTTGCGCGTGACGCCGCCGCCCCGGCGCGCGCAATACACCTCCTCGGTCACCGGGTTGAGGATTATTCCCAGAACCGGTTGCCCCTTCTCCACCAGCGCCACCGACACGGTAAATTCCGGTATGCCCATGACAAACTCTTTCGTGCCGTCCAGCGGATCGACGACCCACACTGCCTCTTTCTCCAGCCGTTCCGGGTTATCCGCTGTCTCTTCGCTCAACCAGCCCGCCTCGGGCAACAGATCCAGCAACCGCTCCCGCAGGAGCCGGTCCGCGGCGTAGTCGGCGTCCGTCACCGGATTGTCCGGCTTCTTGTCCTTCACCGAAAAGTCACTCTGGTAATATTCCATAATGGCGGCGCCGGCCGCTTGCGTGATCGTTATCGTTTCTTGCAGTAAAGTATCCATGGCGTGTATTCTATCTGTTGTTGACGACGGGCTCAACATCTGTCACAATGAGAGCAAGCCAGTTTAGCTATGCAAGATAGACCGACCGCCCCCGAACTCGTAGCGGCCGTTCGCCGCCATCTTTCTGAAGAGGTCATCCCGGCCCTTGGCGATCCAGGCTTGCGTTTTCGCACTCTGGTCGCTGCCAACGTCTTGGCCGTCGTCGGCCGCGAAATGGAGATGGCCTCAGAGCAGGCTCCCCGGGAATGGCAAAGGCTGGCGCGACTGTTGGGGCGCTCCGGGTCGCCCCCCTCCGCATACCGTCGCCAGCTTCAGGAGATTGCGGAGATGAACGAAGCCCTCTGCCGCCAGATCGAAGCCGGCGCCTTTGATGGCGCGCAGGAGTGGGTGGCCCTTCTTGATCACTGCCGGCAAACGGCGCGCGAAAAACTGACCATCGCCAACCCAAAATTCCTGGCGAGGGTAGAAGAATCTTAAAAACCGGTTTCTTGGTGATAGCTACAGGGATGCCCTTCACGTGGCTGGACAACCCGCTTTTTACGCGGATGACGCCAACAAAAAAGCCCAGCCAGAGGCCGGGCTGTACCGTAGTGCCGAAGGTGGGATTCGAACCCACACGGGCGTAATGCCCACTACGCCCTGAACGTAGCGCGTCTGCCTGTTTCGCCACTTCGGCGGCAGGGACTTATTCTAGCAGAATGGGTGGAAAAGTCAACTCAAGGCGTTTCTTCCCACCGGATCTTATCTAACGTAGAGGAACCATTCATGTCACTGCGCGATCTCTTCAAAAAGGTCCACCTTTTCTCCGGGCTCGACGCTGACGATCTGGAGCGGCTGGGCGAAATCGCCGTCTGGGGCGAGGCCGAGCCGGGCGACATTCTCATTCGTCAAAATACCACGGGCACAGAAATGTACGTTATCGCTTCCGGCTCCGTACAGGTATTCATCGAAGGCTTCGCCGACGAGCAATCGTTGGTCGTTCTCGGCCGCGGACAGGTTGTCGGCGAGATGACGCTGGTCGACCACGGCTATCGCTCCGCGTCCGTCCGCGTCACAGAAGAAGGTTGCACCTATTACCGCATCGAACGAGAGGACATCGACGCATTATGCACAGAACGCGAACACATCGGATATGCCATCATGCGCAATTTGGCGTCTGATCTCGCCTTTAAATTGCGACACCGCAATCTGGCAGCAATGTAGGAGAGAGTGATGGCCGAAGCAAATTATTACAAAGTGAGCTACGTGGTAGAGGGAGGGAGCCATACGGGAGCCATTATCAGTACTGACGAAGAGCCAACCGTCGGCGACGAGGTGACCTTTGACGGCGCCGTCTTCTTAATTACCGAAGTGACCGAATTGATGCCCCCCGTCGATGATTTCGGCTTTCTCCACGCCACCGTGCGCTATCTGCGCGATCTGGACGAGTGACGCGTCCCTAGACGATCTCCACAGCCCGTTTTGCCAGCTTGCCCGCTTCCTCCAGCCCGATCGCTTCGACGCCCTCTTCCCCTTTCGCGTTAATCCACTGGATCTGGTACTCGCTCATCAGTCCGTCCAACGTTTGCCAGAGGTCGGCGTTAGCCACCGGCTTGCCCCCCCGCTTTTTCCAGTCGCGGCGCCGCCAGCCGTGAATCCATTTCGTGGCCCCCTGGTAGAGGTAATCCGACGTCGTAAAAACCTGCACCGCGCTGCCGCCGGGCACCATCTGTATCCCCTCGATGGCCGCCCGCAGTTCCATCCGGTTGTTCGTCGTCCGCGGTTCGGAACCGCTCAATTGCGTCGTGTCGCCATCCTCCTCCAGGACGGCGCCCCAACCGCCGGGGCCGGGATTGCCCAGGCATGATGCGCGCACGTACAGTCGGGGGGCATCTTCCGCGATCTGCACGGCCGGCGTGATCTCCAGCCGCGCCTGCCGCGCCAGATCGTCTACCCGTTCATTCATCTCGTCCCCGCTGTGCCCCTTCACCCAATGCCATTCGATCTCATGGTCATGCGTCAGCGGCCACAGCGCCTGCCACAGGTCGGCGTTGGGCACCCGCTTGCCGTTCTTGCGCCGCCACCCCTTTTCCGCCCACTTTTCGATCCACTCCGTGATCCCCCGCCGCAGATACTCCGAGTCGGTGTAGAACTGGATCTGGCACGGCCGCTGCAACACCTTTAACGCTTCGATAGCCGCCGTCAGCTCCATCCGGTTGTTCGTCGTCTTCGGCGCGTTTCCCGTCAGCACTTTCTCGTGCTTGCCGTACCGCAAAATGGCCGCCCAGCCTCCGATTCCCGGATTCGGATCGGAGCCGCCGTCCGTATAGATCTCTACGTCCATGTCCGGTCGCTAACCTTCGGGAGGCGTGGGCGTTGCCTCGCAAACTGCGGGGCCGCTCGCCGGGCCTCCCGGAGGTTCGTTCCTGTAATTATGAAATCCACGGCTTAACCTCTGTCTAGAGCATCCAGCATCTCTTCCACGCTGGTAAATTTCACGCGGGGACGGCCCTGTTCCTCGCCGCGCGCCACTTCCATCTCGTCCAGTTTCAGCCAATCGTCATAAGTGAAGCGCTGCGGCTGTTTCTCATCCACCATCCGTTCGGCCGCCTCCCGCTTCGGGTGCGCCGGTTCCAGGATGGCCCCCTTCGCCATGTCTTGCATCATCGCTTCCACCGTCTCCGCCGCGTCCGGCTTGTTCGTGCCGATGACGCCCGTGGCCCCCCGTTTGATCCAGCCGGCCGTATACTCGCCGCGCACAGGCTCGCCCGTCTCCGGGTCCATCACCCGCCCTTCCTCGTTCAGAATCACGCCCCAGCTATCTTTGAACGGCACGCCGGGCAGGCGGACGCCCCGGTAGCCGATAGACCGGAACACGAGGTCTACCGGCAACGTCTCGTGCTCGTCCAGGTGGCGCGGCCGCAGCGTGCCCGCGTCCGTCTTGTACAACTCGTTCTTCACCAGCTTCATTGCCCGCACGCCGCCCTCCTCGTCGCCGATAAACTCCACCGGCGAGACGAGAAAACGGAGGATCAGCCTGCGTGACTTCGGATCAGGCGGTTCTTTAGCGTAGCTCTGGATAATTTCCACCTTACGCGTCGTCGCCCGGTCTGCGCTCTCTGCCAGCATCTCCTGGCTCAGCGCGTCCAGCTCCGCCTCTTCCGGCGGCACCCACACGTCGGCGTCTTCCAGTTGTCCCAGTTCTTTGATTTCCGGCGTCGTAAATGCGGCCTGCGCCGGCCCGCGCCGCCCCAGCATGTACACCTCTTTAATGTTGCTCTCGCGCAGCGCTTCCAGCGCGTAATCCGCAATGTCCGTCGTCGCCAGCTCCTCCGGCGTCCGGCACAAAATGCGGCAGACGTCCACGGCCACGTTCCCCACGCCGATGACGGCCGCCCGCTCGACCGAGAGGTCGAACTGGCAATCGCGGAAATCCGGGTGGCCGTTATACCAGGCCACAAATTCCGTGGCCGCGTGGCTGCGGGCCAGATTCTCGCCGGGAATCCCCAGCGATCGGTCCGTCTGAGCGCCCGTCGTGTACACGATCTGGTGGTAATAATCGCGCAGATCGGCCACGCTCACGTCCTTGCCGATCTCCACGTTCCCGAAAAAGCGGAACCCCGGCTTCTTCGCCGTGCGGTCGAACAGCTTCGTAACCGACTTGATCTTCTGGTGGTCGGGGGCCACGCCGTAGCGTACGAGGCCGAAGGGCGTCGGCAGCCGCTCGTACATGTCAACCTGTACGCTGTACTCCTTCTGCTTAAACAACTGCTCGGCCGCGTAGAAGCCGGTCGGCCCGGCCCCGACGATGGCCACCCGCAACGGATTCGATTCGGTGCCAACTTCAGACATGGGAGAACTCCTTTCCTCCGGTTGGAAAATGTGGGGACAGATAGGGGGAGGGCGCCGGCCGCCCGTTACGCCTCATCCGCCATAATTTGCGTTTCTAGCGTATCAATTTCGCCCTGGTAGGCGTCGCGTTGTGCCTTCAAGACGTCGCCGATGGAGATGATGCCGATCAGCCGACCCTCGTCCATGATGGGCAGGTGACGAAACCGCTTCTCCGTCATCGTGTTGATCACAGAGTAGAGGTCGTCTTGTGGCATGCCGATAATCACCCGCCGGGTCATAATATCCCGCACCTGCTCCGCAAGCACCCCTTCGTTGTCGGCGGCGCGGCGCACGATGTCGCGCTCAGAGATTATGCCCACCGGCTTCCCCGCCGCGTCGACGACGACCAGGGCGCCGATATTATGCTCCGACAGCAACCTCACCGCCTCCCGGATCTGCTGCTCGGGATGCACAGTAATCACGTCTCCCGTCTTGGTGGCCAGAATTCGCATTAGTTTCATCGGTCTACTCCTAAAAAACGGAGGGCGCATACCATGATGCGCCCTTTCGATTCCACTGAAAAAGACCAGGTTCCCGCCGGTTGATTGCCACTCGCCGGCCGGGGGCATTTGTTTGTCACACGTCGCGCGATTATTCGTCCTTTCGTCAGGCCATTATAGGCGAGGGCCACAGCGGCGGCAATCCACGCGCCGCCTTCGCGACGTCAGCGCCGGGAACTTTCTTAGTTCACCGCGTTCGCCAGCGTCGCACACGCCGGGCAACTGCCGTCCGGCCGGATGATGGCGTAACCTGCTTGCGGATCGCTGTTCACGTCATAGAAAGTAAAGTCGACGTTGAAGACGATGATCATCCGCACCCGACCGTCGTTCGCCGCCAGCGCCGCTACCTCGCCCAGCCACTGCGCGTGCTCCTGTACGCTCGTGTTCGCCGCCCACGCAAAGTTGGGGGGCAGGCCGGGATAACCGTCCGCCGAGACGTACCCCAGTTCCGTGAAGCACAGGTCGCGTGCGCCGCCGAAGGCGTTGTAATAGACCTCGACCATCGGCCCATAATACCAGCTATAGTGCGAGCCACCCGGATGTCCGGACCTGGCGTGCGGTGACGTGGCCCCGGCGTTGTAATGCACGCCGATACAGTCGGTCACCGAGGCCGCGCCGGCCGCCGCCATCCCCGCGATGTACCGGTTATCCGCCCAGGCGTTGGTGCCGTTGTCAAACCCCGTCGGCGCCGGAGCGCCGCTGATCACCATCACGTTGCCGTTGGCCGATTTGATCGCGTTGTACGCCGGCCGTAGCACGTTGTTCACGTACGCGGTCGGGCTGATCTCGCCGGCCGGCCACTCCCGGTCGATGTTCTGCTCGTTCCACACCTCAATCGCGTCCGGTCCCAGCGCCGCCACGCCCGCCAGGAAATTGACGTAAGCGTTGAAATCGATTTCTCCCGGCGCCGGGTACAGGTTCGCTCCCGGAATGCTCAGCAGCACCTTAAAGCCATTGTTATGCGCCTCTTGGATGCGGCCGGCGACCACGCTCGGCGCGTCACCGGGGCTCCACTTGTGCTGGAACTTCACCCACGTCATGCCCGCTTCGCGCATGCGGCCGGCCGCTCCCATCCCCGTTGCCTGACCGCCAAGCGCAAACCCACCGCTGCCGCCGGAAGGAGGTGGTGGCGGCGTTGGCGTCGCACCGGGCGCCGGCGTCGTCCCTGGTTGCGGAGATCCACCCGGAATGATCAACGTCTGCCCGACAGAGATCAGGTTCGGGTTGGCGATGTTGTTTGCGGCAACCAGAGTTGGCACGTTCGTGCCGAAACGTCGGGCGATGGCATAGAGCGTGTCCCCTGGCTGCACCACGTACGTTGTCTGTCCACCCGAGCCGGGCGGCGGCGTTGGCGTTGGCGTCGTGCCTGGCGCCGGCGTCGTTGCCGGTGGTGGCTCTGACCCTTCAGGGATGACCAGCTCCTGTCCCACGTAAATCAGGTTCGGGTTTTCGATGTTGTTTGCGGCGACGATCGCCGGGACCGTGGTCCCGAACCGGCCGGCGATCCCGTAAAGCGTATCGCCCGGCTGCACCGTGTACGTCGTCTGGGCCAGGGCCGGCCCCACGGCGAGGAACATTGCGATCAGCACCACCAGCGTAACGACCCACCAATATCTCTTCATTAGAAAGAACCTCCCACCGTCGTCCCCGCAGGACTGACGTGTGAAAATGCGACTGTCTCATACCGCCAGATTCTATCTGGCCAACTCTCATGTAACGCCGGATCCCATCCGGCAACGAGCCGGTTGCAAACAGACGCTACTTTCCTCCTGTACCGCCGGATTCCATCCGGCCGCATCATTCGTAACGGTATTATAATCTCTCCTTGCCGTGACACAAGCTTTTCACCCGAGATCAAGATTTTTGCCCATCAGCAAACTATACACGTGCGGGACTTTCGGTATACTATAGGGTGAAATCCGCTGAGTTGACGTCTTTTTCGGGAGCGCGAGCGCCGAACACATGCTTGAGCCATTCTATCCAGGCCCATGTCCGCGCCGCTACCCGTGTTCACCATAAAGGATGATCGCCTATGGCCATGTTAGATGTGACGCGAGAAGAAACCGGGGATGGCATGGACTACTATCAAAACATCGTGGATGCCATCGGCCACACCCCGCTGGTCCAACTCAAATCGGTGGGCAGCGACCTGCCCTGTACGTTCCTCGTCAAAGTTGAGTTTTTCAATCCCGGTGGTTCCGTCAAGGATCGCATCGGCCCCGCCATCATCGAAGATGCCGAGAGAAGGGGTACCCTCAAACCCGGCGGCACCATCGTCGAAGCGACCTCCGGCAACACCGGCGTCGGTCTGGCCATCGCCGCGGCCGCCCGCGGTTACCGTTGCATCTTCGTCATGCCCGACAAAATGTCCCAGGAGAAGATCCAGCTTCTGCGCGCCTTCGGCGCCCGTGTCGTGGTCACCCCCACGGCCGTCGAGCCCGACGATCCCCGCAGCTACTACTCCGTCGCCCGCCAGCTGGTCGACGAGACGCCCAATGCCATCCTCGCCGACCAGTACGAGAATCCCGTCAACCCCCAGGCCCACTACGAGACCACCGGCCCCGAAATCTGGGAGCAGACGGCCGGCAAGATTACCCACTTCGTCGCAGGCGTCGGCACTGGCGGCACCATCACCGGTACCGGCCGCTACCTGAAAGAGCAGGACCCCGGCGTGCAAATCATCGGCGTCGACCCCGTCGGCTCCATCCTCTACGACCTCCACCGCACCGGCGAGCACGCCAAAGCCGAAAGCTACAAGGTCGAAGGCATCGGCGAAGACTTTCTGCCCGGCACCACCGACCTCGACGTCATCGACGCAATGGTCCAGGTCACCGACCGCGACAGTTTCCTCACCACCCGCCGCCTGGTGCGCGAAGAGGGCATCTTCTGCGGCGGTTCGTCCGGGTCCGCCGTCTGGGGCGCCATGCACTATGCTCGCGAACACGACCTCGGCCCCGACGACGTCGTCGTCATCATTATCCCCGACTCCGGCTCCCGCTACCTGAGCAAAGTGTTTGACGACGACTGGATGCGCGAGAACGGTTTCCTGGAGCGCACGTGGGTCGATTTCCGCGCCGCCGACGTCGAAGCCGTCAAGACCGACGGCGAGCTGATTACCGCCAGGCCCGACGACCGGCTGACCGACGTCGTCGCCCGGCTCAAGGGGCACGGCATTTCCCAGTTGCCCGTCGTCGACGACGACGGTCGTCTGGTAGGCATCGTCCGCGAAATCGATCTACTCAAACATATGCTCACGGCCGACCACACCCACGATCGGGACGAGACCATCGAGCCCATGATCGACCGCAACGTCGCCGTCGTTCAGGCCAACACGCCCCTGGAAACCCTGATGGGCATCTTCGGCAACCGGCGCGCCGTCGTTGTCACCAGCGGCGACCAGGTCCACGGCATCCTCACCCAGATCGACATCCTCGACTTCCTCGCCAGCCGCATCGGCTCTCCCGACGTCTGAGAAACCCGGTTTTTCCCACTGTGCGAAGTGCCGCGCCAGAAAAGGCTCAAAAACCGGGTTTCTATTCAGCAAAAGGCTCCATTGCTTGAGAAATAAAGCACAAGTATAATGGGCCAGCGCAATCTTGACAGTGAGAGGGAAAATAGATGAATCTTTTTACCATTGCCGGTATCGTTGGAATCTCCGTTATCTTTTTGGGCGTTCTCTTGGCTGGCGTTTTCGTCACGCTGAGCAGGATGGTGAAAGAAAATGAAGCGGCGATCAGCCAGGAGCAAAGCTCCGTCAACCCATCGCTGACCTTCGGCTTTGAGATCCCCGTCAACGCCGACGTGACGGAGCAGCTACGGGACGCTCGCAAACTGGCGGCCGCCCGTGCTGCTGCCAAACCCAGGGGTGCCAACATGCGCATCGGCCGCCTGGGCCACGAGCAGACCAAAGGAGCCAGCAAAGAGCTGGACGACGATCCCTTCACGGCCGTCAAGATCGCCGCCTACCACGGCTGGGATGGCGCCAAAGCGGGGCCGCCGGCCGGTGGCGTTCCCCAGCAGGCCCAGGCTGCAGCAGCCCAACCCCAGGTCGCGCCCACCAAGAAGCCTGAAGATCTCGTCCCCGGCGAAGATTACGAATACACCGAGATCACCGACGATATGTCCCCCGACGAGGTGCGTCAGGCCCGCATCGCCAACGCCCGCGCCCGTTCGGCCGCGGTCAAAGCGTTGAAACAGCAGGCCCAGGCCGCCCCTGCCGCTCAACCCGCTCCCGCAGAAGCCGCCCCGGCCGAGCAGGCTCCGGCCGAAGAGGCCGTCGAGATTCCCTCCCACATTTCCGAGCCCGATTACGTCGAAATCACCGACGACATGTCCGCCGACGAAGTGCGCAAAGCCCGCATCCAGAACGCCCGCGCCCGCTCCGCCTACATGAAAGCCCTGAAGGATGCCGGCCTCGACCCCAAAGAGGTCATGGAAGCCAAAGAGCGCGGCGAACCGGTCCCCACCCCGCAGAAGAAAGAGGCGCCCGCCGCCCAGCCTGAGCCCGCACAGGAAGCTCAGGCCCAGCCCGCGCCTGCCGGCGACTCCGTCGAAATCCCCGACCATATTTCCGAGCCCGACTACGTTGAGATCACCGACGACATGTCTCCCGACGAGGTGCGCCAGGCTCGCATCCAGAATTCCCGCGCCCGCTCCGCTTTCATGAGGGAACTTAAGGACGCCGGCCTCGACCCCAAAGCGGTCATGGAAGCTCGGGAGCGCGGCGAGTCGACTTCGGCGCCGGCCAAGGAGGAGACGCCCGCCGCAGAAGCGCCGGCCGAAGAAGCGGCTCCCGCTGCCGAGTCGGCCCCCGCTGGCGAGGCGGAGACGGTGGAGATCCCCGCCCACATCTCCAAGCCCGATTACGTCGAGATCACCGACGACATGTCCCCCGACGAAGTGCGTCAGGCTCGCGTCCAAAACGCCCGCGAGCGCTCCCGCTTCTTCAAGGCCCTCAAAGACGCCGGCATCGATCCCAAGAAAGTCGCCGACCAGTAAACGACGCCCAACGCTTACTCCCTCCTCCCTCAGGGGGAGGGCTGGGGAGGGGGCTAAAGCCCAGGCGGCTCCTCGGTAATCAAATTCAACAACTCCATTTCCATCTCCGCGCTCCGTCGGCCGAGACTCGCCAGCTCCACACTCGGATCCGCCCCCGACAGGTGCCGCTCCGCCTGCACCAGGCACGTAACCGCCCACTTCATATTCCCCATGATCTCCCAATACCTGACGGCCGCCCGGTCCACCTTCTGCCCCGCCCTCTCCTCATAAGCCGCCAGATACGGTTCCGCCTCGCCCACGCCCCCCAGGCGCAGCTCGTCGTTACCGAAACGCCAGTCTCGCACCAGGGGCCACGCCACGTCTTCCACCGG
>JAWVYQ010000061.1:0-19819 GCA_033722615.1 Promineifilaceae bacterium (SeqCode)
AATGCGATTTCTGCCGGCCGGGTAGGGCATGCTTACCTGTTTTGTGGCCCCCGAGGCACCGGCAAGACGACGACGGCGCGCCTCCTGGCCAAAGCCGTCAATTGCCTTAACGAGGAGCTGTCGGAACGGCCGTGCGACACGTGCGCCAACTGCCGGGCCATTCGCGAGGGGCGTTTCCTGGACCTGATCGAGATCGACGCCGCCTCTAATACGGGTGTGGACGACATCCGCGACCTGCGCGATAAGATCAACTTTTCTCCGAGCGAAGGGCGCTTCAAAGTCTACGTTATCGACGAAGTGCACATGCTCTCTACGGCAGCTTTCAACGCGTTGCTGAAGACGCTAGAGGAGCCGCCACCACACGCCAAATTTGTGCTGGCGACCACTGAAGAGCACAAGGTGCCGATGACGATCAAATCGCGCTGCCAGCAGTTCAACTTTCGTCTGCTGACGCAACAGGAGATTGCCAGCCGGCTGCGCTGGATGGCGAAACAGGAAGAGATCGCGCTTGAACCGGAAGCGCTGGCCCTTATCGCCCGCCAGGGCGCGGGCAGCATCCGCGACGCTGAGAGCCTGCTGGACCAACTGGTTACGGCCCGCGGCGATACCATTACGCTGGAACGGGCACGCATGGTGCTGGGAACGGCTTCAATGGAATCGGTGGTGGCGTTGACCGACGCTTGGCTGGCGGCCGACGCGGCGGCCGGTCTGGACGTCATTCACGAGGCGCTGGCCACCGGCGCCGACGCACGCCAATTCGCGCGGCAAATGGTGGATTACGTGCGCCAGGTGCTCCTTTTGCAGACGGCGGGGGAGGAAGTCTTGCTCAGCGTTCCCGAGCACGAACAGGAACGGATGGCTCAGCAGGCGCAACGGGCTTCGCGAGAGGAGTTGATTGCGGCTATCAAGGGCTTCAATGAGGCGGCCCTCACCCCGTCCAGTAGCTGGCAACCGCAGTTGCCGCTGGAGATGGCGTTCATCGAGCTGTTGCCCGCAAAGGCAACGGGAGCGCCCCCACCCTCGACTCGGCCGGAATCAACGCCAAAACGGGAACCGGCGGCAAAGAAAATTGCAGAGACAGCGGCGCAGGAAGCGGCGCAGGAAGCGGCGCACGGAGCGGCGCATAAACCAGAACGGGAAGGAGCTTCCGCGGAAGCAGACGATGACGAAGCAACAGAAAAAAATCTAGAGACAGAGGCAAGCACAGAAAGTGAGGGGGGGGAGGCTCCGAAGAAAGCGCCGGAACCGGAACGGGCGCAGCCGGCGACCATTACGGAAGCTAACGCATCCGAACAAGAAACGGAGGGAGAAGGAGCCGAGCAGAAACCGGAGGGCGAGGCAAGCCGCGTCACGCTGGAAGCAGTGAAGGGGAAGTGGCCAACGATGGTCAGCAGTCTGGGCGAGCAGGACAAGAATTTGCCTCCCCTGCTGGCCATGTGCAAGCCGCTGGCGGTCGAAGGCAACGCGGTGGTATTAGGGTTTGACTATCCCGTGCTCCGGGACAAATTTCGGGACAAGGCGCAGGCAGTGGAGATGGTGGCAGCCGAGATGAGCGCCCTGTTGGGCCACAAGTGCACGGTTCGCTGTGTCATCACCGGCGAATACAGCCCGCCAGCGCCGCGCACGGCTCCCTCGCTGGAAGACGAATTTTACGCGCTGGCCGACGAACTTGGCGGCGAGCCTCGAAAAACGTAAATACTCGACGTGGGCACACAGATTCGCACAAAGTATCTGCATGTGAAGCAAAGAAGAAACAGTTTTAAGGAGTAGATGTATGGCTAAACGACCCTATGGCAGAAAGAAACCGAAGAAGCGCGGCGGTCTGGATCCCCGCGACCTGATGTCCCAGGTACAACAGATGCAGCAGGAGATGGCCGAGCAACAGGAAGCGCTGGCCGATGAGACAGTTTCGGTGACGGCCGCCGGTGGGGTGATTAGCGTGGAAATTACAGGCCAACAGCGCGTTAAATCGATCACCATCGATCCCGAAGTGGTCGATCCCGACGACGTGGAGATGTTGCAGGACATGCTGGTGGCGGCCGTGAACGCAGCCATCGAACAGTCGCAGGCAATGGCCGCCGAGAAGATGGAAGGGCTGACGGGAGATATGGACATCAACAACCTCCTTGGCGGTTTAGGGATGTAGGCAGTGGCCCGCAACGTTCTTCCCCGTCCGGTCGAACGGCTGATCGACGAATTTGCCCGGTTACCGGGCATCGGTCCCAAGTCGGCCGCCCGGTTGACTTTCTACCTGTTACGCGCTGCGAACGAACAGGCGCTTGATCTGGCGACCGCGCTTCAAGATCTGAAAGAAAAGACTCAGCTTTGTTCCATCTGCTTCAATATCACGGAACAGGATCCCTGCGGCATTTGCAGCGACGAAGGGCGGGACCGTGAACTGCTGTGCGTCGTCGAGGAGCCACTGGACGTGGTGGCCATGGAACGATCGCGAGCGTACGAAGGCCTGTACCACGTGCTGCATGGCGCCATCTCTCCTGTCGAAGGAATCGGCCCGGAAGAA
This sequence comes from Promineifilaceae bacterium (SeqCode), assembly GCA_033722615.1. Taxonomy (GTDB): domain Bacteria; phylum Chloroflexota; class Anaerolineae; order Promineifilales; family Promineifilaceae; genus JAAYYY01. Next base: position 2,522 of record JAWVYQ010000061.1, read on the forward strand.
CTAAAGATCGAAGAATTGATCCGGCGACTGGAGCGGGGAGCGTTTGAGGAAGTAATTGTTGCCACGAACGCCACGCTGGAAGGCGATGCAACGACCCTCTACCTGCAACGACGATTGTCCGACATGGAAGGGATGTCTCTGAGCCGGCTGGCGCGGGGCTTATCGGTCGGCGGCGATCTGGAATACACGGACGAAATCACCATCACGCGCGCCCTGGAAGGGCGGCAAAGCCTCTAAGTGCAGCAATTGGGTCTGGCTTTCCTGACCAGCGCGACGGTCAGTTTCCTCGGCTACTGGCGAGGCTCCCTTTCCCGTTCTGGAGTAGCCGGTGCTCTCATCGTCGGCACCCTGACCTTCGGCCTGGGCGGTTGGGCGTGGGGATTACTGCTGGGCACCTTCTTCGTCAGTTCGAGCCTGCTTTCCCACTTTCGCGAATCAGAAAAGCGTCGTCTGGCCGAGAAGTTCGACAAAGGACACCGGCGCGATTTTGGGCAAGCGATGGCAAATGGAGGCGTTGGGGCAACCATTGCCCTGCTCAACGCGCTCAAGCCATCCTCTGTCTGGTTTCCCTTTTTTGTGGGCGTGATGTCCACCGTCAACGCCGACACGTGGGCCACGGAACTGGGTACGTTGAGCCGGAGACGGCCCCGGCTGATCACCACAGGCCAGGTGGTGGACACGGGAACGTCCGGCGGGGTCTCGCGACTGGGCACGTTCGTCTCGTTGGTGGGAGGAGGGCTCATCGGTCTTGCAGCAGGCGTGAGCAATGCCGGCCGACACAAGTGGGGGAGATTGGCCCTCATCGGCGGCTGCGCCGGTCTGGCCGGCTCTCTTTTCGACAGTCTCCTGGGGGCCACGGTGCAACAGATTTACTTTTGTGACCGTTGCCAGAAGGAGACAGAACGCCGGAATCACAAGTGCGGCGACGTCACACGCCCGCTGCGCGGGTGGCCATGGTTGAACAACGACCTCGTCAACCTCATCGCCTCACTGGTCGGGGGCGCAACCGCCGTCGCTCTCTGGACATTCTTACGAAAGCGAGACGACGGCTGACGCCAGTGACTGGCGACCACGGCTATTCTCGGATCGGGCTGGTATGTGCCGGCCGCCAAGGAAGTGAGGTATGAGGAAGAGGGATCAATGGGGGCGGGCAGCGCTCCTGTTCGCTCTGATGCTGCTGGCGGCCTGCGCCACCGACAGCGACCCGACGGCGGAGGTTGTCGAAGTTACACGACTTGTCACAGTCACTCCGGTCGCCAACGCGGAAGTGACGCGCCCGGTCGGTATTAATGCCACCCCAACGCCGGCCGACAGGGAGCCTTTTAGCGCCACCGATGCCACGTCCTACAGGGCGGCCGTCGAGCAAGAGCCCCTGACCCTTGATCCGGCCATGGCGGGCGACGCAGGCAGCCTAGACCTCATCCACAACGTCATCGAACCGCTTCTTTATCCAGCTCCGGGCGAGGCAGGCGCATTCGTCCCCACGCTCGCCGCCAGCTGGGAGAGGACAGAGGATGGCCGGTCGTATTCATTTATGCTGCGACCGAACGTCACTTTCTCCAACGGCAACGAATTGACCACCGGCGACGTCGCTTATAGCATTCAACGCGCCTTGCTCCTGTCGCCGGCCGGCGGCCCTCAGGACTTTTTGCTGGAGCCGCTGCTAGGCTATAGGAGCGGTGACGTGACTGAAGAGGTCGAGAACGGAGCCTACGCGGGCGACCGGGAGGCGTTGCTGGCCAACGCGCCGGCCGGCGCTCTGCTGGAGGTGTGTGAGCAAGTCCGGGCGGCCGTCGTGGCCGACGAGGATGCGGGCACAATCACGTTCAACCTGGCGAGGCCGTGGGCGCCGTTTCTGGCCACCCTCAGCCGGCCGGTGGCGGGAATCGTGGACAAAGAATGGGCAATCGAGCAAGGGGCTTGGGATGGGAGCTGTGAGACGTGGCAGAATTGGTATGCGCCGCAGGAAGGGGAGACGACTCTGGCAACGACGATTCTGGGCACGGGTCCTTATGTTCTCGACCGCTGGACGCCCGGGGAAGAGTACGTCCTCGTGGCGAACGAGAATTACTGGCGCGGTGCCGGGAATGAAATGTGGGAGGGCGGCCCCAGCGGCAATCCGGCCATCGACACGGTGACCGTACGCTATCAGCCGCAACCGGAACAGCGGTGGGAGATGCTGCGCGACGGAGAGGTCGAGACGGCGGCGCTCCCGGCTGCCAGCCGACTGGCAACCGACCGATGGATCGGCGCCCGCTGTGACTGGCGGACACAGGCGTGCACGGCCACAGACACCCCCGACGCGCCCCTGCGCACTTTTGCCAATCTCCCTCGTCCGGTCCAGAGCGCCCTCTTCTTTAACTTTGACATCGAAGGTGAGGAGAACGCCTTTATCGGCAGCGGCCGTCTGGACGGCAATGGCATTCCCCCGGATTTCTTTAACGACGTGCACGTACGCCGGGCTTTCATCCACTGCTTCGATACGGAGCGGTTCGTGACGGAAGCGTTGGCGGGCAACGGCACTGTACACGGCAGCCTTATCCCCGCATTTCTGAGAGAGAGGTCGTCGCTGCCTGAAATCCAGACGAATTCGTTGGAGCAGTGCGCGGACGAATTGCAGCGGGCGCACGGTGGCGCTGTGGCAGCCAACGGTTTTAGGTTGCAAGTGCCTTTTGCGGCCGGCAACCTGGCGCAACAAGTGGCCGCTTCGATCCTTCAAGAGAACTTACAGGCCGTCAATCCGGTATATAATCTGGAAATCGTGGGCCTGTCGTCGTCACGCTACGATCAGGCGCTGGCGGAACGGCGGTTGCCGCTGGCTACCTTCGCCTGGACGCCGAAACTGCCCGATCCCCACGCCTGGGCAGCGCCTGCATTTGCGGAAGAACCGGCTGCTTTCCAGCGTCTGCCGATGACGCTCGGAGAGCAGATCGGCGCGGCGATCGCTGCCGGCGCGGCCGCGACGGATGATGAGGGGCGAGCGGACGTGTACGCGGTACTAGACCAACTGGTGAACGAAACGGTGCCGTTCGTCCTCCTTCCTCAGCCGGCCGGGCAGATTTATCAACAGCGCTGGGTGGGGAAATGGTTCTACAATCCGGCCGCCCCTCATCCCACGTACTACGCCTATTCGCTCCAGCGCGAGGAGTAGATTGGGGAGCCCGACCGGCTGCCGGGCTCTCAGGCCATCCAAATCTATAATCATTCCAAATGTCACCAGAAATCAGTGACATTTGACTTTCTAGCAGATCCCCCTCAGCCATTATAATAGGACCATAGTACTACTTCGACTCGGCGGGTTCCCACGCTCCACTCCGCAAAACGTCTGCCAGCGATCGTCACCATTTGGTCAAAAAGAGAGCGGCCTGTCCGTTTTTGCCGCCAGAGGAGGTGAGGCCATCAGGACAAATTTCCAATGAACGGTAGTCGCCCATGCCTTCCTCGGACTGGTTCGCGGCAACGCCGAAGCCCGGAGCGCGCAAGGCGGATACGTTATTTGAGGTTGCTTCACAGAGACTCTTAGGAGGGCCAAAACCATGAGAATGAACAGACGCAACTTTATAAAGATGGGTGGCGCAAGCGTGGCCGCGGCCTACGCCAGCGGAAAGCTTAGCTTAATACAGGCGTTGGCCATAATTGCCGCCCCTGGCTTGAGCGATCCGGCGCTGCAGCCCAAGTTTGTCAACCCGGTGCCTGACGCGCTTGCTCCATCGTTTATCTTCAGGCCAAGAGGAAAAAGGCGAACCTTTGAGGTTTCCATAGGGACATCGGTACAGCAGACAGGTTTGGTTAATGCGTCCGGTGCTCCACTGAGCACGCCAGTATGGGGTTACGGGGATCCCGCCAGAGGGTTTACGTGGCCGGGAAAGACCTTTGAGGTCAAGAGCGTCAGCGCCGGAGGGTCACCGGAGACGGTGGTCACCTGGAAAAACGAACTGCACGGTGTCACGGAACACCTGTTGCCTGTCGATACCAACTTGCACTGGTGCTACTCATTGCACGGGGACGGCTCGGCAAACGGCGTCGATTACCGGCAATACTCTATCCAGGAAAACGGCGTGCCCATCATCACCCACCTGCACGGCGGGAATAGTGACTTCCAGTTCGACGGCAACCCCGAGTTCTTCTATAGTCCCGGCGCGGAGGTGACGGGCCCACAATGGGATCTGGTGCCCGGCGGCTTCACCAACACTTTCCACTACAATAACGCCGTGCCCGCCGGCAACCTCTGGTACCATGACCACGCCCTGGGTATCACCCGGCTCAACGTCTACGCCGGCCTGGCAGGATTCTACTTCGTGCGCGATGAGTTTGACACGGGCAAGGCGAGCAACCCGTTGGGACTGCCGGCCTGGCCCTACGAGAAGGCATATGCCATCCAGGACCGTATGTTCAGGGCCAACGGCGAGCTCTTCTACCCGGCCTTCCCCGGTGATCCCTTCTACGATGACTTCATCACCGGCGAAGGGGCAATCCTTCCACCCAACCTCTTTCCCGGGGGCGGACCTACGGCATTGGCCGAGTTCTTCGGCGACCACATGGTGGTCAACGGCAAGATCTGGCCAAAGGAGAACGTGGAGCCGAGGAACTACCGCATGCGCCTGCTGAACGGCACGGACAGCCGCTTCATGGTCATCCAGTTCGTTGGCGTAAACGCCGGCGACACCGATTTCACCAACGCGGGCTCTCCGATCCCATTCTGGGTCATCGGCAGCGACCAGGGTCTCGGGACGCCGGCTCAGACGGATACACTGGTGTTCGAGCCGGGCGGCCGCTACGATATCGTTTTCGACTTTTCCAACCCGGCCTTGAAGGGCAAACGAGTCATCATGAAGAACCTGGGTGGGGACGAGCCCTTTGGTGGCGATATCCCAGGGCCGCAAGCGTTTAGTGATACTGACAAGGTGATGGCCTTTGACGTCATCGTGCCGAAGTCGAGTGTGCCTGACAACTTCAACCCCGATAATCTGCCCGGCTATGGGGGCGTGGCCAACGGCGCAACGACCCGCAGGGTGGCGCTCTTCGAAGGAACGGACGAGTTCGGCCGCCTGCAACCGCTACTGGGCACTGTCAAGGATGGTGACCTCAATACCAACAATGTGGCAACGGCCTACACGTGGTTCCAGCCGACGACAGAAACGCCTGCCATCGACAGCACAGAGATCTGGGAAATCTACAACTTCACGGCCGACGCTCACCCCATCCACCTGCACCTGGTGAACTTCCAGATCCTGGATCGGGTGGATTTCACGTACGATGTCACCGGCACCCAGACAACCACGCAGCACAACAACACGACGGGCGAGGCGCCGGAGATATCTAACATTCGGAACCTTACGCCTGCGTCCGTCGGCTCCGAATACTTCGAGGTTGCGCCCAAGGACATGGTCACTTCTCTGCCCGGCGACGCCGAGGGTGAGCCCCCAACCGGTCAGATGGTGAGGATCAAGGCTCACTTCGACAAACCGGGGCGCTACGTCTGGCACTGCCACATTCTGTCCCATGAGGACCACGAGATGATGCGTGTCTTACACGTAGGCGGCGCTGCGACGGAAGCGGATACATGAGCGTCAGACTGATCCGGGAATATTGCGCTCGCTGCGGCGAGCCGACAGCGTAAAACGCCTGGTTGAGTTGCTCAGAGTGCGGCGGTAGCGGCCGCACAGCCCATTTTTGCAGCGGCTGGGCATGGTACGCGCAGCCGCGCCGCCAACGGGCAAGCACCAGGGTGGCGATAACCGTCTCCAGAGAGCGGACGGTTGCTCTGCGGCCTAAACGCTCGCGCGCTCTGGTCAAAACCGGCCGCTGAGCAACGGGTAGAGCGAAAGGGCGACCCGTCGGGCCGCCCCTATGAGAATAGAAAAGCCAAAATCAGCGAAGGGTGTCAGTCCCCGGCCGTTGCTTCATGGAATTGTTCTTCCTCGGTGGAGCCGGTCATGGCCGTCGTCGAAGCCTGGCCTTCAGTAATGATTAACTGAAGCTCGTCGAAGTAGGGAGCGCCGACGAATGTCTGGTGCTTCGCCGCCCCGTAACCGTGCTCGCGCTCCATCTCGAACTCCCGCTCCTGTATGCGTGAGTAGGCGGCCATCCCCTCTGTGCGGTAGGCGTTAGCCAGTTCGAACATGCTGAGGTTGAGCGTGTGGAAGCCGGCCAGCGTCACAAACTGGAACTTGTAACCCATCTCGCCCAGCTTATCCTGGAACGTGGCGAGGTCGGCCTCGTCCAGGTGGCGACGCCAGTTGAAGGAAGGGGAGCAATTGTAGGCGAGCAACTTACCCGGATATTTCTCGTGAACGGCCTGGGCAAATTCGCGCGCCTCACCCAGATCGGGCGTGGACGTCTCACACCAGAGGACGTCGGCGTAAGGCGCATAGGCAAGAGCGCGCTCGACGGCGTATTCCAGGCCACCGTCGACGTAGAAGTACCCTTCGGCGCTGCGTTGCCCGGTGATGAAGCGCTGATCGATGGAATCGATGTCACTGCGAATGAGAGTGGCTGCGTCGGCGTCGGTGCGGGCGATGATGACAGTGGACACGTCTAACACGTCGGCGGCGAGACGGGCGGCGACGAGCTTGCGGATGAATTCTCCCACAGGAACGAGCACCTTACCACCCATGTGCCCGCACTTCTTGGCTGAAGAAAGCTGATCTTCCAGATGGACGCCGGCCGCGCCCGCAGCAATCATGTGCTTGATCAGCTCATGAGTATTTAACGGGCCGCCAAACCCGGACTCGGCATCGGCCACGATGGGAACCATCCAGTCAACGCCATTGCGCCCCTGCAAATGGGCGATCTGGTCGGCGCGCAGGAGGGCGTTATTCAGCCGCCGCACCAGGTCGGGTGCGCTATCGACGGGATAGAGGCTCTGGTCGGGATAGGTCTGGGCAGCGTTGTTGGCATCGGCGGCCACCTGCCAGCCGCTGAGGTAGATGGCCTGCAGACCGGCCTGCACCATCTGGACGGCCTGCCCGCCGGTGAGGGCACCGAGGGCCTTGACGTAGGAACCGGCATTCATGAGACGCCACAATTTCTCCGCGCCACGCCGCGCCAGCGTATGTTCCACCTGTACGGTGCCGCGCAACTTAATTACATCTTCAGCGTCGTAGGGCCGTTGAATGCCCTGCCAGCGGCCCTGGTCGGCCCAAGACTCTTGTAACTCTGAAATGATTGCCTGCTCAAACATGTCACACCTCCATATATTATTCCAAGCCGGCGCCAGTGGAGGGAGCGCTCCGCACCTGGCGTTGCAACACTCACCTGGGGACAGAACCGGCTCAGGTTGGCCCTCCCCACAGGCCTAATCCAGATAGTCGTACGCCAGGAGCGTCAGGAAGCCGACGAACCGATCTGCTGAGACGAGCCGATCCAGGATCTCCTGCGCTTTTTCAAACTCGCCATTCTCGAACCACTCGTCGCCAATTAACTGATGGACCTTCTCCATTTCCTCGGGGATCATGGACCGCACGAGGTCGAGAGTGATTGCCCGGCCGTCTTCCAGGGTCGCGTCCGGGTTGTTAATCCATTGCCACACCTGGGCGCGGGAGATTTCGGCCGTAGCCGTGTCTTCCATCAGGTTGTAGATGGCGGCCGCCCCTACGCCGCGCAGCCACGATTCCAGGTAGAGGATGGCCACGTTGAGGTTCAGGCGTAGCCCGTCTTCGGTGATGGTACCGTCAGGAATGGTGAAGTTCATCAGGTCGGCGGCCGCTACGTCCACGTCTTCCCGCAGGCGCTCTTTCTGGTGCGGCCGATCGCCCAGCACGTCCTGGAAGACGTCGCGCACGACGGGCACCAGGCCGGGATGGGCGATCCATGTGCCGTCGAAGCCATCACCCGATTCGCGCACCTTGTCGTCGGTTACCTGCTCAAAGGCGATGCGGTTCGCTTCCTCCTCTTTACGCGGAATGTAGGCAGCCATGCCACCGATGGCGTGAGCGCCCCGCTTGTGACAACTGCGTACCAGCAGTTCCGTATAGGCGCGCATAAAGGGCACGGTCATCGTGATTTGGGCGCGGTTGGGGAGAAGGAAGCCGGGGCGGTTACGGAATTTCTTGATGACGCTGAAGATGTAATCCCAGCGGCCGGCGTTGAGGCCGGCCATATGTTCGCGCAGCTCGTACAATACCTCTTCCATTTCGAAGGCGATGAGCACGTTTTCGATGAGAACGGTCGCCTTGATGGAACCCTGAGGGACGTTCAATTTGTCCTGGGCCATGACGAAGACGTCGTTCCAGAGGCGCGCTTCGTGGCGGTTCTCCAGCTTGGCCAGGTAGAAGTAGGGGCCGGTGCCCTGGTCCAACAATTTCTGAGCATTATGAAAGAAATAGAGGCCAAAATCGAAAAGGGAAGCCGACATCGGCTCACCGTCCACCAGGACGTGTTTTTCGACGAGGTGCCAGCCGCGTGGGCGCACGAGCAGCGTGGCCGTTTCGCCGTCAAGCTCGTACTGTTTGCCTTCGGGCGTGGTCAGGGCGATGGTCCTTTCGACGGCATCGATGAGGTTGATCTGACCCTGGACCATATTCTCCCAGGTCGGCGAGTTGGCGTCTTCAAAGTCGGCCATAAACACGTCGGCGCCGGAATTGAGGGCGTTGATCATCATCTTGCGATCGGTCGGGCCGGTGATCTCCACCCAGCGCTTTTGCAGGTCGTCGGGAATGGGAGCCACCTGCCACGAGCCCTCACGGATCTCGCGCGTCTCGGCCGGAAAATCGGGCAGATCGCCGGCGTCGATGGCTGCCTGAACTTCCCCCCGTTTCTGTAGCAGTTCCCGGCGGCGCGTCCGATGAGCGCGCTCCAGATCCGCCAGGAATTGCATGGCTTCGGGGGTAAGCACCTTCTGAAACCCGGCCGTAAGAGGCGCCGTTATCTCAACGTCGTTGGGCAAGACCATAAAACCTTCTCCCTACTATTACTGGACGGCAGCGAAAGATTGCAATAAGTGAATTCACGCTATTAGCGAAAATTCGCTAATTTTGTAACATAGTATAAGATCAATGTCAAGGCCCACGTTGATATTGGTTGCGAGGAAGACGTAAAATGGGCTTGTTTGACAGGTAGCAAGACAGCCTACCCGAAGGCACTTCAAATCTGAGGACTCATCGATGGATATGGATCTGGTTAACATTATCTTTGGCATGAAGGTGCGCCAGGCACGCACGCAGACCGGAATGACGCTGACGGAGTTTGCCGAACGCTGCGATCTCTCTCCGTCGTACATGACGGAGATCGAGAAGGGCCGGAAATACCCGAAGACGGACAAAATCATCAGAATGGCCGAGGCGCTGGACAAGAGCTACGACGAGCTTGTCTCCATCAAATTGGATCGTTCGCTCAATTACCTGGAGACGGCGCTGACGTCTCCCCTGTTAAAGGAGTTCCCCTTTGAAGCATTCGGCCTTGAGCTGGGGGACGTCGTCAATCTGCTGACGCGAGCGCCGGCCAAAGCGAGCGCCTTATTGCACACAATGTTGGAGATCGGCCGCCAGTACAATCTGAAGGATGAGCATTTCCTGCGGGCGGCGCTCCGCTCCTACCAGGAACTCCACGAGAACTATTTTCAGGAACTGGAAGACGCGGCCGCCGCGTTCACGGAAGAGTACGATTTGGGAGGGGCACTTCCGGTAACTCTGGAGTCACTAGAGAGGATCATCCGGGAATCATTTGGCTATGAGCTTGACTGGGAGCGGCTGGCGGCCGACGAGCGCCTGGCAACGTATCGTTCCGTCCTGGTCGAGGGATCTTCGCGCTGCCTGTTGCTGAACAGTCGCCTCTATGATAACCAGATCAAATTCCTGCTAGCGCGGGAGATGGGGTACCAGTATCTGGACCTGAAGGATCGGGCCTACACCTCAGCCCCGGACGCGGTGGATTCCTTCCAGCAGGTGTTCAACGACTTCAAAGCCTCCTACTTCGCCGGGGCCGTGCTCATGCCCCGCTCGCTGATGATTGACGACATCCAATCACTCTTCCGGCTGAGGACGTGGCAGCCGGATTATTTGCCGGGCATGTTGGAGAAGTACGACGTCACGCCGGAAATGTTGCTCTACCGCTTCAGCGAATTGATCCCCCAATTTTTCGGCATTCGCCTGCACTTTTTGCGCTTTCACAGCAGTGGCCGACGATACCGGCTGGTGAAGCAATTGAACATGAACCGTCTGCTGTTGCCCAGCGGCATCGCCCTCCACGAACATTTCTGCCGGCGCTGGCTCACCGTGCGCCTGCTGCGTGAACTACAGGCCACTGATAACCGGGAGCAGTTCAAGGAACGGCCGCACGTGGGAGCGCAGATTTCCGAGTTTCACGAAACGCGAGACCGGTTCTTATGCCTAGGGTTTGCCCGGCCGCTCGTTCTCTCACCCGAGGTGGACAGCAGCGTCATCGTCGGCTTCCGCGTGGACGGCGATTTGCGGCGCGACGTCCGTTTCGTGGAGGATCCGGCTCTTCCGTCTGTGATCATCAATGAAACGTGCGAGCGGTGCCCGCTGACGGCTGAACAGTGCACGGTGCGCGCCGTTCCGCCGACAGTGCTGGAAGCAGAAGCGAAGCGGGAGGAACGGCGCGAGGCGCTGAACCTGCTCATGGCAGAATTACGGGAATAGACCATATCCTGTTACAGTCCGAGCAGCAGCGGCGTGACGCTGCCAGGCGAGAATCAACGTACGAGGTAACTCTGATGTCCCTACTCTGCCCGGCGTGCGAAAACCGTACGCTGGAAATCGAATCCTTCCTTGAAATGCCTCCGGACAACCATTCGGACGAGATAACGGTCCAGATCATCGGCTGTAGCCGCTGTGACTTTACCGGCGTGGCGGTGTACGAGGAATCGAGACGAGGAGCGCTGGGCCGGGAAGCGGTGGATCACGCCGGCTACTATGCGGACGAAGAGGACGTGCAACGATTGCGAGAAGCGCTGGCGGCCTGTCCGGCGCCGGCCGATCCGCGCTGTGACTGCGCCGTTCATCGTAAATTTGGGCGGCAGGATGTGGCCGGCCGCTGGCGGGGGCTGGAATCGATCTCTCTCGGCGAGCGTTTCGCGATCCAGATCTGAACCGATGAAGCTGGTCGTGATCACCGACGTTCACGCCAATCTGCCGGCGCTGGAAGCAGCGCTGGCCCAAATCCGGAGGGGCGGCTATGACCTGCTGGTGCATACGGGGGACGCCATCGGCATTGGGCCACAGCCGGCCGAGTGTCTGGATCTGCTCTTGCAAACCCCTCACATTCGATTCGTCAGAGGCAATCACGACGACTGGTTCGCGCGGGGTCTGCCCCGGCCGCAACCGAAATGGATGTCCGACGGGGAGGTAGCGCACCAGCAATGGACGCACGCACAGATCGACCCGGGCCTGCGCCCGGTGGTGAGCGCCTGGCCATGGGTCGTCGAGGAGGAAGTGGCCCGCGTCCGCACTACCTTTGTCCACTACCCGCTGGACGCCTCGCATACCCGATTCCAACCGTTCGTACAGGATCCGTCCGCGGCAGACCTGGATCGCCTCTTCGCCAATCACCGGGGACGTTTGGCGTTTTTCGGTCACGACCATAACTTTTATGACGTCCGTGGCCAGGCACACTACGTTAATCCCGGCTCTCTGGGCTGCCACGACAGACCGGTGGCCCGCTATACGGTCGTGGAGATAGCGTCGGGGGAAGCTGAGGTGACACATCGAGCAGCGCCGTACGAAGATGGACCGCTCTACACAGCTTTTGAGGAGCGCGACGTGCCGGAACGGGCTTTCATTTACCGCAACTTTCAGGGCGGCCGCTTTCCGCCCTGAATATAGGTATGATGGAATATTATTTGGCGCCTCCGGTATGGGCGCCGTTCATTCTTTCGTTCGACGATTCAAAGGTACCGCCCTATGTTACCGCAACAAATCCCCCGCTAAGTTCGCGGCCCCCCGCATCTTTTTCTCCGCCTGATCCCCTGTTTCAACCACATTCACACCCTAAACGGAGAAAAAGATGCGCCTCAAGCTGAAGAAACCCGATCGTTGGCCCAGGTTGTGCTGCTGGGACTGCTCTTCGGCTTGCTGGTCGAGGCAACCACCCTCAGCGCGGCCATGTTGTGGGTTTCGCTGGGCTCTCTCATCTCGTTGCTTCCGGTCGTAGCACGGCTGCCCAGATAACGGCCGAGAGAATCAGGAGGCACCCCCCGCTTTCTCCAGGGCCCGATCCAGATCGGCGACCAGGTCTTCGGCGTTCTCGATGCCCACCGAGAGGCGGATGAGGCCGGGGTCGACAGCCAGGGGCGAATCGGCGACAGAAGCGTGGGTCATGGGAGCCGGCAGCTCAATAAGGGATTCGACGCCGCCCAACGACTCGGCCAAGGTGAAGAGCCGCGTCTCGCGGGCGACGATGCGGGCGGCCGCCTCGCCCCCGTGCAGGCGGAAGGAGACCATGCCACCGGGCGCTTTCATCTGCCGCCGGGCCAGTTGCCGCTGTGGATGGCTGTCCAGGCCGGGATAGATCGTTTCGGCGACGGCAGGGTGATCGTCAAGGAAGCGGGCGACGGCGGCGGCGTTGCCGCTGTGGCGCTCCATGCGCAGGGCCAGCGTCTTGATGCCGCGCAACGTGAGAAAGCAGTCCATCGGGCCGGGCACGGCGCCCACGGCGTTTTGTAGAAATTTCAGGCGCTCGTGGATCTGGGCGTCGTCAAGAACGATGGCCCCACCTACGACGTCGGAGTGGCCGCCAATATATTTGGTGGTGCTGTGAACGACGAAATCGGCGCCCAGGGCCAGGGGGCGTTGCAGGACGGGCGAGGCAAAGGTATTGTCGACGCCCAACCAGGCCCCGGCCGCTTGGGTCACCTCGGCAACGGCGGCAATATCGGAGAGGCGCAGCAGCGGGTTGGTGGGCGTCTCCAACCAGACGAGCTTCGTGTTGGGTTGCATAGCGGCGGCAACGGCCTCCACGTCGGCCGTGTCGACGAAGGAGAATTTCAGGCCGTACTGGGCCAGCACTTTGTCGAAGAGGCGAAAGGTGCCGCCGTAGACGTCGTCGCCGGAGAGGACGTGGTCGCCCGGCTGGAGCAGGCGCAGTAGAGTGTCGATGGCGGCCATGCCCGAGGCGAAGGCCAGCGCATAGGCGCCACCTTCCAGGGCGGCAAGAGCTTTTTGCAGCGCCGTGCGCGTCGGGTTATCGGTGCGCGAGTACTCGTATCCCTTGTGTTGGGCGACATCTTCCTGGGCGTAGGTAGAGGTCTGGTAGATGGGCGTCATCACGGCGCCGGTGGCAGGATCGGGCTCTACCCCGGCGTGGACGGCCAGCGTTTCCAGATGGAATTTGGAGAGGGTATGGGGGCGGTCGGGCATGTTGGCGACTCCTGTGAGTAGATGATTGGCTTGACCACAATTGTAAGTCGAAGGGCGCAAACGGGCTATGAATGCGTTTGCCATTGGCGCGGCCTCTGCGATAATATGCACGCTGTTACAAACCGAGGATCCTATGCGACGCTATTTCCAGTCATCCTTTTCCGCCTTTTCCCTGATTCTGCTACTGGCCCTGGCGGCCGGCGCGGAACCGCTCCTGGACGGCTTCATCTACCTGCCGTACACGGCCAAAGCAGCGGCGACGCCGACGCCAACCTCAACTCCCACCCCGACGCCGACGGTCACCCCCTCGCCGACGGCGACCATTCCGCCGAATGCCATGGTGGAGGTGCGCGCCTTGTGGATCACCCGGTTCGACTGGACGCTCGGCGTCTCGCCGGCAGAGCAGCCGGCTTACCTGGAGAGCCTCGTCGACAAGGCGGCTGCGGCCGGGTTCAACACCCTCCTCTTCCAGGTGCGGGGCGCGGCCGACGCGTTTTACACGCCGGGGCTGGAACCGTGGTCGAAGCGGCTTAGCGGCACGCTGGGCCAGAATCCTGGCTGGGATCCGCTGCAGCGCGTCATCGATCGGGCACATGCGGGCGGGCTGCAGGTTCACGCCTACATAAACGTCTATCCTGTCTGGGATGATTGCCAGACGCCACCGCCGCACACATCTCCAGAGCACCTTTATCATTTGCTGGACGCCGAATATAGGGATCGATATGGACCGGCCGCCGCGCTCCAGTGGACGAACGACGACAACGTGCATTGCAGTGGCTACTGGCGGGCGACACCGGCTTCCTTTTTTGTAGACGAACATCTGATGAACGTCACGAAGGATCTGGTCGAGCGGTACGATATCGACGGCGTGCACCTGGACCACATTCGCTATGGCGGAAGCAACACGTCATGCGACCCGGTGAGCGAAGCGCGGGCGGGTGGGGAATGCTTCCAGGTTAGGCTTCCAGATGGTGCCAGTTATGGTGACTGGCAACGGAGGCAGGTCAACGGCACGGTAAGTAGCTTTTACAGGACGCTTTTCGGCAACGAGGGAGTCGCGGACAAGCCGAATCTGATGCTTTCGGGCGCCGTGTGGCCTTATTACGAGAGCGGTTACAGCAACTACTATCAGGACTCGAAGGCGTGGCTGGCCGGGGGCTACATCGACGCGCTAATGCCCATGCTGTACGGCTCATTTGATGACAGTCCCGAGATCTGGCGCGACTACGCGGCCGGCTTCCAGGCGGCAAACGCCGGCCGCTTTGTCATTCCCGGCATCCATGGCGCCTTTTTCGGCGGCGAAGAGGGCACTTTCGAGGATATCGCCGCGCGCATTGAGGCAGCACGCCAGTTAGGGACGGCCGGGCACGCCATCTTCTCATCTAGTTATCTCGACAACTACGGTTACTTCGACGATCTGGCTAACGGACCTTACATCCAGCCGGCCGTGCCGCCGACGATTTCCTGGCATCCCTGAAATATGGTAATGTAGTGTGCTAGTTGGAGACAGGGATAAGAGGAATAGAATGGCAGGCAAGACGCACGACTGGCTAGAAGAAAAAGCAGAGATCGAGGAACGGCCGTTTCGTTCCGAGACAGCCGTCGTCGGCCCGCTGATCGCTCGCTTCCGTGAAATGTGGAACAGCGTGGCGACGAAATGGTACGTTCGCCCGTTGCTACAGCAACAAAATAATTTCAACCGCCTGGTGGTGGAGCGCCTCCACGACCACGATAGCCGGCTTATCGAACAGGATCGGGAGCAGACGGGGGCGGCCCACGACATGGCCGCATTAAGCGCTCAAGTTGCACAGGCCAACCGGCGGCTGGCGGATCTGGAAGCGGAAGTGGAGCGGCTCCAGGCAAAGCTGGACAGTGGTTGATCGCAGACGGCTGCATCTGGCTTACTTCAGCCCCCTTCCCCCAGCGCGCAGCGGCATCGCCGATTACAGCGCGGCTTTGCTGCCGGCGCTGGCACAACAGGCCGAGGTGACGCTGTACGCGCCGGACCCTGACGCCGTCAGCCCACCGCTCCGCCAGACGTATCGTGTGCGGCCGGCGGCGGCCTATGCGGGGGAGCGGTGGGAGCATGATGCCACCCTGTACCAGATGGGCAACAGCACTCACCATGAAGACGTGTACCGGATGGCGCGGCGTTATCCGGGCGTCGTCGTTTTCCACGATGTCGGCCTGCATCACTTCGTCGCCCACCGGACGGTCGGGCGAGGCGATTATGCGGGATACGTGCGCGAGATGGGTTATTCGCTAGGCCTGGACGGCGTACATCAGGCATGGGCCATTCGCTATGGCGAGATGGCCCATCCGCTGACAGATGTCCCGCTGAACGACCGTCTGGTAGACCTCAGCCTGGGCGTGCTCGTCCACAGCCGGTACGCACAGCAGATGATGAACCGCGACCACCCAGAACGGCCGGCGTACGTCGTCCCCCACCTTTGCTTTGATAACGCCGGCCGCTCGCGGCGGCACGAACTGCCGTGGCCGGAGGAAGCCGTCATCTTCGCCAGCTTTGGCCAGATCACGGCCGCCAAGCGCATCGAGGACGCTTTGCACGCCTTCGCCCGTTTGCGCCGGTCGATCCCCGAGGCACGTTATCTCATCGCCGGCGAAGCACAAAGAGACGTCAATCTGGAAGCCCTGCTCACGGAGCTAGATCTGGGCGAGGATGTCATTTGCACGGGCTATGTGGCGGAATTGGAGGCGTTTGTCGACTGGATCAACACGGCCGACGTCGTCGTCAACCTGCGCTATCCGACAGTGGGTGAAACGTCGGGCACGGCCCTGAGGGCGTTGGGCGCCGGGCGGCCGGTCGTCGTCTACGATCATGGGTGGTATGCCGAGCTGCCGGACGACGTGGCGGTGAAGGTGCCGCCGCAGGATCACGAAGCCCTGTTGGCCGCCATGCGCCGGCTGGCGGAGCACCCGGAAGAGCGCCGACAGAGAGGGGAACGGGCCAGGGCCTACGTGGCGCGACAGCACAGCCCCGAGCAGGCGGCCGGCGCCTACGTTGGGGCAATCGTCCGCATCGTCAACCGTGTGACCGGAGAAAGCCCCCATGCCTGAATGGTTGGCCTTGTTGCTCCTGGTGACCGCGGGCCTGATGCTGGGCTGGTTGCTGGCCATTCAGTTTTTGTCCGGGCGGATGCGCACCGACGAGACGGAACCATTCAATGAGATCTATAGGGAAAGCGGCGGAGTCCCCTTCCTCTTTGCCAGCCTTTCGCTAGGCCTGGCAACCATCGGCTGGACGGCGCTAACATTGGCCGAGGTGGGCTGGTTCTCGACTGGTCGACTGGCCGCTCTCTGGTTCGTTGCCGTTCTGCTCCTGGCCTTTGCCGGCCGGCGGCGGCTGAGGAGGGGTCTGCGTGCGCTGAAGCCGGTGGGGGAACGGCCACCCGCCGAGCGATCGGCTATTCTGCGAAGGTTCGCCCTTTCCTCCTGGCTTGAGGCGGCCGCTCTGATCGTGTGGCTGGCGGCCGCGGCGTGGCTCTTCTTCCGGCCGCACGAATTCGTTATGGGAGGAGCGGACGCCGGCGTGTACGTCAACACGGCGGCTCAGGTGGCGGAGGAGGGCAGCCTGCTGATCGACGACCCGACGCTGGCCGCGCTGGACCCCGTCCTCTACCCGGCGTTGTTACGGGAGCGGCAGCCAGGAGAGGGAACGCCTTATTATCTGTTTCCGGGTTTCAACGTGGTTGTGGAGCCGGCCGGGCGGGTCATCCCCGACTTCTTCCACCTGTTTCCCGTGTGGCAAGCCGTCGTCTACGGCGCGAGCGGGGTGTGGGCCACCCTGTTGATGCCCGGTTTGTGGGCGCTGCTGGGATGTCTGGCCGTCTACTTCACGGTGCGGCAGGAAGCCGGCTGGCCGGTGGCGATGCTGGCTCTGGCCGGGCTCTCGATCAACGCCCTCCAGGTCTGGTTCGCCCGCTACCCGGTCACGGAAACGCTGACGCAGTATTTGTTATGG
>JAWVYQ010000062.1:0-19795 GCA_033722615.1 Promineifilaceae bacterium (SeqCode)
CGACGTCCGACTCGGCGTCGGCGTCTCCGAAGGGGTAGGCGAGGCCGTGCCCTCCGGCGTGGCCGTCAGCGTGGACACAGACATGGTGACAGAGATGCGCGGCGAGGCGTCTAAAGCCAGCGAGCGGCCGTTGAGCAAGGGCAAAGGGTTCGGCTGCACCAGGCGTACGACCTCCAGAAACCATAGCCTGTCCGTGGGCGGCTCTTTGCCACACCCCAGCGGCCCTTCATACAGGCGCCAGAAGCCGTCCACCGTAAGGTCGATCCCTTCAGGGACCAGGCTCAAAAGCTCCTCGTATCCGACGGCGTCCAGGCGCAACCCCTGGTCAACCAGCGCCCAGCGGGCAACCGGGCCGCGCACGCGGCCGCACTCCGGCAGGGGGAGAGAGGTGTAAGCGCCGGTGACGCGAATGAGCCGGTTGTGGTAAGCGACCGGATCCTCGTCCAGCGCGGCGAAAGCGACCGGTTCCGGATGGCCAAATAGCGGCCCGGACGATTCCGGCGTGCCGCGCCGAGGCATCAGCGTACCATCCGGCCGGCAAGCCACCCCCAGGACGGCCAGAGCAATGATGACGATGAGAAAGAACCAGCGTCGCAAAAGCTGCATAATATCAAGTCGGCGCAAAGGCGTTGCCTGTCTCACGCTTTTCGTCTCAAACTAAACTGCGGCAGCCGCGCCCCGCGAAAATGAACCCACCATTCGACCGCCAGGATCACAAAAGCGGCAGCGACCAGCCAGGGCCACAATTCCCGCTGTCCGACGTCCGCCTCATCAGGGGCCTCGACGGCCGTCTGGCCCAGGCGGATGGCCGGCGCCGGCCGGATCTCCGATTCCAGCGACGAAAAGAGGTTGACGGCGAAGGTACCGGCCATCTGCTCGCCGCTTGCGTCGCGCAAGGCGACGCGATAGAGGCCCAACTGACCCGTTTCGGCGAACAGCAGGGAGCCCTCCCCCACAGGTTCCGTCCAGGTGGCGCCGTCCGGTTTCTCCACAAGAACGGCCGTCGTACTGGCCCCGGGCGCGATCTGCACGGGCTCGCCCGGCTGCAAACTGCCCGGCGCGTCGAAGGCACGGCCGGGGCTGAGCCAGCTCGTAATGTTAGCAACTAACACAGGAAATGCAATTTGCAGGGGCAGATCAGAATCGTGGAGGTCAAAAGGAAGGATCACGATCCGGTAACCGCTCTGCTCCCCCGCCAGGAGGAGGGGGCCGCCCTCGGCCGCCACCAGCGTCTGGGCCCACGGGGCGGAGACGGCCTGCGCCTGCCGGACGTCAATTCCGCTCCAATCCACAAATTGCAGCAGCGGGCTATCGGCCAGGCGGGTGACGGTCGTGTTGGAAAAGGCGCCCGTCACCGTAAACGGTAACTCCGGCGACGCAGGAGAGGCCGGCGGATTGATAATTAACATGTCGCCGGCCGGAAGCGTTTCTGGAAGGGGCGCGCTGTCAAAGATGAAGAGGTCGAAGGATTCGGCCTCTTCGCCGGCCAGCAAGTCAGTTTCCGGCGGCGCCTTGAACGTTTCGACGCCGGGCAAGACGGAGTAAGCCTGTTCGAGAAAGATGTTACCTGGCGTGACCAGCAGGGCGCGGTTGCGGACGCCACCTTCGTGAACGGCCCAGGCACGATCATCCAGGGGGAAGTAGTCGGCCGTCTGCTGGCTAAGGCGCGCGCTGACGGTCGCCGTCTCTTGCGGCAAGTCCCACGTCAGGTTGCGGTCCCCTCCGGCCGGAACGGCGACCCGGCGCGAATCGTAAAGCGTCCCATCCAGTTCCACGCTCACCAGCGCTTCCTGTTCCCCGGCGCCGGTGTTGGCCACGCTGAGAAAGAGACGCGGACCGTCCCCAGCGGAGCGGGTGGCCAGGGCCGTCAACGCCAGATTCTCGCCGGCGTTGCCAATGGGCACGTAAACGGCCTCGGCCGGCAACGGAGGCAGATCGTCCGGCAGGCCGCCGTCAGAAACGACGACGATACGCGCATCGCGGAAGCCCTGAGCAGCGCCGCTGGCCAGAGCCAGGGCGGCGGGCCAGCCGGCCGGCGCCGGATCCGGTTCGGCGGCCTCGAGCGCCGCGTGCAACTGGCGGCCGTCGTTGGTCGCCGAAGCGAGAACGGCAGGCGTCTGGCCGACCAGGATAAGCGTCATGCGGTCGTTGCCGCCGAGATCGTCCACCCACCGGCCGACTTCGGCGCGGGCAGCGTCAAAACGAGTGGGCTCCACGTCGGTGGCCAGCATGGAAGCGGATCCATCCAGGAGCACGACGACGCTGCCGCCGGCCACCGAGGGAACGGGGATAAAGGGTCGAGCCAGGGCCAGTACGAGAGCGGCCAGGATGAGAAGCTGCAAGATGAGGAGTAAATTGCGCCGCAATCGCTGCCAGGGGGCGTTGGCCTCGCGGTCGCGCAGCAGCTTCTGCCAGAGCAACGTGCTGCTCACCAGCACCTCGCGGCGTCGCAGGCGCAGCATATACATCACTATGATTGGCGCTGCCAGCAGACCCAGCAGCAAAAAAAGGGGCGTCAGAAAGGACATATACCTCTACTCAAAAGTTTCCCCGAACCCCGGTTCGTTACAGCCTCTACTGTCACCATACGAGGTTCCTTCACATAGAGCCGTTTCCGGGAAAGTGAGTAGTCACGAACAGTCGGACGGATGACCGACCAATTATGACCGAAGGGGAGGGAAACCGGCAACGGCCGGTCAGAGGGCTTAAGGGGACGTTTATGTGGGAAAGCGTTATGTGAGAACCCCCTGTGCCCGCAGCGTCTGCATCACCAGCCGTTCCCACGGGGTGTCGGTGATCACGGGCACGTAATGAACGCCTCGGCCGCGGCAGTAGGCGGCCAGTTCCGCCTGCCACGCCTGCAGGCGCTCGCGGTAGCGGTCCAGCGTTGTCGCGTCCAACGTCAATTCAGCGTCAGACCCCGTTTCGACGTCGATCAACTTCAGATCCCCGGCCAGCGGCGGATCGACTTCGTCCGGGCTCAGAATATGGATGACGCCGACCTCGTAACCCCGCGCCTGCAAGGCATTGACCCCGTCACGGTAGCCGGCGGGCGTAAGCATGTCGCTCAGGAGAAAGAGCAGGCCCGGCCGGCCCCCGCGCAAAGCGACGTCCTGTAAGGAGACGTTGAGATTGGTGACGCCGCCCGCTTCGGCCGACTCCAGAAATTGCAGGAGGCGCAGGCTGTTCTGCCGGCCGCGAAACGGCCCCCAGCGCCGCATCCCCTCCCCCCGCCCGGTGAGCAACGTAGCGGACACCTGATCGCCGGTAGCCAGGCCCACGTGGCCCAGCGCCCCGGCCAGGATCAGCGCGTAGCGGAGCTTGTTCGCTTCCTCCCCTTCCGGCCAATCCATGCTGGCGCTGGCGTCAACCAGCACGTGCACGGCCAGGTCTTCTTCCTCTTCCAGCAACTTGATAAATGGGCGCCCCAGCCGAGCGTAGACGTTCCAATCCAGCCGCCGCAAATCATCGCCCTTCGTGTAATTGCGATAATCGGCGAACTCGACCGACGTGCCTCGCTTGCGGCTGCGCCGGTCCCCCTTCATGATGCCGACGCGCACCTGGTCGGCGACGAGGGTCAGTTGCTCCAGCTTACGCAGCACGCTCTCATCGAAGATTAACATAACGAGTGCTCAGGCGTCGCCTTTTTCGTCCTTAGGGACGTGCTCCAGCAAGTCGTCAATGATGTGGTCCGGTTCGATCCCCTCTGCCTGTCCCTCGAAGTTGAGGATGAGGCGGTGGCGGAGGGCGGCCGGCGCGACGGCCGCCACGTCGTCGAAGCTGACGTTATAACGGCCGGCGAAAAGGGCCGTGATCTTGCTGCCGAGCACGAGAGCCTGGGCTCCGCGCGGGCTGGCACCGTAGCGTACGTACTGGCGCACCAGCGGCGCCGGGCTCTCCTGGGGATGGGTGGCCACGACGAGGCGGCTAACGTAGTCGCCGACGTGGGAAGGTATAGGCACCTGGCGCGCCAGACGCTGCATGGCGATGACGCGCGGGCCATCGGCGGCCGGTTCGGCGGTCGGCACCTCTTTGCCCGTGGTCCGCGCCACGATCTCCGTCAACTCCCCGGCCGAAGGAAAGTGTACGTCCACCTTGAAGAGGAACCGGTCGAGCTGAGCTTCCGGCAGCGGGTAAGTGCCTTCCATCTCCAGCGGGTTCTGGGTAGCCAGGACGAAAAAAGGCGCCGGCAACGGATACGTCTCGTTGGCCACGGTAACCGTCTTCTCCTGCATCGCCTCCAGCAACGCAGATTGGGTCTTGGGCGTCGCGCGGTTGATCTCGTCGGCGAGGATGAGGTTGGCAAAGATGGGGCCGGGCTGGAAGCGAAAGAGGCGCTGCCCGTCCGGCGTCTCCTCCATGATGTCGGTGCCGGTAATATCGGCCGGCATGAGGTCCGGCGTGAACTGAATACGGCTGAACTCCAGGTGCAGGGCCTGACTCAACGTGCGCACAAGCATCGTCTTTCCCAGGCCGGGCACGCCTTCCAGCAGCGTGTGCCCCCCGGCGAGGATGGCGATGAGCACGTGGCGCACGACGTTCTCTTGGCCGACGATGACCTTGCCGACCTCTGCCTCGATATCGGCGGCCGTGTCGCGAAAATCGGCGACCGTTAATTCAGCTACCCCTTCTCCGGAGGTTTTCTCGATCACGTCGGCCATACTTTTCTACATCCTTCAGTGGAAACGTCCATTAGAAAGCAAACGCCCGCTACGGCTCGAGAGACGAGAAGTAATCGCGAACGTACTCCTTCATCCCCAGCGGAATATAATCGTCGTTAAGGGCCTCATAGGCAGCGTCGCGATAATCGCCAAAGACCTGACTGTAAGGGACCGTACTCGTCTCGTCGCCGAATTCGGTTGGCGTCTCGTTGAGGAGGGCGCCGCAACTTTCCGGGTTAGCAATACATTCGGCCGGCAATTCAACGTCCTCACCTGCCTCGCCGCTCAGATCGGCAAAATCGGGAACGTAGACGCTTTCAGCGTGGCCCGACTCCCCACCAATGCCGCCGGCCGACGCGCCCGTACCCGTGCCCTCGCCGCTGTTCCCCTGGCCGGCGCCCGCGCCGTCAACCTGGCCTTGCCCCTGTCCCTGGCCCTGACTGCCGCCTGGACCCTGGCCTTCTCCCTGACCCTCGCCAGCCGCCTGCTCGCCTTCGCCTGCCTGGCCGCCTTCCTGACCCGCCTGAGCCACTTCGCGGCGCCCCTCGTTCAATTGCCCGGCCGCTTCGGCCGCCTGCCGTTCGGCCGCCTGTTGCTGCGCCCGCTG
The DNA here is from genome assembly GCA_033722615.1 of Promineifilaceae bacterium (SeqCode). Taxonomy (GTDB): domain Bacteria; phylum Chloroflexota; class Anaerolineae; order Promineifilales; family Promineifilaceae; genus JAAYYY01. The sequence goes on from JAWVYQ010000062.1 coordinate 5,269, forward strand.
CTGTAAGGCGCCCGAGGCCTCGCGCAACGCCTCTTGCGCCGCAGCCACGTCCCCCTCCCTCAAGGCATCGGCCGCTTCTTGCAGAGATTGGGAAAGCTCCCCGTCGGCGCCTTCCAGGGCCGACGCCGTCTCCGCCAGGGACTCTGCCAGGTCGGCCGCTTCCTGCTCGTCAAGAGCAGATAAATCGTCGGCCAGTTGGGCCGCAGCCGCGCCTGCCTGGGCCAGATTGCCACTCTGCAACGCCCTACCCAGCGATTGGGAAGCGGCGTTCTCCACCAGGGGGCGGCCGGCGCTCTCCAGTTGCCGGCGCAACGACTCGATGCTGTTCGCCGCACTCAAATCTCGCAACTCGGCCTCCGCCTCCGAGAGCACGGCGACGGCTTCCTCCTGGGTCAAATCCTCCGCCTGCAGCTCTTGCAGCGCCGACTCAACCGGCTCCTGCAGCGCGTCGCGCTGTTCCTCAGTCAGCGCCTCGTTCTCCTCAATCTCCTCAGAAATGGTCTCCAACGCTTCCGTCTGCTCGGCGATCGTTTTCGCCACTTCGCGCCGATGTTGCAGGACCTCCGCCCGCGGATTCGGCAGCCAGACGGCGGCTATCAACAAGAGGAGGGTCAGCCCGATGACGAGCCAATCCTGCCGGTTGGCGCGCAGCGGCAGACCGGCCTTTGCGTCGACGGCCGATGTGGCGCGCACGGTATCGGCCATCTGTTGCCCCGCCAGGAATGGTGGCGCCTGCAAGCGGCCGGCGTTCAGCTCGACGGTCGTGCTGGCCCGCTCCTGCAAGCCAAAGTGGCGGTCGGCAAAACGGGCCTTCTCCAGCAACGTGCGCCGCCGTGTGAAAAGGACGCCCGCCGCCGCCACCAAACCGGCGAGGGCCAGCCCGGCGGCCACATACCCGACCTCCTCGTTGGTGAGCAAAGGGCGAACGCGGGCGGCGGCCGCCACCAGCGCTGCGAGCAACAAGCCGGCCAGCAGCCCGCGCGGCAGCCAGAGCAGGGCATCGCGCCACCGCCGCCGCCGGTCCCAACGGGACAACCGCTCTACCAGTTGTTCAAACTCGCCGTTATCGCTCATCGTTATGACGCCGTCCTCGTCCTGCTCGAATCAGACCTACTTTGTCGGAATGCGGCGCACGCGCCGCACCGCACCTACGTAGAGAAGCAGGGACAGGAGAATATAGAGAATGAGGTAAACAGTCCAGGGAGAAAAGAGGTAAACGGTGTAGCCAGATATTGTTTGTGTCGCCAGGAACAGGGCGTCCTCTTGTATGAGAAGTATTTCGCTGATAATAATCGTCGCCGGCAGGTTGGTAGTGGACAACGCGAGACCCACGTAGACGAGGATGACCTCGGTCAGAGGCGTCGTAGCGGGACCGGCCAGCATCGTACCCACGAGGGGAATGAGGACCATCGCCGCGGCCGGCAACCCCAACGTCAACGCGAGCGACGTGGCAAACGTGACGACGCTGGAGGCCAGCGTCGAGCGCATGAGAGTGGAGAAGAAGAGGCCTACCAGGGCGAAGGCCACGGCCGAAACGAGGATCAACAACTGGGTAAGGACCAGCTCCACCAGAGAGACGCCGCCCAGCAGGAAGGCGATGCTCTGCAAGGGCACCGCAGCCAGGATCAAAAGAAAGACGTAACTGAGGGCCGAGACCAGCTTACCCATGACGAGCGAATTGGCCGAGAGCAGAGTGGTGCGCAACAGTTCGTACGTCTGCCGCTCCTTCTCCCCGCTGATTGTACCGGACGTGAAAGAGGGCCCAATAAAAACCACGAGTAACACCTGGATGCCCGTCACGGCGCCGAAAACCGTCTTTCCCGCCTGCCGCGGATCGAGCCCGTAGGGTTGGGAGGCAGCCGAGGCGTAGAGCAGGTAAAGGAGGGTAATGAAACCGCTCATCAGCAGCAGGTAGACGGTCAGCACGATGAACGCGCGCCGGCCGCGCATGCGGCTGCGCAACTCCTTCACGGTCACCGGATTGCGCAACAGGCTGGGCAAAGGGCGCCCGCGCGCGGATTGGCTCGCTTCCGTCAATTCGCTCATCTCACCTCAATTATAAGCTATCTTGTCTGCATGGCGTATCAGCAATGAAAAGAGACTGACCGCCAGTGCAACGTAAAGCAGAACGGGACCTAACACAACCGTAGACGCCAGCGACGAACTCTCCATTTCCAGCAGGAGTCCCAGCGACAACCACAGGAAGAAACCGTTGACGACCTTGAGCAACAGCACGCCGCCGTAGGCGGCCGCCAGGGCCAGCGTAGCGGAGCGCAACCAGCCCGAACAGGCCATGCCCAGGACGCCGGCAAAAAGAATCTCGGACCAGGGCCGGAGAACGATAGACAGGGCGAATAAAAAGCCCAACGGTCCCACCTGGAGCAGGGCCATCCCACAGAAAAGGACGGCGGCCTGCAAAATGGAAAGGACGGCCATGACGCGCCAGATGGGAAGGCGAGAAAGAGCCCCCAGCATTTTGGCAAGAATGATGGTCGTCGCCGACTGCGGCGTCAGCCGCAAAATGTCCCAGGTGCCCCGGCTCAACTCCAGGCTGATCGTAGGCGCGGTCAACGCCGGCGCCATGACGACGCCAATCCACGTCAGACACGTAAGCGCCACGTTCGGCAAACAGATCAGACACCATAGCAGGAAGAACCGTTCATCCCCCAGGAGAAAAGCCGGGTTGACGTAGCCGGCGCAGATCCCCAGGAGTAAGGCGCCGAGCACGACGAGAGGGGAGTAGCGCCGGAGGTAATCGTAGAACGGGTTAGGGTTGCCATACGCCCCTTTCTCCCGCAGATAGATCGGGTTTTGCCGCAGATTGCGCCAGCGACGCCGCCAGGAACCGGCCGCAGCGCCCATCTCAGGCTCACCATCCATCGCCGTATCATCTTTCAGCTAACGATCCCCTTCGTCGCGTGCAGAAAGACGTCTTCCAGGTTGCCCGTTTCTTCCGCGAAGGAAATGACGGGAACGCCGGCTTCGACGATCTGCAGGAGGAGCCGGCTGAGCGCCGCGTCATCTCCGGCAAAGTCAAAGCGCAGCGTGTCCGGAGGTAACTCCACTTCCGGCCCGGCCACGACCGTCATCACACCCTCCGACCGGAGCAACAGTTCCTGGAGCGGGGCAAGGTCGCCCAACACCCTCACCTCTACCAGACGATGGGCGCGCAACTGCTTCTGCATCTCTTCCATGTCGCCGTACGTGACCAGCCGGCCGGCCTCCAGGATGGCGATGCTGGTGCAGACGTCGGCGACCTCAGAAAGAATGTGCGAGGAGAAAAAGATCGTCTTGCCCATCTGCTTCAGCTCGCGCAGCAACTCGCGCATTTCAATGCGGGCCCGCGGATCGAGGCCGCTGGCCGGCTCATCGAGGATGAGCACCTGCGGATCGTGAGTCAGCGTGCGCGCCAGGCAGAGGCGCTGTTTCATGCCGCGGCTCAGGCTATCGACAAAGGCCTCTTTCTTATGGCCCAGGTCGACGAGGGCCAACAGATCGTCGACCATACCGTCACGCACGGCCGGGGGAATGTCGTAACAGGCGGCGAAGAAATCCAAATACTCCCACACTTTCATATCTTCGTACACGCCGAAAAAGTCCGGCATGTAACCGACGGCGCGGCGCACCTGCTCCGGCTCACGGGTCACCTCATGGCCAACCACCCATGCCTCACCGCTGGTCGGCTGTAGAAGCGTCGTCAAAATGCGCATCGTCGTCGTCTTGCCGGCCCCGTTAGGACCGATGAAGCCCACGACGGCCCCTTCCTCGACGCTCAGCGTCAGATCTTCGAGCGCCGTCACGCCGTCATAATGCTTGGTCAAACCGCGAATTTCGATTATGTTATCCGTCATCGCTCTGTTCTTCCGCTAAGCCGCCCCTTGGCGGCCATCCACTAAGCCGCCTCTTGGCAGTCATCCGCTAAGCCGCCTCTTGGCAGTCATCCGCTAAGCCGCCTCCTGGCGGCCCCTCAGCTAAGCCGCCTCTTGGCGGCCCCTCAGCTAAGCCGCCTCTTGGCGGCCATCCGCTAAGCCGCCTCTTGGCGGCCGCTCACTCAAAATCACCCGTCAACGAGGGAAATACCTCGCCGATCCTGATCCCCGTATTCGATTCATTCTGTAGACGAATGCGGACCTCATTCTGTTCCCCGAGATATCGCTCAAAGTCGGACACATCCATCCGCCCCCATACCACGTCGGGGATCGTCGCCCACCTCTCTTGCTCCCAATTCCATAACCGGACGAGGGGCGCTGGCGTCCCCGAGGAGGCCGGCGGACGTTCCAGGACCACTTCCAGATCGGTCACTTCCATCGTCTGGAAGCGAGACCACGGGGCAAACTCGATTTCGATCCAGCCGGGCGGCATATAGAAATCGGCGACGCCTGACGGGTAGAATCCACTCTCGTCCAGGATGCGCCAGTTAAGCAATTCGCGAGGCACTTCGACACCCTCACCGCCGGCCGTGACCTCTGCGAGAGGGATCTCCAGGAAATAAAGGGTCGTCGCCAGCAAGTTGTAATTGTCGCTGTCCATGGTGGCTTCAAATTGCGGCTCCTCCGACCAGGCCAGCAGGGTAACGGCTGCAGCCGGCGTATACGTGGGCGAACCCGGCCCCCGGTAGGCAACCATCGACTCCATAAGCTGATAGCGGGGAAACAGTTCCGGATCAGAGCTGAAATCGGGCGCACCTAGAATTTCCGCGTAGTGAGAAATAAACGGGGATCCGCCGGTGAAGCCGGCGGGCGAACCGGGGGCGACGCCAGAGGCAGCCGCCGACGCCTGGCTGCCGGTCAACCGCGTGGTGGTGGATTGGGCGGCGCCCGGTTGCAAATCACCCAGACGCATGAAGCTGTTAGCAAACAAGATGCCGGCGTCAGTCAGCGTCAACGAGCCGTTATTCTGCACGCTGATCTCCAGCTCGGCCCCGCTTCCCACCAGGCGCAATATGGCCTCTCCGCTCACCTCCGGCGCTGGCCGGTAACCGTCGGCCACGAACGTCTCCAGGCCGCTGACGTCGACCCGCACGTCGTCCAGGACCAAGTCACCGCCCCGGACGATGGCGCGCAAATTGCCACTGCCGGCCATGCCGCCGTAATCCCGGTCAAACGGCCGCACGAGGACGTCGTCCGGCAGCCGGACGTCATAGGTCGCGCGCCGCGGCGAGTAGACGCCGAGCAATGAATTGACGCGCATCCGCTCGCCGTTGGCGTGACCGTAGGCAATGGACATCTCGTTGATGACGACGGTGTTGCCGCGCAGGCTGAAGCCAGTGAAATAGGCCAGCATAGAAAAGGCAACGATGATCGCCGGGATTGTGATCCAGGCCCACTCTTTCCGGCCCAGGCGTTGCAAAACAAAGTAGTTGACGGGCCCCACGACGAAGACGTACAGGAGCAAGAAAAGGGAAAGCCCCAACCCTGAGGGGAGGCGTAGCGACGGCAAACTGCGCAGTGCCTGAGCCGCACTGTAACTGTTGCGCGCTCCCTTCGCCCAGAACGGGAGAGGCGCCGTCCGGGTCGCGATCTCCGACCAGAGACGCTCGTTCCCCTGCCAGTCGAGCAGCGGCGCCAGGCTGGGGTCCAGCGCCAGAAAATAAACGGCTCCCGCTCCGTGCGGCCGGCGGGCCAGGAGGGGTAGATCTCCGTCATAGAGCAAGAGGGAGCCGTCGCGCAAACGGCTGGTGGCGACGACGTAAGGTCCGGGATCGCGGAAGGAAACGCCGCCAAAGGCGCTCAAGACCGGTAGATCGTCCCTGCTTTCGCTGCCCGTGACCGTGACGGGCAAGAGATCGGCGAGGGCCGTCGTCGTCTGACGCCAGCCAGGGCCGCCTGCCACGACCAGTTGCCCGCCCGTACTCAACCACCCTTCCAGAGCCTCCCGCTGCTCAGACGTCAACCGGCCGCTGTCCACGTTGGTCAGAACCAGGACGTCGAGGGCGTTCCAGGCAGCGGCAACCGGAGGCAGATCTTCCAGGTTCAGCAGGGCCACGGCCGCTTCCGGCCGCCCGCCCGCCACGTCCTCCAAAGAGTCCAGCGCCGCCGGTTCGCTACTGACGACGCCGTAGAGAAGGGCGTTAGACTGCAAGCGATCCAGCGTGCTGTCAGCTTCGACGACGCCGTTCCCTCGCTCGTCGACAAGGACGACGGTGAGCCCGTCCGTAATACCCTGCACGTAGACGTAAAGGTAAACGCGCTTGTTCGATTGGGTAGGCAGAGAGATCGCGCTGCTGTAGAGGACGCGGTTGTTGGGGCCGGAGCCGGTCACGATGCGCAACTCGCCCTCGATAGGCGGGCCATCGTTAGCCGCCGTCACCAGAACAGGAATCCAGGAGGCATCCTCCTTGTAATAGCCATCGTACCCGGCCGTAACCGTAAGCGTCACTTCGGCGGGGGACTCCTGTGCGGCGACCGGCGCGGGCGAGCGCAAGAGAAGGGCGCCTACCAGCCCCAGGCTGAGTAACAGGCTGAAAAAGAAGGCGGACTTCACTTTAGAAAGGCCCATACTAACTCATACGTAAAAACGAGCCGCGAGGTTCCACCGGCCGGCCCTTACCACAGCTCGATAACGTAGTCGTCGATGGGAACGTCCGGCCGCTGCTTTTCAATCCAGGCAACCGACTTCTCCAGGACGCTGTGCAGGTGGCCAGCGTCATTCCCAATGGTCACCAGGCCGATGACGGCCGTCTGCCACACGTCCTGGCAATCTACTTCGGCTACGGCAACGTTATACTGCCGGGGCAGGCGCACCAGAAGGGATTTGAGTATCTGCCGCTTTGTTTTCAGCGAACGGACCCCGTTTAATCTGAGCGTAATCGTGCACGTGGCAATCAACATCATGGAAATTGTCCACTGTCTCGTCAATCTCGCAAGTTGACGCCCTCTCCGGTTGGTAAAAGATGAGAGGGAAATGGGAACAAAACAACCATTACCCACGTATAGGTTTATAGAGAGCGAACGGTTTCCCATAAACAGGGTGCGTTTATACCGTGCTAACAATCACCCTGTATACTCATCTGCTGGCCATATCAGGATAACAGTGGCCATACCGTTGAGGAGTGAAATAGATGCGCAAAGTAGCTTACTTTTTGCTTATCGTCGTCTTCGCCGGCTGCGCGCTGGTCACCTTCACCCTGGTGAGGGCGATCAACAACGCGCAGAACACGGTGGCGCCGGTGGGCGATTTCGTACGGGAACTGGTCATTCCGGCCACGCCGGCCGTCGTGCCCGACCCCGTAACCATCGTGCGCGAAGTGCAAGACCTGGCCCGGCTGGAGACCGCTTCCTACTCATTTGAAAAGGTGCTCCGGGCAGAGCGAGAGCAGGACCTCCTGTGGGGCGTCTTTGGCGAATCGATGTTGTTTGTGGCCCATGGCGAGGTCGTCGCCGGCGTTGATCTGGACAAGATGCAAGAAGAGGACGTACAGGTCGTGGACCCGGACACGGTCATGGTGAACCTGCCCGAGGCCGAGATCTTTTACGTGGTTCTGGACAACCAGGATTCGTACGTGGCCGACCGCGATACGGGCCTGCTGACGCGCGCCGATCCGCAACTGGAAACCATCGTCCGGCGACGGGCCGATGACGAATTGCGACGGGCGGCCGAGGAGTCTGACCTTCTGCAACGCGCCAACGAAAATGCAACCGACTATATGCGCGACTTCCTGCAGAGCCTGGGCTTTGAGGAAGTTATCTTTACCGACGCCCCGCCGCCCGAGCAGACTCCCTATGAGCAGGAGGTTCCGAAAGGATATCAGGTGACGCCGGTGGCGCCCTGAGAAAGAGCTGGACGCCCTTCCCATGCACGAAATCCGGCGGATCCTGGGCATTCCGCAACAGATGCGGGAGACCTTTTTCCTGTGAGCCCACCAATCGGCGGGTAGCCGTTCGCCTTCCCATAAGCGCAGACGCTGCGTCTCGCTATCGCGTAGCTGTGTGCCCCCTCGGTGGACGCCCCTTTCCGAAAAACAATCTGAGCCGCTACGTTGGTTCAATATGTGAAAGTTGTTACAATGACGCAGTCCCTGTGGCGGAATCCTGGGGCGGGAAGCCAGCCGCCGCACAATCTTGAAAAGCAACGGTCTCGGAGGAAGAATGTCGATTCAGACGGGCGGGCAGGAAAGGATACAAGGGGTACCCTCCCATTTATTACAGGACACAACCCCTTCGTGGCGCGACTTTCTGCGCATGCTCGTCGTCCTCTTCAAGTTACGCGTCGTCGCCCTCCTGCTCCTGGCGGCCGTCGGCGGCGCTTTCCTCGGCGCGCAGGGCTGGCCCGGCGTGGGCCCCCTCCTCCTGTTGCTGGTCACCGGTGGTATGGCCGCCTCGGGGGCGTCGGCCATCAACCAGTACATCGAGCGCAGTTCAGACGCCATTATGAGCCGTACCCGGCTGCGGCCGCTGCCCACCGGCGCCATTCGCCACCCCCGGCTGGTCGTCGCCATCGGCCTCGCCCTCATTCTCCTTCCGTCGCTGGCCCTTCTCCCCTACAATCCCACGCTGGCCTTCTTCCTGTTACTGGGAGCATTCATCTACGTCGGCATCTACACAATCTGGCTCAAGCCGCGCACTCTGCTGAACATCGTCATCGGCGGCGCGGCCGGCAGCGCGGCGGTGATGAGCGGCGGCGCCGCCGTGGGCGCGGCCGGCGACCCGGCCGTGATCTCCCTCTCACTCCTCCTCTTCCTCTGGACGCCGTCCCATTTCTGGAGTCTGGCCATCCTCCACAGGGGCGACTACGAGCGAGCCGACGTGCCGATGCTGCCCGTGAACGTTTCCGGCAGGCAGGCGGCGTGGTGGGTGTTTCTACATACCGGCGCCACGGGCATGGCCTCGCTGCTGCTGGCGTTCACGCCCGCGCTCGGCTGGTCCTACTTCCTCCCCGTCGCCGGCGCGACGGTGGACATCTTCTGGCGCAATTTTCGCCTCATTTTCGTCCCCAACAAACCGAATGCCCGTTCCCTTTTCATCGCCTCCAACGTCTACCTGACGGTGGTTCTGGCCAGCATTATGGTTAGCAGCGTTTTGCACAACCTGTGGCCACTATTCTGACGGAGGCTTCCCATGATTGAGGTCACCCTATACACAAAGGATGGCTGCCACCTCTGTGAGGAGGTCGCCGCCAAACTGACCGACCTGCAGGAACGTTATCCGCACCATCTGACCGAAGTCGACATCACAGAGGACGACGACCTCTTCCGGCGGTACCGGTACGCCATTCCCGTCGTACACGTCGGCGACGTAGAGCTGCGGGCGCCCGTTACGGAGGAAGAACTGGCGGGGGCGCTCCATACGGCCGGCCAGGGAGACGCCTGAGGAGACTGAGGCCGCTTAATCAGTCGGCCCGGGCATTATGTCAAGAGCAGCCAGGCAATGAGCACTTCCGACAGGTCAAAGACAATCGTCCGGATCACGTTCCCCACCGAGTCACCCACCCAGCCGCCCTTCCATCGTCTCGTAATAGCCCGTCATCTCGATGTAGCCCGTGGCCTGCACCGGCTCTCCCCGCCACGTCCCGGAGAATTGTACCGTGCCCTCCCAGTAGACGGTCGAGACGTTCAGTTCCTGGTCGGCCATCAACGGCTCGCCCTCCAGCACCAGATCCAGCGAAGGAAGACGAATGATCCAGCCGGCCGGATACGTTGCCCCATTGGCCGGGCTGGTCCAGCGCTCCGTCACCTCCACCTCCCACTCGGCTAGCTCAACGTGTTCGGTGCCGCCGTCGGGAAAGACGAAAGTGCCGCTCGACTGAGGTTGCAGAGATCCGTCTTCCCGCCGTATCTGGAAGAACATGAGGGCCGCGCCGTTGTCCAACTGTAACGAGAACCAATCCCAGCCGACGGCGCCAGCCTCCAGGGCGCTGGTGCTATACTCGTGATCCTTCCAGCTCCGGCCGGAAACATCGTAATCCCGGCCGCCCACGGTCACGACGCCCGCCGTCTCTTGCTGCACGATAGAGTAGTAGTAGGAAGCGTTTCCCGGCTCAGACCCCTTCTGGCTCAGCCCCTCCTCGCCGTGCAGGATGGGAGGCAGCGTGCGTTGCAGGTTCAAGTCGAGGGCCACCTCATCCGTCTCGGCCACCAGGTGCACCCTACCCGGCGCAACTTCTTCCACGCTCCAATCTTCCAACCAGACGCGATAAGGGTCGGCCTGAGCCCCGGCCAGCCCGGCCGCCCCCCGGGCAAAGCGCTCGCGCTCATAGAAGTCGTCGTTGGCCACATCACTGACGGTAAAGTGCGCCAAATAGACCTGGTTCGTGCGCCAGTCGCTCTCGGCCGCCCCGTTATCACCGGCTCCGGTCGTGGGTGGCTCCAGCGCGCGGCGGAAAAAAGTGAGCTGGTAACCAAAGGCCCGGCCGTCCTCCGTTTCCAGATTTCCGGTGTAATACCACCATTCCGTCTGGTACGCCTCGTGGGGCCCGAGATCGCGCGGAAAGCGAATGGCCCCGGGTTCGGTGGCCCGGGCAAAGCCGGCCGTCCCCGTTTCGCTCAGCATAGGCAGGAGCGACGCCTGGGCGCCCTCTCCGGCCGTGGCCTCCGGCGCCCGCCACCAGACGATGGCCGCAACGGCAACCAGGAGACCGATTACAAGAAACAGGAAGAGGTTGCGTTTCATCATATTTCGCCAATCACTCCTGGCGTATCGCCGTAGCAATGACCATGTTCCCCCGGCGCCACGCCGGGTAGACGCCGGCCAGCAGGGCGGCGACGACGGCCACGGCGAAAGCCTGGAGGAAGTAACCCGGTTCCAGGTTCATCCGCAACGTCCAGCCGAAGGAGCGCACGTTGATCACGTAAATCAAGATCCAGGCCAACACGTAGCCGGTGGGCATGGCCAGCAGGCCGGCCGTGCCTCCCATCAGGCCCGTTTCCACCAGGGTCAGCTTCCACAGCTGGCGCAGGGTCATGCCTGTAGCGCGCAAGACGCCCAGTTCCCGTGCCCGCTCCAGTTGCAAGCTCATCAGGGCGCTCAGGACGCCAATAAAGGCAACGACGGTGGCCAGCAGCTGGAGGGCGGCCGTGATGGCAAAAGTCCGGTCGAAAATGTCCATAGCGTTCCCGCGCACCCCAGCGTTGGATTGCACGACGACGTCCTGGCGGCCGCGGAACGTAGCCTGCAACGCGTCGACGACGCTATCCGGGTTGCGATCACGCTCCAGAAAGAGTCCCATCGACGTAATCTGCCGGTCGCCCCACAGCTCAACGTAGAGGTCGCGGTCCATCAGCACCGTGCCCTGGTCCGAGGAGTAATCGTACATCACGGCCAGGACGGGAAACGTACGCGACCCCTCCCCCGTGACGAGGGTAACGGGCGGCGGCGGAATGGGCAGAGACTCGCGCAACAGGAGGGGCTCAGAAATAATGACGCCCTCTCCCGCGAGGAGGCGCGGCCACAGCGTGTCCCGCTCGCCGCGAATCCAGGCGTAGTCGCGGCGGCCGCGGGAAATGTCACCGCTGACGGCCACCACCTCCACCTGGCGCTCGAATTCCGGCGCCAGCACCTCGACGTTGCGGGCGACCACCGTTTCGGCAACGCCCGGCCAGCCGGCGGCCGTTTCGGCGACGTCAGACGGCAGCGCGCCAGCGACGCGGTTAGCCGTCAGGGATGGGGGCGACAGGTAGACGTCGGCGCGCAACGTGTGCGACAGCCAGGTAGACACCGTGCCGCGGAAAGAACCGATCATGATCGAGACGCCGATGATCACGCTCACGGCCGTCATCAGGGCGGCGATGGCCACCGACGTGCGGCTCAGGGAGCGGACGATGTCCCGCGGGGCCATCCGGCCGATGGCGCCCAGAAGGCGCTCCAGCATGGGCACCACGGCGCGCATGAAGAGAACGGTGAGCGGCGGCGTGAGCAGGGCAAAGGCGATGAGCACGGCAAAAAGGCCGGCGAAGGTGATCATGAGGCTGACGCCGCGGAGCCACAGGAGAAAGGCCCCGGCGCCCCCCAGGGCCAGCCAGGCGGCCACCAGCCAGGGCATTGTGCCCCGCGCCTTGCTTTCCAGGGCAGAGCGGCGCAGGATGGTCTGGGGACTGGTGCGCATCGCTTCCAGCGCCGGCAATACCGAGGCCGCCAGCGCCGCCGCGATACCCACGAGCAATCCTTTAACCAGCGTCAGCGGCGGCACCGGTACGTCGCGCACGTTGACCACGAAGTAGAAGTCGTTGATGGTCTGCGTGACCAGGCGCACCATGCCCCGCCCCAGCAGCACGCCCAGGCCCAGCCCAACGAGAGCGCCCACGAAGCTGAGGACGGCCGCCTCCGTGAGGATCAGGCGGAAGAGCTGGCTGCCGGTGACCCCCAGGCTGCGCAGGATCCCGAAAAGCTGGCGGCGCTGGACGACGCTGAAGGTAACGGTGTTGTAAATGAGAAACATGCCGACGACCAGCGCCAGCAGGCTGAGAGCGGTCAGATTGAGTTCGAAGGCCGCCGTCATCTGCTGGATGGCGTTGCTGCGCGCCTGCGCCGGCTCCAGACGCACGCCGGCCGGCAGGAGGGAACGCAGCGGCTCCAGCGCCGCCTCATCCTCGGCGATGAGGTCAATGTGGCTCAGGCGGCCAACCATCTCCAGCATCTCCTGGGCGGTGGCCACGTCGGCAAAGACGACGTCACGGAGGGAGCGACGGCTAACCTCGTCGGCCGGTTGCAAGAGACCGACGACGCGCGCCGTCTGCGGCCGGCCGGCGGCGTTGACCGTGACCTGGTCGCCGAGCTCTACGCCGTGCTCGCGCGCCAGATCTTGAGAGAGGATGACGGCGTTAGGCTCGCCGATGAACGGTACCAATCCTTCCAGCCCGCCATCGGCGTCCTGGCGAAAATAGTTGCGGAACGGGGGTTCGGCAAAAGGATCGACCCCCACCAGGCGCAGGGGCTGGCTGCCCAGGTCCGGAGAGAGAACGTAGCCTTCGACCACGGGCGCGGCCGGGTGGAAACCGGCCTCAACCACAACGTCCCGATAAACCTCCTCGTCAATGCCGGTCGGGCCACTCACAATGCGGTGGGTGGTGCGGCCGGCGACGGCGTCGGTGGACAACTCGAAAGCGCGGCTGGCAGCTCCGTTGGCCAGGTCGATCGAGACCATCATGGCCACGCCCAGAGCCACGCCCAGCACGAAGAGAACGTACTGGAACGGCCGGCGGCGCATGCGGCGCCACGCCGTCCGCCAGAGAGGGAGGTCGCGTAACGCCCGTCCGGAGCGGGCCTTCACACTCACCTTATCCAACTGGACCTCCTGCCTGTGTCCGGTCTTTGGCCACAGGCGTCCGGCCATCGCCGTCGGCGCCGGGGCGGCCCGGCCCGCCCTCCTCCGTTGCCACCAGGCGGCCGTCGTGAATGCGAAAGACGCGGTCGGACAGGGGAACGACGTCGGGACTGTGGGTAGCCATGACCAGCGTCTTGCCGGCCTCCCGCGTCAGTTCCAACAACAGGGTGAGGACCTGCTCCCCCGTCTCCTCGTCCAGGTTACCGGTAGGCTCGTCGGCCAGCACCAGCATCGGATCGTGGGCCAGGGCGCGGGCGATGGCCACACGTTGCTGTTCCCCCCCGGACAACCTGTCGGGGAAGGTATCGCGCCGGTCGGCCAGGCCCACGCGCTCCAACAAATCCATGGCGCCGGCCTCGACCTCCTGCCGATCCCGGCCGGCCAGCTCCTGCGGCAGGGTCACGTTCTCCAGGACCGTGAGGGTGGGAATCAGGTTGAAGAACTGAAAGACGAAGCCGACGTGGTCGCGCCGGAAGAGCGTGCGTTTGCGGTCACTCAGGCGCGTGACCGGCACGTCGTCGACGATGACGTGGCCGGCCGTCGGCGTCTCAATGCCGCTGATGAGGTTGAGCAACGTGCTCTTGCCGCTGCCGCTCTTGCCCAGCACGACGACAAACTCGCCGCGACGGAATACCGCCTCCACGCCGTCGAGAACGATCCGTTCCCGCCGCCCTTCATGGAACGTTTTGGACAGTTCCGATAGGCGGACGACCGCATTTTGATCATTTTCTTGAGATGGCATCTTCAATTCAAACCCACTGAGTTCATGTCCGCCCAGCTTCTGGAAAACGGACGATATCAGCCTTTTCGCTTTCCGGTAGAAATAGGCGGGCCGATGATTTCAACGCAAAATGGTAACGTTATATGTGAAAATTACCACGAAAGCAGGCGCGAAACAAGCACAACTACTGCAAAAGTTATGCAAAACTTATACACGCAAACAGCGTGTCCAGTAACAAACCGGAGATTTAGGGCGTTGTCGGCCATGATTTCACGCAGTCGCCCCGGCCCAATAAGCGTCGTAAAAGAAACGTGAAGAGGAAGATGAGACCGGCTGCGCGCGGTTGCGGGCCGGTCAACTCTTTGCTACTATTATCTTGAACCCTGCTGTGTACGTGATGGGTTTCGTAGTGTTGAGCCAACGTCTATTGAAGGGGAATTGGCTTACGTTGAGGCGATGCAGTAGCCTTCGGGTGAGGCAGAGCGCTCATGACAACATGATTCCCACCTGCGAATGCAGGTTCAACCCAGTCGCCCACACGGCACAGCG
>JAWVYQ010000063.1:0-18609 GCA_033722615.1 Promineifilaceae bacterium (SeqCode)
GTTTCGGTGGCAGCGGCCGCCGGGGTAGCGGGAGGTGGCGTCTCTGTCGGGGTGGGTTCGTCGCGCTCACAGGCGACGAGCAGGACCAGGGCCAGCAGTATGATGGCAAGTACGCGAAATTGGTTCATGGGAGCGTCTCTCCTTGCTTTTGTGCGTTGGCATCCACTCGCTTTCCGGGCATTCTTCTGGCGAGGCGAGTTTATTTGACATAAGTAAGTCCCAGCTGCTAGCCAGATTCCAGGAAAGGAGTGAGTAGAGTGTGGCATTCTTGCGCCTGACGCCGATGACGAGCGCCGGATTGGACAATGAAGGTTACAGCGAGATGTATGGATCTACAAACGGCCGCAGGGCACGTCAGCGGGCACGGCCGCCCGGCCATTCACTTCTATATGCTACACGACGGGACGGATACGGAACGTGAACGATCTTACCAAACGGGACGGGCGGAGGAGGTGGGATGGTCGGGGGACGGGGCGGGGATCGATGGCGGAACGGCTGTGGTTTAAGATGCGGGTTGTGCAAAGGATAGCGCAAAGGAAACGTATCGAGGCGAGCAGTTTCCCGGAAACGGCCTGGACCTGCGCGGTGGCTTTCGACAAGAGAATGGGCGATGTCGCCTTCTCAGTTTCCGGGAAACAAACAGTTGCGACAGGAGGTGTTGGTCTATGAGAAAGCGCAAGCTGGCGACTGGGCGCGGCGGCCGGGCCGGATCCTGACCTGATTTTGCGGGAGGGCGAGCCCTTCATTCGGTTTGACACCACGCCCTACCCTGGGCAAACTAACGGTAGCCGGCCAGACAAAGCGGGCTACGCAAGGGAACGGGAGTGGAGGAGGAAGGTTGCCGGACGCCGGCTCTGTGGCATCTGAGGAGGCTCCCTCCTCTGGCTGAGGTAAAGGTGCATTTCATCCATTCATTTCAATTGAGGTGGTGCGGACGATGAACGAGGTTAGCGAAGGCGATCTGTTGTGGGAACCATCGGAAGCGGTAAAGGAAGAGGCGAACCTCACGGCCTACATGGCGTGGCTGGAGGACGCGTACGGGTTGTCGTTCGGTTCGTATCGTGAATTGTGGGAGTGGTCGACGGACGAGATCGCCGCGTTCTGGCGGAGTATATGGGAATACTTTGAGGTTCAGGCGTCGCAGGAGCCGTCGGAGATCCTGGCAGAACGGAAGATGCCGGGCGCGAAGTGGTTTGAGGGCGCCCGATTGAATTATGCGGAGAATGTCTTCGCCAAGATGAAGAGGGACGGTCCGGCCGTCCTTTACCAGGCGGAAGAGGGCCCTCTCGTGGAAATCGGCCGGGAGGAATTGTTTGAGAAGGTGAAGGCGCTGGCTCGGGCCTTGCGGGGGATGGGCGTGGGGCGCGGCGACCGGGTGGTCGCTTACATGCCTAACATCCCGGAGACGATCGTCGGCCTGCTGGCGACGGCAAGCCTGGGGGCGATCTGGTCGAGCTGTTCGCCTGACTTCGGCACGCGGAGCGTTCTCGACCGCTTCACGCAGATTGAACCGCGCGTGCTGCTGACCTGCGACGGCTACCGATATAATGGCAAGGTTTTCAACCGCCTGCAGGTCGTGAAGGAATTACAGGCGTCGTTGCCGACGTTGGAGAAGACGATTCTCGTGCCGGTGGTGAGCGATGGGGGTGCGGCGGCCGACTTGCAGGACACGGTCCTGTGGGAGGAGACGTTGGACGAGGGCGATCCGTCGGCGTCGTTGAGTTTCGAGCAGGTGCCTTTTGACCAGCCGCTATGGGTCCTCTATTCGTCGGGGACGACGGGGCTGCCGAAGCCTATCGTTCACGGGCACGGGGGGATTGTCCTGGAGCACGTGAAGGAGACGGCGCTGCATATGGACCTGAAGCCGGCCGACCGTTTCTACTGGTACACGAGCACGGGCTGGATGATGTGGAATTATCTGGTGGGGGGCCTGCTGACGGGATGCACGATCGTCCTTTACAACGGAAGCCCCGGCCATCCGGACCTTTACGTGCAGTGGAAGCTGGCGGCCGAGGCGGGGATTACGTACTTTGGCACGTCGGCGGCCTTTATCCACACCTGTATGCAGGAAGAGGTCGAGCCGGGCGAGCGGTTTGACCTGAGCCACATTCGCGCGGTGGGCTCGACCGGATCGCCGCTGTCCCCGGACGGGTTTGAATGGGTGTATGAGAACGTGAACGAGAATCTGGCGCTGGAATCGTTCAGCGGGGGGACGGACCTGTGTACGGGCTTTTTGGGCGGCGTGCGCACGCGGCCGATCTACGCGGGCGAGATTCAGCACGCCTCTCTCGGGGCCAGTGTTCGGGCGTTCGACGAAGCGGGCGAGCCGGTGATCGGCGAGGTGGGCGAACTGGTGATTACGGAGCCGATGCCGTCGATGCCCCTTTTCTTCTGGAATGACGAGGGGAACCGACGCTACCGGCAGAGTTATTTTGAGATGTATCCGGGGGTGTGGCGGCATGGGGATTGGATCAAGATTAATGAACGGGGAGGATGCGTGATTTACGGCCGGTCAGACGCGACGATCAACCGTTACGGCGTGCGTATGGGGACGAGCGAGATCTACCAGACAGTGGAAACGCTGGAGGACGTGGTGGACAGTTTGGCCGTGGACCTGGAAGGACTGGAAGGGGAACCGTATATGCCGTTGTTTGTCGTCCTGCGCGAAGGGGCGGAACTGGACGACGAGTTGAAGCAGCGGATCCGGCAGGCGCTGCGGGAGGAGCTTTCGCCGCGGCACGTGCCGGACGAGATCGTCGCCGTAGACGAGATCCCCTATACGCTGAGCGGCAAGAAGATGGAGTTGCCGGTGCGGCGCGTTTTGCAGGGACAGCCGTTGGAGGAAGCGGCCAATCCCGGCGCGATGCGCAACCCGGGCGCGATCGATTTCTACGCTTCCTTTGCCGAACGGCGGCGTAGCAAAAGCGAGCAGTGACGAAATCCCACAGGTAACAGGAGAGGAGAACGTGGCTTCACAAAACCGGTTTGAACTCGTCGCCTTCGACGCGGACGATACGCTATGGCACAACGAAAGCGTCTATTTGAGGGGCCGGGAGCGGGCGACGGCGATCGTGGCCCGATATGGGGAGGCGGACGCCTTTGAGAAGCGACTGGACGAGGTTGAGGTGGGCAATCTCCAATATTATGGTTATGGGGTGATGAGCTTCATTCTCTCGGCCATCGAGGCGGCCATTGACGTGACGGAAGGGGAGATTTCGGCGGGCGACGTACAGGAGTTGATCGCGCTATCGAAGGAGATGCTGACGCACGAGGTACAGCTTTTTGACGGCGTAGAGGATGCGCTGTCGGAGCTCTCAGAGATGTATCCTTTGCTGCTGATTACCAAGGGCGACCTGCGACACCAGCAGGAGAAGGTGAGCAAGTCGGGGCTGGCGGGCTACTTCCGCGGTGTGGAGGTCGTTAGCGATAAGACGCCGGGGACGTATGAGCGGATCTTGAAGCGGTACCAGGTGGAACCGGCGCGCTTTCTGATGGTGGGTAACTCATTACGCTCGGACATCGCGCCGGTCCTGGAACTGGGGGGCTGGGCCGTACACGTCCCGAACGACCTGACGTGGGACCACGAGATGGCGGTCTCGCGGCCGGAGACGGAGGGGCGTTTTTTCGAAGTGGAGCACGTCGGCCAGGTGCCGGGACTGGTGGAGAGGCTGGGCAGGCATGACGGCGGGGGATGAGGATGCGTCTTTCTATGTATGGCCAGCCTGAGCAAGGGTAAGGGGCGCCCTACGAATCGGTCGCTTCGCCGTCGTCCAGGAGGCGGCGCAACTCTTCTTCCCACACTTCGTCCAGCGGTTCAAAAAGCTCTTCGGTGAACTCTTCGGAAAGGCGTTCCATGTAGTCGCGCACGCTCAGTTCGGGCGTCGTGGCCTCTAGCTCTTCTACCTTGGCGTCCACCAGTTCTATGAGGTGGTCGCTTTTATCCTCGAGGTCGGTGAGGTCGAAATCTGTTTTTAGCATGTGGTTCACGCGGCGCATGACGCCGAGCCAGGCCATGAAGTCGTTTTCGATGCGAATGGTGTTGCCGATCTCGGCGACGTTGGAGAAGTCGTAGGTAGGCACGAAGGCGTAGAAAGAGATGAAGCTGACGTCGCGGTCTGCGGCCCGCTTGCAGATGTAGGAGCCGATGCTGGCGCCGCCGTGATAATCGGAGAAGTTGACGGCCAATCCCTCGAGTTCCTCGCGCAGCTCGGGCTGGCTGTAAATGCAGGAGACGGTGCGTTCTTTGTCGTAGGGGAGTTCCCCATAGACGCCGCCGAGGCCGATAATGCGCTCGACGCCCAGCGTCTCGGCCGCGTCGAGGAGGGCGTCAACGTAGCGCTCGACGTTGAGGTGGGGTTCGTCGCCGAGGAAGAAAACGACGCCCATCTCGTCGTGGCCGGTGTAGAAGAGTTCGTTGTGGCGCATCTCCAGCGATTGGGGATAGCCTTCGTCGAATTCGACGACCGGCCGGACGAGGTGATGGGTGCCGGGAATCTGAAAGAGGTAGAAGCCGCCGGGGTCGATCTCGCCAATCTGGCGGGCATCGGTGCGCTGGATGAGATAGCGGGGCAAACTGGATGAGATGGAACCGGCGTCTGCCCATTGGCGCCAACCGGCGATCATGTAAATGGTATCCGCCTCGGGTCGCTCCCAGATATTGACTTGATCAACCATAAATTGTGCCTCCAATGAATCGGGATGGAAGGCGAGGGGGTTCACGGCCGGGCCATCCCGACGCTATCGCTCGAACTCTCACATATGCTACCTGATGTTGCCCGGGAGAGGCAACGTAACCTTTGCTGCCCTTAATATTCTGCACGAGTTAATAGTTGGGCAGGTCGTCCGGATAGCTGGCCGTTGGCGGTTCCGCACAGACTTTTAGCTCCAGATCTTCGACCCGGAGTTCTATGCTTTCAACGTAAAAGCCGACCCGCCCCCCCTGGAAATGATCGTCGGCGAGGGTGAGCAAGACGTACCCGTTGAGGGAGAATTCAATATACTGCTCATAGACGACGAGGGAGAAGGAGTGGGGGCCGTCTACGGGCACATAGTGGGCTGCCTGTAATTGTTCGTAGTAGAAGGCTTCTTCTATGCTGCCTCGCTCTTTGTGCCCCCAGGCCCGAATTTGAGCAATCCCTTTGAAGAGGTCGAGGCTCAGGTAATAGCCATCCCCCTCCTCGTTCAGGCGGAAGACCAGGCCGCACTTGCCATTCCCCTCGAGAATCAGCTTTCCCGAGAGGATGAAATCCCGAAAGTCGCCTTCTAGCAGAAAGGCTTCAAACCCGCTCTCGGTCTGAAGCGAACAAACGCCATCCTCGACCTCGCCGGAGGCGCTAGGGTTTCCAAATATGGGGCGCAGGGGGGTGAGAGTGTCCAGCTGAAGGGTTCGTCTGATCAGATGGCTAAAACCGGCAAATGAGCGCAGGCGCAATTCGCCTCTCTCGTTTACTACCAGTTCTTTCGGGGGCGCCAGCAGGTGTGGCCCGGCCGTGGTCAGGCCCTTGAAGAAGAAGTTCCAGATAAGGCAGCGGTCCCCGTCGTGGGAGACGCGGGCCGCGTAATTGCCCTGGGGAAGCAGAACGTTATCGTAGTAATTCTTGTAAGGGCCTTGAAGGTCCCGCGCGTACCAGTAATGGACTTTGATATCTTCTCGGGTCGAGGCAATGAGATAGTAACGGCCGTCGAGCTGCACGAGGTTGGGCACTTCGAGGTCGTCGTAACGCCCCGGATGAAAGAGGGGGGGACAAAATTCGAATTGATTTTCGGCGGTTTCGCGGGCGAGGGAGACGCAACCGCGGCGAATGATGGGACCGTGGTTCACGCGGGCGGAGGCGAGGAGATAAGCGTCTTCACCATCGTGAAAAAAGAAGGGGTCGCGGAAACTGACCCATTCGCGCCCTTCGTCGAGGCTGTGCTCGTAATGGTCGCCGGGGATCTCGAGAGGATAGCAGTCGGCAAAGACTTTTTCCCAATGGTAGAGATCTTCGCTGGAGGCCAGGCCGACGCGCTGGATGCGGCCGCGCTCTTCCATGCAAAGCCCAGTGTAGAACATGCGCCACCTTCCTGGACGGTAGGGGTTGGGCGTGACGTGCATGGTCCACAACATGTCGTCGTCCCAGGCTCGCGGATCACCGATGAAGAGGGCGTTCTTAACCCGGTGCCAGTGTATGCCGTCCTTACTGACGGCATGGGCGATGTAGTCGTGGTTGGGGAGGGTCAGGTGAAAGAGGTGGTAGATGCCATTATGACGGACAACGTCTACGTCGCCGATTTCATAATCGCGGAAGCCGTAAGCTGTGTACATGGTTCGATTCCTGTCGGGTGCAGTATTATTGAAGGTTACTCTCCCATTTTTAGACCGGGAGGGACAGAGATGCAACAAAAGATGGAGATTGCGGGTGACTTTTAGTAGAATGAGGCCATGAGTGAGAGAGTGCTTTACACTATTGGGTATGGGGCACGGGAGATGGAAGATTTCCTGGCAACGTTTGAGCCGCGGTCGCTGCTGGCGGATCTGGAGGAGGACGCGCGGGTAGTTGCCCTGTTTTGTGTGGAGGGGGAACCGGCCGCCTGCCACCGCCTGCTGGTGGCCGAGAGGTTACAACAAGCGTTAGGTCTAGAGATCGAACATATCGTGCCGTAGGATAGATCGGCGTTTGCCAGTCGCCGGTCGTCTGGAGTGCGCCTTGCAGGCGCGGGGGAATGTGTTGTGGGACAAAGTAATGGAAAACGAGGGATGGACGACGCCCGCCGGCTCTTGAAGCAAACGTTTGGGTTTGACGAATTCTGGCCGCTACAAGAGGAGGTTGTGGGCAACGTTCTGGATAAACGGGATACGCTGGCCGTCATGCCGACGGGGAGCGGCAAATCGCTCTGCTACCAGTTGCCGGCCCTTCTTTTCTCCGGCCTGACGGTGGTGGTTTCGCCCCTCATCTCGCTGATGCAGGATCAGGTAGACCAATTGCAGGCGGCGGGGATCGCGGCCGTCTCGCTTAACAGCACGCTGGACTATCCGACATATACGCGCAACGTCGCCCGGATCCGGAACCGGGAGGTTCGCCTCCTCTACGTGGCGCCGGAAACGTTGCTGCGGCCAGAAACGCTGGTGCTCCTGGAACGGCTGGCGGTGGATTGCCTGACAATTGACGAGGCGCACTGCATTTCGGAGTGGGGGCACGATTTCCGGCCGGAGTACCGACAGTTGGTCGACGTGCGGCGCCGGTTGCCCGACGCGGTGTGCCTGGCGGTCACGGCGACGGCGACGGAGCACGTGCGCCGGGACATCAAACAGTCGCTACAGATTACGGACGCGGACGAGTTTCTGGCCAGCTTCGACCGGAAGAATCTGTTCCTGGCGGTGCAGACGAAAACGAACGGCCTTGCGCAGACGCTGGCCTTTCTGGAGCAGCACCGGGAGCAGTCGGGCATCATTTACTGCGCGACGCGGCGGCGGGTGGATGAGCTGGCGGAAGCGTTGGCGGCGCACGGCTGGCAGGCGCTACCGTACCACGCGGGTTTGGACGATGAGGTACGGCGCCGGCACCAGCGCCGCTTCGTGCACGACGAGGTGCCGATTATGGTGGCCACGATCGCTTTTGGTATGGGGATCGACAAGTCTAACGTGCGCTTTATCGTGCACTATGACCTGCCGAAAAATCTGGAAAGTTACTATCAGCAGATCGGCCGGGCCGGCCGTGATGGCCTGCGCGCCGACTGTCTGTTGCTGTACAGCTACGGCGACGTGGCGACGATTGAGTATTTCATCCGGCAACAGGAGCGGGAACAGCAACGAGAGGCGCGCGTGCGGCTGGAGGCGCTGCTCGGTTTTGCGGAGACGGGTTTCTGCCGGCGTCGCTCTTTGCTGGCGTATTTTGGGGAGACGTACGCGGCCGAGTCGTGCGAGATGTGCGACAACTGTCTGGTGGAGGAGAAAGAGCTGGAAGATCTGACGGTTCCGGCGCAGAAGTTTCTATCCTGCGTGAAGCGGACGGGAGAGATGTTCGGGGCGAATCATATCATTAAGGTGCTGCGCGGATCGCGAGCGAAACGCGTCCTGAAGCAGGGGCACGATAAGCTGTCCACGTATGGGATCGGCCGGGAATTTTCGGCGGACGAGTGGAAATATCTGGCTAACCAGTTCGTGGAGCTGGGGCTGCTGACGCGGGACGTGCAGTACGGGAGCCTGAAGTTGACGGGAAAAGCAACCGACGTTTTTAGAGGGGAACGGGTGTACGGGCTCCTGCCTGACGCAGCCGGGCCGGCCGGCGCTGTCAGTGCCGGGGAGGATGACCACGACGCGGCGCTTTTCAAGTTGCTGCGCGACAAGCGAATGGAGCTGGCCGAGGGGGAGGGCGTTCCGCCCTACGTCGTCTTCTCAGACCGCTCGCTGGTCGAGATGGCGACCACCTTCCCCCGGTCGCGGGCGTCGTTCGCCCGCATACACGGCGTGGGAGAGTATAAGCTGGAGAAGTACGCCGAGGCGTTCCTGCCCGTCATCCAGGCGTATTGTGAGACGAATGGGATCGCGGAGAAGGCGAAGCCAAAGGCAAGACGGCACCGGAGACGCTCCTCCTCAGGACGGGGCACGAGAAGGAAACGGGTGGTTCGGGCCTACAATGACGGGCAGTCGATCGCGAAGATCGCCCAGGAAGTGGGCGTGAAGGAGCAGACGGTGTTGAATCATCTGTGGCGGGCGGCCGAGGAAGGGGGAGCGTTGCGCGCCGATGGATTCCTGAAGTTGTCCCGAGTGGACGCGGGGATGCGGGACAGGGTTCTGAACGCTTTTGCGGAGGAGGGCGTGGTGTATTTGCGGCCGGTGTATGACGCGCTGGAGGGAGCGGTCGATTACGACGAGCTGAGGGTGCTCCGACTCTATTTCGTCAGCCGGGAGCAGGCGGAAGCAGACGAAGCCTCCTGACGGGCACCAAGTTTTAATAATGAAAAAGGTTGGCTTCCTTCACCGGCCGCATGGTGGCTCGGAGGGGACGCCGGCCACAGCACGACGAGCGAGCCGGCATTTTTTCTCCTGTGTAAGCCAGCCCACTAAACTCTTCCCAGCTTCCGTTTAAGCTATCGGTATGATGCCAGGACGAAGGTTGCTGGAGCGCGTTCGCGCGGCGCGCACCCGGACAACCAGCGTGCTCCTGGTGGCATTTGTTCTGCTGGTTGCGTGCCGTTTTGACGACGAGCAGGCGGCCGGCAACGCCGAGCGCGGCGCGAGGTTGTTTAGCAGCCTTCCGTGCAGCGGCTGCCACGGGGCGATGGCGCAGGGTCAGTTTGGCCCTGCGCTGGCCGGTACAAGTCTCAGTTATGAGGAAGTCCGGAGCCAGGTGAGATCGCCCCGCGACCAGATGCCGGCGTTCTCGCCGGAGCGGGTCAGCGACCAGGAGCTGCGCGAGATCTACACGTGGCTGACGACGCTGCCACCGCCTACGCCAACACCTCCCGTCACATTGCCGCCGGCCGAGGCGACGCTCCAGGCGCTCAACAGCTTCTACGCCGAGATGAAGGCGGAAGAGCTGATGGGCCGCATGGACGCGCTGGACGAAGCTGCTCTGCGCGTGAGTGGGACCGTGGTGTCCGTGAACGAAGAAGGGCGTTACACGCGGATCCGGCTGCGCGTTACCGGCGACGCCGAGGCGGTCGACGTCGCCGGCCTCTTCGACACGGGATTGCAGCGACGGCCGTTTCCGGCCGCGGCGGGCGATCGGATAACGGTGTACGGCATCGGCGCCGATCCCGCCGAAGTAGTAGAGGATGACGGCAGCGTCAAGAAGGTGCCACAATTACAGATTTTACACGTGAGAGACGGTCGTCCAGGTAAGGGTCCAGATAAGAAATGAAGGAAATTGAAAGAGAAGGAGGCAAGCGCATGAGAAAAGTGAGTTCTATGGTCCGTTACGGTGTCCTGTTTATTTCCCTGGCTCTGCTGGCGGCGGCGTGCCAGGCCGGCGGGGAGGAAGCCGGAGCCGATTTACCAGATACAGACGCGGCGGCCGTCATGGAGTACGTGAACGAGACGAATCCCTACACGGAGTGGGGCACCTGGCCGAATGACGAATGGAATAACTTCAATACGAATCTGGTAAGCGGCGCGCCGCACGGCAACGTGGTGCGTATCTACGTGAATGAGATCGCGCTGGAAGCGGCCGACGGCTTCGACGAAGAGTTACCTGAGGGCAGCATGATCGTCAAGGAAAATTACGTGGGCACCGATCCCGAGAATCCGGGGGAACTGGATGCAGTGACGATCATGTACAAGGTCGAGGGCTTTAACGCCGAGGCCAACGACTGGTTCTGGGTGAAGGCGAAGCCGGATGGCAGCCAGATTGACGCCGAAGGGGCTGTGGACGGCTGCATCGGCTGCCACTCACAAGAAGGCCACCAGGATTACGTTCTGCGCTACGGGTTTGGTAGCGAGCCGGCCGTGACAAGCCTCAGCGAAACGGGACAATAGGATCGACAACCTCATCGCCAGCCACCAATTCCCCAAATGAAAAAGTCCGGCCGGTGGCCGGACTTTTTCGCTACCATACCTCGATCTGTTTGAAGGCTTCGGCGTAAGGAGTCTTAATGATTTCACCTCGCTCGCGATCGATTTCCTTCATCCACTCCAGGCTCTCCTCGCCGTCGGGGAACTGGCTGTGGTGGGCCATGCAGGCGGCGAGTTTTTCTTCGTAGACGCCGGTGACGTCGACGTAAATGTCGGGCTGGCGATCGGTGGCGAAGAAGAAGATGCGCTCCAGACGGCCGGGGGCGGCGTCAGCCTCGTTGAGCTGCTCGGGGCGATAGAGGGGCATCTTGGAGGGCATATAGGCGTCGAGGGCGGCCTGCCCGGCGGCGCGGTGGTCGGGGTGGATCTGGCCAGTCCAAAAGGGATCGAAGGTCCAGAGGGTGTCGGCCTGGGTGATGCGGTAAAGACGGGCGATCTGGGCGCGCAGCTCCAGATTGGGGAGGAGTTCGCCGTCGTGGTGGCCAAGGTTGAAGGTTTGCTCGATGCCCAGAAGGCGGGCGGCTTCTTCTGTCTCGACAAGGCGGGTGGTGGCCAGGGCCGGCCGGGCGAGGGTGGGGTCCTGGGCGCCGATGTCGCCGAGGGTGCAGTTGACGGAGTAGACGGTCACCCCGCGGCGGGCCAACATGGCGACCGTGCCGCCGCACATGGATTCCAGGTCGTCGGGATGGGCGGCGACGATGATGAGGGCGTTCGTTTCGTCGAATGCTTCGAGTCCTCTGTGTGATTCCAACGGTACCTTTCTACCTTATCTGGTGGGGGATGTCTGCCGGGTGGACAGTAGGGGCGGGGAGGGGCTCAGGGTCGGCGGGGATTGTGGCAATGGTCTGGGGAAGCGGCCGGGCGCGGAAGATGAAACTCTGGCCCTGGCATAGGAGCTGGGTGGAGCCGCCGCCGTCGAGCATCATGATTTCGCGGGCGCCAAAGGTGCGCAAGGTGTCAACGGCCGTCTCCTGGGTGGCGGCCGTGGCGCTGTAGAGGAGGAGGATTTCGCCCAGCCCATCCTGGTCGCCGTCGGCAACGCCGACGTAGGTGCGGCCCAGCTCTTCGAACGAGCGCACCCGGGCCCGTTCTGAGAGGCCGACCATGATATCGGGCGCGGCGGAACGGTAGAGGGCAAAGCCGCTGAAGGGGGAAATGGTGGCCCACCCGCCGGGCCAGATTTCGAGCATGACCTTCTGGGCCCTGAACTTCCAGCGTTCGTAGCCTTCGCTGAGGATGACGCCGTCGCTCTTGACGGGGAAGGCGAGTTCGGTGGGATCGACCCAGGCCCCGCGTCTGGTATTGAGGAAGAATTGGCCGTTGGTCAGGCAGAGGACGCTGGCCTCCGCTGCTTCGGAGTCGCCATGTGGGAGGGCGTTCCAGATGGCCGAGAGAAACTGGCGGCGGATGCTGGGGCTGTTTCCGCCATAGATGCCCCGGCCGGCGCCGGGATCGGCGATGGGACCGTGGAGGAACGCGAGGCGCGCGCCGGCGCTAAGGTCGACGATCTGTATGTATTCAAAGGCGCCGTCGTCGCCGTGGCGGTGATAGACGTGCACGCCGGGAGCGGCGGCGGCCGGCGTGAACTCGTCGGGAACGGGTATGGGGGGAGGCGGGGCATCGACGTCCGGGGTGGCCCCAGCGGCCATGACAAAGGCGCCAAGCAGGGCGCAGACCATCAGCGCCGTCAAAAGGGTTTTAGTGCGTGCGGTTACAAGCGTCATTATCAGGGCCAATGGGGAGTCTTTCTAACAAGAATTGAGATGTTTCTACCTTTCTCCAGCCTATGTATTATACCATAGCCACGGAGGAGGGCAGCCGCCCTTATGCTGTTGCCCTTGCCGGGATAGCAATTACACGGTAGCCTTAGCGCACAAGTTAGCCCTACCCGGCGAACGGGTGGCCGCGACGGCAGAGCGAGTCGAGCCGAACGCGACAATCGGGAGGCTGTCTGGCGACAGGGACCCGAACCCAGCCGGCCGCAGAAGCGCACCCACGCTAATTCCCACACCCACCGACCTTCCCGCGCCAGCGAGCGGCGCAGATGACGGCCGCACCCTGATCGCACGCCATAGGGGATGATTTGTGTTGCAGTAAATTGGTGAATAGAGCGTTACATGGTGTTCGGCAAGCGCACGGCTTGCCAAGGCGTTACACGGAGAGACGTATGAATGTGACCGTCGCCGTTCCCGCGACCACGGCCAACCTGGGACCAGGCTTTGATTGTCTGGGCCTCGCGCTGGGGCTGTATAATCGCGTGACGTTGAGGGAGTGGGACGGCCTGCGCGTCACCGTAAAGGGGGAAGGAGCCGGCGTGCTGCCACTGGATCGGAGCAACCCGATGGTGCAGGCAGTATGCCACCTGTTCGATAGTGTGGGATATCGACCGGCCGGCCTGTGGTTGGAACAGGAGAACGGTATTCCGGTTGCGGCCGGATTGGGTAGCAGCGCGGCGGCCTTTCTGGGCGGTCTGCTGGCGGCCAACGCGCTGATAGGAAAGCCGCTCCAACGCGAGGAGATCCTGGCGATGGCGACGCGCCTGGAGGGACATCCGGACAACGTGGCCTCGGCACTATACGGCGGCCTGGTTCTGGTCATTCACGACGAGGGACGACTGGTGTTGGACAAGATCGCAACCCCCGAGATGCGCGTGGTCGTGGTCTTGCCGGATTACGCGCTGCCAACGGTGCAGGCGCGAGCAGCGCTGCCGCCGCAGGTGCCGCTGGCCGACGCCGTGTTCAACAGCGGGCGGCTGGCCATGCTGATCCGCGCCCTGGAAAGCGGCGACTATGAGCGCCTGGGAGCGGCGACGGAGGATCGACTACACCAACCTTATCGGATTCCGTTGATTCCGGGGATGGCGGACGCCTTTCGAGCGGCGCGAGCGGCGGGGGCAGCAGCGGCCACCCTGAGCGGCGCCGGCCCGAGCATCGTGGCTTTCGCGCCGGAGAACCACGAGTCGATTGCCGAAGCGATCGCGCGCGCATTCGCCAGAGAGGGGCTGGAGAGCCGCAGGTGGATTTTGCCTATTGACCGCACGGGGAGCGTCGTGGCCAAAGTGGAGGAACAGGCAATTTGACGGCGGCGATAGCCGGCTGCTTTATTCCGCGAATGCCGGCAGCCACACCGTAAAGGTTGCGCCTTCTCCGGCTCGCCCCGAACTTTCTACCGAGATAGAGCCGTTATGGCGCTCGACAATCTCGCGGGCAATGGCCAAACCAAGGCCGGTGCCGGCGACGTTGGCCTCGTGGGCGGCCTGACCGCGGAAGAAGCGGTCAAAGAGATGGGGCTGCTCCTCGGGAGGGATGCCGGGTCCGGTGTCTTCAACAGAACACCCTACCTGGCCCGATTTACTGTCTTGCCCCGGTGCTACGGAGACGGTGACGCGGCCGCCGACGGGTGTGTAATTGAGGGCATTGGTGACCAGAATGCTCAGGAGTTGCTCTAACAGGCTTTTGTCGGCGCAGACAGGGGGCGCAGCCGGCGAGAGAGTGCGGCTCAGCGTTAGTCCCTTTTCCTGGAAGAGGGGGGTTCGGTCGTCGACGAATTGGTCGACCAGATCGTTAAGGTCTACCTCTTGCAGCTCAACGTTCATCCGGCCGCGATCCAGGCGAGAGAGCTGGAGTAAATCCTCGATAATGACGTTCAGGCGATCTACCTCACGCCGAATGCGGGCCACGTAAACGTCTTTCTTAGATGGGTTCTGTACGAGAAGGTCGTGATAGAGCCTGAGGCTGGTGATGGGGGTCCGCAACTCGTGGGAGACGTTGGAAACAAAGGCGTCTTTCATCCGATCGACTTCTTTGAGGCGGCTGATGTCCCGAAGACTACAAACGGCGCCCTGTACTGTTTCTCCTTCCTTGACGGGAGCCAGCGCTACGTCGGCGTCGAAGGTGCTGCCGTCGCGACGCTTCGCTACGAGCTCCAGCCGGCGACGGCGCCCTGCATCAATGACGGTGTGCAACGCCCGGATCAGGCTCCCGGCGTCATCCCCAACGGCCAGAGATTCGGGCGAGTGACGGCGGATTTCGCCTTCTTCATATCCGAAGAGTTCGGTGAAGGCCGGGTTGGCGGCCTCGACGGTACCATCTTCTTTCAAGAGCAGGATGGCGTCCGGGCTGTTGTTGAGGGTGACGGCGAGTTGCTCCATGGTCCGCTGGAGTTCGGCCGTGCGTGCGTCGACGGCCCGCTCTAACGTTTCGCTGTAATTCTCCAGTTCCTGGTATAGACGGGCGTTGTGTAAGGCAATGGCGACCTGGTCGGCAAAAGCCTGCAGACGCTCGGCATGTTTCTCGGTGAAGAAGTGGGGAGTGGCGCTATCCAGGTTGAGAAAGCCGATGACCCTGTTCTGGCGACGGATGGGCGCGCCCACGTAGGATCGAACCCACCTGGTGGCAGGAGTGAGAACCCAATCTTCGTGGTTGTGGGCATCGGAGATGATGCAGGGGCGACCGCTCTGGGCCATCTGCTGCATATTGACGGTCTCGTCGATGGGAAAGGTCAAATTCATCACCTTGTCGGCGAAGCCGTGCTCTCCATAGTAACCGCGGCATCGGACGACGCGGGCGTGGTTCCCCTCGACGAGCATAATGTTGGCGCCGTCGTTGGGCACTACGTCGCCGACGTTGTCCAAAATGCGGTCCAACACTTGATCGAGGTCGAGGGTGCTGTTGAGAACGGTGGCCGTGTCGCGGAGGGCCTCGGCCAGAACGCGCTGTTCGCGCTCGGCTTCCTCTGCCCGCTTGCGCTCGGTGACGTCGCGCGCAATGTGGAAGGTGCCGAGGAATTCGTCGCCGTCATACAGAGCGCGACCGCGCACTTCCAGCCAGACACGGCGGCCGTTTCTCAGCTCGATCTCGATCTCAGCCTGGTCGATGTCCTCGCCACGGATGAGGCGGGTGACGAGGTCCTGGACACGTTGGCTCTCCTGGCCTCTCAACAGCTCTGTGGGCCGGCGGCCGATCAATTCAGCAGCGGTGTAGCCGGTCGTCTCAGAGACTTTTTTGTTGACGTTGTCGATTCTGCCCGAGGCGTCCAGGGTAAATATCCAATCGCTGGCCTGTTCAAAGTAGGTACGCAGGCGCTCTTCGCTGCGGCGCAGCGCTTCCATTGCCTCTTTGCGCTCGGTGACGTCGAGAAGGGTACCGACGATGGCGGGGCGGCCGTCGTAGTCGGCGCGACGGCCGAGGACCTCGCAGTTGATGTGCGTTCCGTCCTTGCGCAAACCCCGAAGTTGATAGCGGGCGGATCCGATCTCCCCCTGCAAGCGCCGACGAATCTTGCCGAGCACCTTCGGGCGGTCCTCGGGCGCGGTCAGATCCTCCGGCCCCATGCGACCGATAATCTCCTGTGGTTGGTAGCCAAAGATGTCGGCCAGAGCCGGGTTGACGTAGCGAAAACGGCCATCCTGGATGATGTAAACGCCCACTAAGGCTTTCTCGGACAGGGTGCGGAAAAGGGCCTCACTGCCCGCCAATTGGCTGTGGCGATCCTCCTCTAGCAGGTTGCGGTGGTAGGCCGCAACGAGGGAAAGGCCGGAGATCAAAAGGTAGAAAATCAGCGCTTCAGCGATTCGTTCCGGTGAGGCATTGGGAGACGCAGCAAAGAGACCAAAGCCAAAAAGGTTGAAGACGGCTACGGCCACGGTTGCCCGGTGGGAAAGGAACATGCTGCTGAAGAGGACGGAAATGACGAGATAGATAAGGTAGGTGGCATCCAGGGACCTGGCCAACACGAGGAAACAGGTGACGGCGGAGAGGGAGAGGATGGCAAGGACGGCGCCCAGACGGTAACGTGCAGTACGGCTTAACAGGTAACTGGCACCCAACGGGGCGAGGGTCAGGACGGCGGAGGCCAGCGACACGAGCCGGGTGCCAGGTGGGGCGAAGAGCACGACGGTGGCGTACAAGGCGACGGTTGCCAGGAGAAGGAAGAGTAGGAACGAAGCCAGAAGCCGCGCCTGCCGGCGTTGGGGAACGGACGCCAGGTCGGGCGATGGCTCAGTCAACGTGTGACGGAGGCGATCGAGCTGGTGGATTATCGCGGCCGGGTGAGCCGACGGTCGATGTTGCTTTTCGTCCCTCATCTCAGTCCATCCTGTATCGTGCGGCCGATTTGCTCGGGCGTAAAGGGTTTCTGTATCCAGGAGACCCTACCTTCTTCCAGCAGTTCTCGATCCTCCTCTCCAAGGGGATACCCGGTCATCAGGACCACCCTGACATCCGGCTGGATTTCCTTCAACCGCCGGTATAGGCGCAGGCCTCCCATCTCCGGCATCACCATGTCGCTGATGACCAGCGCAATCTCTTCAGCATGTTTCTCGAACAGGGCCAGCCCCTCGACGCCGTCGCCGGCCATTCGCACGCGATAATTTAGCATCTCAAGGATGTCGGCCATTGCCTGACGCGTGCCTTCGTCATCCTCAACCAGGAGAATGAGTTCGCCGCCGCCAGTGACGGATGTGTCCTCCCGGTCGTCGCGACGCCGGGCTTTTCCCGTGGAAAGCGCGGGCAGGAAGATGGTGAAAGTTGTCCCTTCACCGACCTGGCTCTGAACGCCAATCTCCCCGCCGTGTTGTTTGACAATACCGTAAACCTGGGCAAGCCCTAACCCCGTTCCCTTTCCTCGCTCCTTGGTCGTGAAGAAAGGCTCGAAGATGTGGGAAAGGTTGGCCTGAGGGATGCCCGCGCCGGTATCGGCGACGGTTAACTCGATCCACTCTCCGGGCATCATGCCGGGCAGGGGCGCGGAGTGGCCCTGTTGGACGGTCCGCCAGGAGAGCGCCAGATGAAGGTGGCCGCCGTTGGGCATGGCATCGCGAGCATTGACGGCAAGGTTCATCAACACCTGTTGCAGCCGCGTGGGATCGGCCTTGACAGAATAGTCGTCCGGTTCGGCGTCGAGGTCGATGGTAATGGTCTCGGGCAGGGTGCGTTGGAGAAGCTTGATGACTTCCTTGACGAAAGGGTATAAATCGAGGCGGCTGCGTTCCATGACCGAAGCGCGGCTGAAGTCGAGGATCTGCCCGATGAGGCTGGCGGCATGCCGGGCTTGCTTGCTGATGGTGTTCAGGTATTGGCGCCTCTTGGGGAAATCGGGGTCGCGCTCCAGAGACTGGCTATAGAGGGTGATGATGGCCATGATATTGTTGAAGTCGTGGGCGATGCCGGCCGCGAGCTGGCCCACCGTGGCCAGTCGCTCCTGTGCCTGGAGGTATTGCTGCCTTTTGTGCTCGTCGGTGACGTCGTGGAGCATGAGGACGGCGCCACCCGCCTGGGGGCCGGCGGCAATGGGTCGGCAGACGACTTCGAAGATGAGCTGGGGGTCCGCGAGTCGGAGTTCGCGGCGGACGGTTCCTTGTGGCGCGAGAAACTCTTCCAGGGGCCGATCTCCGAGTCGGGTCAAGACGTCGCCGACGGCGGCCTGGGTGAGAAGGGACAAGTAGTCGCGAGCGGCCGGGTTAGCCAGGACAATGTGGTTGTCGTTGTCGAGGACGAGCATGCCGTCGGGCACGGTCTCAATAATCTGTTCCACCTCGCGGGCGTGCTCCAGGGTGCGCTGGTAGAGGCCGGCGCGCCGGATGGCGTTGGCCGCCATGTCGCCTACGGCGCCCAGCAGGCGAGCGTCGGCCGGTGTGAAGGGCTCGGGGCGGATCAACCAGACGGCGCCGGTCAAATCCTCGTCAATGCTGAGGGGGAAGCAGGCGGCGGCGTGGTCCGCAAAGAGGACGTCGCCGTCAGCGAGCTCGAACCCCGGTTCTTCAGAGAGGGCGGGCGTGACAAAAAGCTCATCACGCTCGAGGATGGAGGGTGTGAGACCGAGGTCCGCAGACCAGCTAGCGCCCTCAAGCCCGTGATCGTGACCGACGACGCTCGCCACGACCCAGCCGGCCGCCTGTGGATCACGGAGAATGACACCGGCGCTTTCAAGCTGCAGCAATTCATACAGGCTGTGCAGCATGGCGTCGAACATCTCGTCGCGCTCGCGGGCGACGCGCAAGGCGGATGACACTTTCTCCAGGGCTTCCAGTTCCTGGGCCCGGCGGCGGGCCTGACCGTAGAGCTGGGCGTTTTGGAGGGCGACGGCTACCTGGGCCGCCATGGACTCTAAGAGGCGAA
>JAWVYQ010000064.1:0-18468 GCA_033722615.1 Promineifilaceae bacterium (SeqCode)
AGCACGCGGCGCAAGAACGAGGCGCTGGAAGCGATTGCCCGCGAATTGGAGGCCCAGGCTGGGGCCGTGCTCGAGCAGAACCGGTTAGACATTGAAGACGGACGGGCCAACGGCCTGAGCGATGCGCTGCTTGATCGGCTGCTCCTGACCGAAGAGCGGGTTGCCCGCCTGGCGGCCGACGCGCGCCGCGTCGCCTCCCTGCCCGATCCCGTTGGGGCCGAAATGGACAGCCGTCTGTTGCCCAACGGCATGCGCCTGCGCAAACGGCGCATTCCCATTGGCGTCCTCGGCGTCATTTACGAAGCGCGGCCCAACGTCACCGTGGATATCGCCACTCTGTCCCTGAAGACGGGCAACGCCGTCATCTTGCGCGGCGGCAGCGAAACCTTGCGCAGCAACCTTGCCCTGGTCAACGTCATTCAATCTGCTCTGGAACAGGCGGCGCTGTCGCAGGCTGCGGTGCAATACGTGGGCGATGTCGACCGGGCGCTCGTCCGGCAACTGTTGCGCCTCGACCAGTACGTGGACATGATCGTCCCCCGGGGCGGCGCCGGCCTCCACCGCTTGTGCCGGGAGCAGAGCACGATTCCCGTCATCACCGGCGGCATCGGCATCTGTCACATCTTCGTAGACGAGAGCGCCGACCTGGAGCGGGCCGTGGACGTCGTGGAAAATGCCAAGGTGCAGCGGCCGAGCGTCTGTAACGCCCTGGACACACTTCTCGTTCACCGCAATGTTGCCGCCGACTTTCTACCTCAGGTGGCCGGGCGACTGGCGCAACACAGCGTCGAGCTGCGGGCGACGGAGGAGGCCCTGCCTTTCCTCAGCGCTGATAGCGCCGGTGGCAACGGCGCCCGGATCGTACCGGCCGGCCCCGACGATTTTGACCAGGAGTGGCTCGACCTCATCATGGGCATCCGGCTCGTGGACGGCCTCGACGACGCCATCGCCCACATTCACGAACACAGCACAGAACACTCCGACAGCATTCTGACCAACAATTGGGAGCGGGCCAATCGGTTCGTCGACGAAATCAACTCGGCGGCCGTCTACGTCAATGCCAGCACCCGCTTCACCGACGGTGGCCAGTTTGGCCTCGGCGCCGAAGTGGCCGTCAGCACGCAGAAGCTGCACGCGCGCGGTCCGATGGGCCTGGAAGAATTGACGACCTACAAATGGATCGGCATCGGCGACGGGCACGTGCGGGAGTAGGGAGAAGCATACGGTCAGCTACAATGATTTCATGTCAGTTTTGCTGCCGATAAGCCGGCCGTTGCTCGCCTGGTGGGATGAAGAGCGCGCCGACCTCCCCTGGCGCCGTCAAGACGATCCGTACGCCATCTGGGTGGCGGAAGTGATGCTCCAACAAACGCAGGTTGTCACGGTCATCCCCTACTACGAACGGTGGATGGAGCGTTTTTCCACCGTTGAGGAGTTGGCCGCCGCTTCGCTGGACGACGTGCTTAAAATGTGGGAAGGGCTGGGGTATTATAGCCGCGCTCGGTACCTGCACGCTGCCGCCCAGACCGTCGTTGAAACGTTCGGCGGCCGCCTCCCTGAGAGCGTCGAAGCGCTACGCGAGTTACCCGGAATTGGCCCGTACACGGCCGGCGCCATCGCTTCCATCGCCTTTGACCGGCCGGTCCCCGTCGTCGACGGCAATGTCATCCGCGTCCTCAGTCGCCTTCTCGATCTGGACGAGGACGTCACCGAGCGGGCGACGAAGAAACGACTCTGGGAAGTGGCCGCCGCACTGGTGCCGGCCGACCGTCCCGGAGATTTCAACCAGGCGCTGATGGAGCTGGGTCAAAAGATCTGTCGGCCCGCCGAGCCTCTCTGCCATCGTTGCCCCCTTTCCACTTTCTGTCTCGCCCGCGAGCGCGGCACGCAACTGGAGCGCCCGGTGCGCCCGCCCCGTAAGAATACGCCCCATTACGACGTCGCCGCCGGCGTCATCTGGCGCGACGACGGCCGGTTCCTCATTGCTCGCCGGCCGCTGGACGGTCTCCTGGGCGGGTTATGGGAGTTCCCCGGCGGCAAACGGGAGCCGGGCGACGAAAGTCTCGCCCACACCCTGAAGCGGGAGATCCGGGAGGAACTCGCTCTGGAAATTGCCGTTGGACCGCGCCTGACTCGCATCAAACACGCCTACACTCACTTTCGCATCACCCTCCACGCCCTGCACGCGCGCCACGTTTCCGGCCGTCCGCAGCATCTCGGCGTCGCCGGCCACGCCTGGGTCACCCTCGACGACCTCGACGATTACGCCTTCGCCGTCACCGATCGCAAAATCATCCACCGCTTACGCCAGGACGGCCGCCCACTGCCGTTGACCTTTTGACCTCCCTTTTGTCAGTCAGAATCCGTCGGTCTACCATCCTTTTTTAGCGGCGCATTCCATCCGGCCCGGCGTCGGTCTGTCAATCGAAACGACATTTGCACGGCCGCCCAATAGATGGTAAATATGTTCTCTGTGAAGGTCGCGTGAAATTCGGCCAGCTATTAAGATGGCTTTTGGGGGGCTCATAATGACTACTCGTGAAGATGCGCTGTCGTACGTCCTGCGTGCTTCATTGCGCAATCTGAATGGAAAGGTATCATCTGCCCATGGCGCAAACTACCTCGAGCATCTTCAGAACGCTCTCTATTCCCGACGCTGCTCTTACCGCCTACCATGCCGGTAAAGCCGCCATGTCCCGGCAGCGTTACCGGGAAGCCCTCCCCCACTTCGAGAAAGCCCTCTCATCCCCTGACGCGGCCGCCATTTTTCGCGCCCGCGCCCAAGAACAGTGCGGCGTCTGTCACTTGTGGCTGGGCAACTATGAGGACGCCGAGGCATCCTTCCAAGCTGCCCGGGAAATCAGCGACGATGAAAATCAGCAGGCTCGTGCCCGGGCCCATCTGGGCGACGTCGCCGATTCGAGCGGCGATCACGAGAAAGCCCGTTCTCTCTATACCCAGGCACTGAAGGAGGGGTTGGCCCTTAATGACTTGTTGGTTACCGGTCGGGCGCAGCGCGGGCTGGGCATCCTCAACCACCGGCGCGGAAACACCGAACAGGCATTGAGCCACCTGACGCAGGCCCTCGTCGCCTTTCGCCAACTTGGCCACGCCCCGGAACAGGCCAGCGTATTATCCAGTATCGGCCGCACACGCTATGCTCGCGGCGAATACCAGCAGGCGATTACGGCTCACAAAGAAGCCTTGCGAATTCTGGAAGCGATGGCCGAGCGGTGGCGCATCGTCCGCTCGTTAAACGATCTGGGTGAATGCTACCAGGCCCTTTACGCCATGCCGGACGCGTTGGACGCTCACCAGCGCGCCTTGCAGCTTGCCGACGAACAACTGTACGGCATCGCGACGATCAAACCGCACATACAGCGCAACCTCGGCGTCGATCTCGTAGAGTCCGGACGTTACGAGGTCGGTTTGGCCTACCTGAAGCAGTCTCTCATCGGCGCGCGCAGCGAGGGTGACCGGGAGCAGGAGGCGTTGGGCCTATACCATCTTGCCCGCACCTATCTACGCCGCGAGCGGGGGGATGAAGCAGAAGAAGTGATTTCCGAATTGAACGCCGTCGCCGAGCAGATCGATTCCGATCGCTATCGCGCGCTGGCTTCCTTCGTCCAGGGAGAGTTGGCCTTTGCCCGAAACGATGCACAGACAGCCGTGACGGCCCTGAACGAGGCAATTCTCCGGGCGCAATCTTCCCTGGATCGGGGAATGTTGTGGAAGCTACACGCTGCCATGAGTCACGTTGTCGGCGATCACGCACTGGCCACGGTCCACGCCGAGATCGCAGCCGATTTTGTGCGCCAGACGGCCGAACCCCTGCAAGACGCCCACCTTAAAGAGTCCTTTCTCAGCGCCGCGCCCGTCGTCGCCGTCCTCCAGGCGGCCGGAGCGAACCCCGATACTTTCTAGCACAAGCCTGCCCCTGTTTTGTCCCCTATTTGTCCCTGGTTTGACATTTCTTATGGATATTTTATAATTTAAGAGAGTGTGTGTATGTGGAGGGAAGCCCAATCTGTACCTTGCTTAACGCGAGGGAGACCCTAAGCGTCGCATCGCGCGGCGGTGAACGGGAACGCAACGGACAATTTACCACATTGTCCGGCATCGGTGAAGGAGGTGGTGCCTTAGCTGTCGAGACCAAATTGGGAACGTACGAACGAAGAAGAGTGTGCTGGTTACCCTGAAACAAATCCTGATTTCGTTACGAGGAGGAACACA
Organism: Promineifilaceae bacterium (SeqCode); assembly: GCA_033722615.1. Lineage (GTDB taxonomy): Bacteria > Chloroflexota > Anaerolineae > Promineifilales > Promineifilaceae > JAAYYY01. The sequence continues at coordinate 4,234 of JAWVYQ010000064.1, forward strand.
AAACCATGTTTAGTAATAAACGGTGGGCCGTGCTGGTGGCCCTGGTATTAGTCGTCGTCGCCGTGTTGGCGGCGTGCCAGGCCGAACCAGAGGTCGTCGAGCGTGAAGTGACGCGCGTTGTTACCGAAACAGTAGAGGTCGAAGGCGAGCCCCAGGAAGTGACGCGCGTCGTCACGGAAGTGGTGGAAGCGACGCCCGAGGCCGAAGAAGAAGAAATGGAAGAGGAAGAAGCCGCCGAGGGTGAGCTTGCCGAGGTCTACCGTATCGGCATTTTCGAAGATCCCGTCAGCGGCTTCAACTACTGGAACTACCTTGGTCCCGGTAGCTCTGTCTGGACCCAATACGTGCAGGTTGGCAACGCTGCCTCTCTGTTCACGCTGTCCGATAAGCGCTATGACTTCGTGCCCAGTCTTGCGACGGAGATGCCAGAGCCAACCCAGCTGGAGGACGGCAACTGGGAGATCGTGGTCAATATGGTAGATGGCGCAACCTGGAGCGACGGCGAGCCGGTGACGGCCGACGACGTCGTCTTCACCCACAACACCTGTAAGGACCTGGAGTTGACCTCGAACTGGCCAAACGCCTGCGCCCCGGGCGGCGCCGACGTGACGGCCGAAGCCACCGACGAATATACCGTGCGCTACACTTTCAACACCACGCCCAGCCTTGGCGTCTGGACCTATGGCGTGGCCCAGGCCCCCATCCTGCCCGAACACTTCTGGGCCTCGACTGTAGAAGAGGCCAGGAGCTTCATCGCCGACATCGGCGAGGAACCAGAGCATCCCGAAGGCGTTGAAGATTGCCAGGCAGAAGAGCTGAGCGCCGAAGACGAAGAAACGTGCGCCCCGTATCTCGAAGAGCTGAATGCTTACAACGAGGCGTTCACCAACGCCCGCACCACCCTCTACGAAGCGGACGGCCAGGGTTCTCCCGCCTTTGGCGGTTACGTGAACGACCAGTTTGAGCCGGGCGCTTTCTTCCAGCGCACGATGAACGCCAACTACTTCTTCCAGGGCTCGACCATTCGCGAATACGACGACGGCACGTGGATCCTGGAGAACCCCAACGGCATCGATTACCAGCTCTACGGCGACGCCGAAGGGGAGGAGACGCTTAATTTCGTCGCCGGACCTTACTCTGAAAACATCCTGCTCTCCATCTATGGTTCCCAGGACGCCGCTTTCCTGGCCCTGGCCAACGGCGAAGTGGACTACGTGATTAACCCCCTTGGCCTCTCCCGCGGTCTGCGCGAACAGGCCGAGCGCGGTGAAGGCGTCGTCTCCTACGAAAACGCCGACAACGGCCTCTTCTACGTGGCCTTCAACATGCGCCAGTCTCCGGGCAACGACGCCGCCTTCCGCGAGGCCGTCGACTGCCTCATCGACAAGGAGTTCGTCGTCAACAGCGTGCTCCAGGGTTCCGTCTTCCCCATGTACTCCGTTGTGCCGCCGGGTAACGAGTTCTGGCACAATCCGGACGTGCCCCAGACCTGTGTCGGCCTCAGCCGCCAGGAACGGATCAGCCGCACCATCGAGGTTCTCACCGGCGCTGGCTGGAGCTGGGACGTCGAGCCGCGCTGGAGCGACGATCTGCAGGACGTCGAGCCCGGACAGGGTCTGACGATGCCTAACGGCGAGCCGATGCCCGAGATCACCATTCTCGGCCCTGGCCCCGCCTACGATCCCATCCGCGCCACCTTCAACCAGTGGATCTCTGAGTGGATGCGCGACGCCGGCATGCCTGTGGAGTCGGAGCTGACCGGTTTCAACACCATCCTCGGCCCCGTCTTCCAGGAAGCCAACTTCGACATGTACATCCTCGGCTGGAGCCTGACGATCTTCCCTGATTACCTGGAGTCGTTCTGGCACAGCCGCAACGACACGGCCGTGTCGGGTAACTTCAACACACCGGGTTACAGCAACGCGGAATACGACGCCATGGCCGACGAGTTCCTGGCGACGACCAGCCTGGAACGGGCGCAGGAACTAGCCTACCAGATGCAGGTCAAGCTGGCCGAAGACCGACCCTACATCCCGCTCTTCTACCAGCAGGTGACCGACCTGGCGCGCGACAACATCCAGTTCCCCTACACGGAGACGCTGGGTGGTATCGTCAACTGGCAGGGTATGCAGACTGACGCGCAGGTATTGGCGGAGTAACGCCCTGGCGACTGACGGTTTGGTAATGACCACACTGTAGGCTAGAAGGGAGGGGGTGGTGAACTCTTTCCACCCCCTCTCTTTCCTGTATTCCGTTTTCCCTTATTCCTTTCCTTGTGCTATACTGGGGAGGCCCGTGACCGGGCGAAAGGAAAAGGATCGCTCGCCTACGTGACTTCTCTTCAAGGCGGGACTGAGAGGAGCTTGAGCTAATGTTAAGATACATCGGTAAGCGTCTGATCCAGATTCTGATCACCCTTTTCTTATTTCAGGCTGCCACTTACTTCCTCATGGACGCCCAGCCGGGCGACATCGCCGACTTACTGACCCTCAATCCGGACATCCCTCCCGCGGAACAGGAGCGTCTGCGCACGGAGTTGGGCCTGGACAGGCCGCCCCTGGAGCGCTTCTTAACCTACGTCGGCAACTTCTACCAGGGTGACCTCGGTGTCTCTTTCACCAACTATCCCCGGCCGGTTATCGACATCATCATGGAGCGGCTGCCGCGCACCCTCGTCCTTTTCTTCTCGGCGACCATCGTCTACTTCTGGATGGGGTTCACCGTCGGCAAGTATCTGGCCTGGCGCCGCGGCGGTTTCGTCGAGTACGGCGCCACCATCACTGGCGTCACCCTCTTTACCGTCTTCACCCCCTTCTTCGCCCTGATGATGATCTGGCTCTTTTCCGTGTGGCTCGGCTGGCTGCCGGCCGGCAAATTCCTGGACCCGGTGGAGTGGATTGGCGCCGAGGCGACCGCCAACGAAGTGTTTAACGGCATGATCTACAGCGCCCTCATCTCCGGTTCCGTCATCCTCGCCAGCCTCTTCGTCTCGAATAAGGTCGAGCGCCGCTGGCGCGTGCCCGTACGTCTGGTGGGCACCATCGTACCCATTGCCGCCGTCATCCTTTTTTGGTGGACGAGCGGCGTCGGCCACTTGGCCTTGGACATATTCACCCACCTCATTCTGCCCGTGCTCACGGTCACGCTAATCGCGTTCGGCGGCACGATGCTCCTGACCAGGACGAGTATGTTGGAGACGCTCCGCGAAGATTACATCCTCACCGCTCGCGCCAAGGGCGTTCCCGACAAAACGATTCGGGACAAGCACGCCGCGCGCAACGCCCTGCTGCCCGTGTGGACCAGCCTCGTCTTCGCCATCGGTAACACCGTCAGCGGCGGCATCGTCACCGAGACGATCTTCTCCTGGCCGGGGATCGGCCTGACCTTGCTCAACGCTACGATAGCCGAGGACATTCCCCTGGCTATGGGCGCATTGACCATCATCGGCATTTTGACCTTGCTAAGCCACCTGGCAGCGGACGTAGGATATGCGTTCCTCGATCCCCGCATTCGCTACAGTTAGGACCAGAAAGCCGAGTTCGTATTGCGGACAATTCGGGTAAGTGCTTTCTACTTTGCCCTGAATCTCGGTTTTGATTAGTCAGATTTGGAAGCCGAGCTCCGGCGACGAGTCACTCTGCAAGATGCAAAACTCTTAGCTGTAAACTCCAGCTTCTTCAAGAGAATGGGAATTGACTATGGCGACAGGTACAACAGTTTCTCCGCAAGAAGAATTTGTTCACGTTCCCTTATGGCGCGTACGCCTCAGGCTCATGTGGAAGGGCCTGCGCTCCAACTGGACTGTTTTTGCCGAAAATCGAGTCGGTTTGCTGGGCCTGGGCATCATCGTCTTTTTTGGCCTCTTCGCCCTGGCTCATCCGATCATGATGAATACCGTTTGGGCCGGTCAAAGCCAGATCTACCATCCGGTGAGCGGTCACGATTTCATGATCGGTTTCCACCCGGCTCCACCCTCCGCCCGTCACTGGCTGGGCACCGATCCCCTCGGCCGGGACGTTATGAGCCAGCTCATGTTTAGTACGCGCTTCGAGTTTGCCCTCGGTTTACTCGCCGCGCTCTCCACCGTCTTCATCGCCACCACCGTTGGCTCTGTCGCCGCTTACTACGGCGGCATCGTCGACACCATCCTTATGCGCCTCGTCGACCTCGTGATTATGATCCCGTTCCTCGCCATCCTCATCGTCGTCGGGGCCTTTATTGATGTCGGCATGCTCGAGCTGGCCATTGTCATTGGCGTGCTCCTCGGTTTTGGCAGTACGGCTATCGTCATCAAATCCCAGGCGCTCTCCGTCAAAGTCAAACCGTATATTGAGGCTGCGCGCGTGGCGGGTGGTAACGATTTCCACATCGTCTTCAGGCACATCGTGCCCAACTTGCTCCCCATCTCCCTCCTCTACATGATGTTCACCGTGACCACTGCCATCTTCTCTGAAGCCATTCTCTCTTTCTTCGGGCTGACGGAGATTGAGATGAGCTGGGGGCTGATGATCAACGTCGCGCAGAACTTCGGCTACCTTCTCCGCTTCGATACCTGGTACTTACTCATTCCTGCCAGCCTGGCCATCTCGCTGCTCTGCGCCTCCTTTTACCTCGTCGGCCGTGCCCTGGACGAGGTGGTCAACCCGAGATTGCGGGCCCGTTAACGACGGAAAACACAGATCTTGTTTCTTAAACACCGTCCTTGTTACGCTATTTGGTATCTTCGTAGACCATAGATATACTTTGTGAACTGTCCTCTGGGAGGCTTGCGCCTGCAAGCCTCCCGAAGTTCAACTAGAGAGGAAAAAAGGATTTAGATGGTTAGATCGACCACCGTTCAGGATCAGATCGACGCCCGACAATCGCTGACGCGGGGAAACCCCCTGCTCGTTGTCGAAGATCTGACAATGCACTATAAAACGCGCAAGGGCGACGTTTCCGCTGTCGATAACGTCTCCTTCACCCTCGCCGAGGGCGAATCCATCGGCCTCGTTGGCGAGTCCGGCTGTGGCAAGACCTCCGTGGCTCTGTCGCTGCTCCGCCTCCTGCCCGAAAACGGCTACTTCAAAGGTGGCCACATCTGGTTGGGCGACACCGACATTCTCGAACTTTCCGAAAAGGAGATGAACGACGTCCGTTGGGCGCGCATCTCCATGGTCTTCCAGGCTGCCATGAACGCCCTGAACCCCGTTTACAAGGTCGGGGAGCAGATCATTGAAGCCATCGACCTGCACTGGGGCGTCGGCTCCCAGGAGCAGGCGCGCCAGCGCGTGGCCGAACTCTTTGAGATGGTCGGTCTCGACCCGGCGATGATGGACCGCTACCCGCACGAGTACAGCGGCGGCATGCGCCAGCGCGCCGTCATCGCCATGGCTCTCGCCGTCAACCCGGACATCATCATCGCCGACGAACCGACCACGGCGCTGGACGTCATCGTTCAGGATCGGATCCTGCAGGAACTGAGCAACGTCCAGGAAAAGCTCGGTATGAGCATGATCTACATCTCCCACGACATCGCCGTCATCGCCGAAGTCAGCGACCGCATTGGCGTCATGTATGCCGGCCGCATGGCCGAAATTGCCGACGCTGTCTCTATTTTCGAGCGGCCTCTCCACCCTTACACCTACGCGCTCATGTCCGCCTTTCCCAGCATTACCGGCCCCAAACACGACCTCGTCGTCGTGCCCGGCGAGCCGCCTGATCTCCTTGACCCTCCCTCTGGTTGTCGCTTCCACCCGCGTTGTCCCAATGCCATTGAACGGTGCCGGCAGGAGCAGCCGCCCCTTGAAGAGATGGAGCCCGGTCACTTCGCCGCCTGCTGGAATCCCATGGAGGTGACGGGATGAGCGATCAAAATGGGCGCGTCTTAGTCAAAGCTGAGGAGCTGACTAAGCTCTTTCCGGTTGAGACCAGCCTGCTGACGCGGGCCGACAGCTACATCCACGCCGTCGACGAGGTCTCATTTGAGATACACGAGGGCGAATCGTTGAGCCTGGTCGGTGAATCGGGCTGTGGCAAGACGACGACAGGCAAGCTGCTCGTCCGCCTCCACGAACCCACTTCCGGCCGCATTCTCATCCGCGATGAAGAGGGAAATATGGAAGATATTGCCCACCGTAAGGGGCGCGAAATGCGCGCCTTCCGTCGCCGGGTGCAGATGATCTTCCAGGATCCGTTTGAGTCGCTCAATCCTCGTCGCACCATTTTCGACACTGTCTCCGAACCCTTGACCGTTCAGGGAATCGGCAGCCTGGGAGAGCGCGAGGAACGGGTGGCCAACCTACTGGAACGAGTTGGCCTGACACCCGCCTCCAGCTTCCTCTTTCGTTTTCCCCATGAACTTTCCGGCGGCCAGCGTCAGCGCGTGGCCATCGCCCGGGCGCTGATCATCGACCCCCTCTTCATCGTCGCCGACGAGCCCACGTCCATGCTCGACGTGTCCATCCGCACAGGGGTGATGAACCTGATGTCCGAGCTGGCCGACGAATTGAACGTCAGCTATCTGTACATCACCCACGACCTGGCCGTTGCCCGCTACATGTCGCAGCGCATCGCCGTCATGTATCTGGGCAAAATCGTCGAAAAGGCCGAAACTGAAGAGCTATTGTCGAACCCGCTCCACCCTTACAGCAAAGCCCTCATCTCGGCCGTCCCCGTGCCCGATCCCCGTTACGAGCGCGAGGCAATTCCTATCAAGGGCGGCATTAGCAAGCCTATCGATCCCGAACCGATCTGTCGCTTCTACGACCGTTGCCCAATCCGCACCGAGTTTTGCAAGAACAATCCCCATCCACCGCTGGAGGACAAAGGCGGCGGCCATCTGGTTGCCTGCTACGAGGTCTGACACGTCAGGACTGATAAATCAGAATTGATACGTCAGGACTGATACGTCAGGACTGATACGTCAGGACTGACACCTCTTCCGCAACCACAAGATCGCAAAAGCCCCCTGGAAATAAGAGCCTTCCCAGGGGGCTTTTTCTGTGCGCCGTCGGCGGCGGTAGCAACCTACTCTGCCCGCTCCAGCGGCCGCAGACGCGGTTCCACCACCTGATGCACGCCCCGCGACACCATATAGAAAGAACCGGCAAAGAGCGAAATGGCGATCGCCGGCGGTGTTAGCGCGAACCACGGCGTGCTGCTGCCAATGCCCCTGTAGGCAAACGCGTTATAGATCATTGTGCCCCAGTTCAGCGGATTGGGATTGAGGCCGAAAAAGGCCAGAAAGCTATAGGAGACGACGGCACCGGTCACGGCAACCAACATGTAAACGCCGGCCAGGGGAACCATGTGGGGAATGAGGTGTTTCCGGATGATGTGGCGGGCGCCAGCTCCGGAGACAAACGAAGCCTCGACGAAGGACATCGCCCGCACCTTCAGCCCATGCGAGCGCAGCACAATCGCCGCACCGCCGGCGCCGGCGATAATGCCGTAAATAATGCCAAACTCCATCGGCTCGAGGATCAGCTTCACGTTATCGCTTAGGCCATTCCCCGTGATGCTCCGGTAAACGATCTCCGTGAAGACCGTGCGCTCCGTCTGCAAATAGACGCCAACGGCCAGCATAAAGATGGGCGGCGGAAGCAGCAGAAAGGCGTCGGAGATATGCGTGAGAAAGCCGTCTATCAGACCGCGATAATAAGCCGAAAGCGCCGCAAACGTGATTCCGATGACTGCCGTAACCAGCGCGGCCGTTACTCCCACGACAAAAGAGGTGACCGTCGAGGCCAGTAGATTGCTCAGAACGTCGCGCCCCAACGTGTCCGTGCCCAGCGGATGAGCCCACGACGGCCGGTTCTGGTCGAAGCGGTGCACGTTCTCTAGCGGCAGCCATTCGGCTGGTATCCAGCTCGGCGGCGCCGGGTGCGGCGCGAGCTGCGCGTCGAAACCATAAATCGGATCATAGATCGCCGCTCGTTCCCACACAGTCGACCGCAGTCCCTGGTGTATCAGCGGAAACAGGCCGAACATGATTATCAGGACCAGGCCGAGCACCGCGATCCGGTTCCGCACAAAGATCTGCCAGCCCTCTCGCAAGCGGCGTAGAGAGGCCGCCCACTGGTACCATCTCCGTGCAGCCGCCTGCCGTAGGTCCAGGCTGGACATAGTGCCGGGTCGTTCGGTCATTGCATCGGGTCGTTCGGTCATTGCACCGAACCCTTCTCCCGTCCACCGTAGCGAATGCGAGGATCGAGTGCCGCGTAGATCACGTCAAGAGCCAGTCGCGCGACTAGAGCGACGAGGCCCACGATGACCAACACGCCCATATACACGTACGTATTCTGGTTATAGATAGAGCCAAACAGCAGATTGCCGATTCCGTTCCACTCTGTCGCATGTTCGATGATGACGATGGCCGTCAACAAGTAGGGCATATTGACGACGAATCGGCTCAGGGCGGGCAACAAAGCGTTGCGCCCGGCGTGCCGGTCACGCACCTCCTTCTCCGACAACCCTTTTGCTCGGGCCGTTTGTATGTACAATTCATGCTGCGTGTCCAGCATATTGGCCTGCATGATGAGCAACGTGTCCCCAAAAGCCAGCAGGACAAAGGTGACGAAAGGAATGACCGCCACTCGGGCGATGTCCGAGATGTACGGGCCGTACTCACTCAGCCACCAGGCCAGGCCCAGGCCCCCGACAAAGAGCGCAATGGAGAGAATGCTGGGCAGGTTACGGCGCCTCCAGCGGCGGCTTACCCAGTTTATCAGCCACACGGCCGCAGCGACGCCCCAGACGACCAGCGTCATGCGAATCATAAGCGTATTCGAATCGATAGGGGCGTCCCGCCACAGGCCATCGCGCAATCTGGTCGCCCCAAAAGGGAACACGCCCAGCCAATCCACCAGAACAAAGGTGAGCAGGAAAGCCAACCAGGGCGGGAACGCCGTATACGCAGCAATAGAACCGAGTGTCAGGGAGCCAGATAACCATCGAGAGGCGCGCCAACCGCTGACCTTACCCAGCCAGTGTCCCACCACGAAAGCCAGTCCTGAGCCGGTGGCGAAGACCAGCAGGGTAGGCGGCAATGTATGTTTTAAGATTTCCGTAACGGACCGTCCCCCACCGCCCATGGAGAATTCCTGGCCGAAATCACCCTGCACTAGGTGTCCCAGCCAGAGGAAATATTGTCGCCACAGGGGCAGATTCAGGCCCAGTTCCTCCCTCAACGCCTCGCGCGCCTCGTTACCGGGCAAAAAGAGGCTCAAGGTCGTGACGTAGTCGAAGGGCAGCAGGAGATTAAAACCAAAGAAGACGATGGCGGTGAAGATGAGAAAAGCGACAATTCCCGAAAGAAGGCGCTTCAGCAGATAGCGCGACACGTTTGGACCTCTTGGATGTCTGAGCGCGATGAAGACCGTCTCTAATAGTAATCTTCATTCTCGCGCTGTCAAGTGAATTGTCACCGAAATATCCCCTTAATTTCACTCGTTGAACCCTTTGGCCGAGTGCTGTACAATACGGTAGTGAGGCGATTCTACCCAGAGTAATCTCCGGGAAATTGATCCATTAGACAGACGACAACTCTCCAAAAGAAAGCGTGACGAACAAGCAACGACTGAAACTTCTGGCCTATTTAAGCCTGGGGCTTGTGGCTCTCGTTCTCCTGACGGCCGGCATGCCCAACCTGGAGCTGCAGACCGGGGGGATTCTGATGGAACCCCTCCAGCCAACCCTGATCTTCCTGGAGGAGGGGGAAGCGACGGGGGAGCCCGTTTTCGTCAATCCCTTTAATTTGGCCAGCCTATTGGCGCTGGCCAGCCTGGCCTTCATCGCCCTTTATTCCGCCTACCGCTGGCCCGAGGTCAGGGCGGCTCTCATCGTTCTCCTCCTCTTCACCGGCCTCATTCTGGGCATGATTTACCTGTACCATACGTTTGGCGATCCGCCGGCTCCGCCGGAAGAGGAGGTCCAGCGCCCGCCGGCCGTCCAGGAAGAGCGCCTTTCCCAGGAGCTGTTAGACAACCCCCCAGACTGGCTCGACCCCATTACCGTCGTTGTCACCATCGTTCTCCTGGTCGCCGGCGCCGTTATCGCCCGCTTCCTCTGGCGTCACCCCTGGAAGCAACCGGACCGGGGGACGCTCGAAATGGTCACGGCCGAAGCAGAGGCCGCGCTGGACGAGCTTCGCGCCGGTGCCGCCGTCCGCGACGCCATTCTTCGCTGCTATCTGGAGATGAACCAGGGATTGCGCCAGCGCCTTGGCCTGGTACGCGAGGAAGGGATGACGCCCCGTGAGTTCGAAGAGGAACTGACACGAGCCGGGTTGCCCCATCATGCCGTGCAGCGCCTGACCCGCCTCTTTGAGAGCGTCCGCTACGGGCGGCAATCGGGAACCGAGACCGACCGCGAAGAGGCCATTGCCTCTCTCGAAGCGATTATTGAGTACGCTCGCGCCCAGGAAGAGCGGCGGCGCGGTCGCTCACAAAATGTCCAGGCAAGCCCCGCGTAAACGATGGTTGATAGACGCAGAGTGACGACGTTGCTGTTCCTGGTGGCCGGTGTGGCCGGCTTGCTGTTGCTGGCGGCCGGTCTTTCCGGGTTAGAAATGACCGCTGAATGGCGTTTCTATGATTTTGGCGTCGATGGCGCCGGGCGCGGTTCCCGCGGCGATTTCGGTCAGAACGCCGTCGATCGCTTTCTGTCCATTCCCCCCACTGTGCTTCAGGCCCTTCTGCTCTCGCTCATGATCCTGGTGCCGATCAGCCTTATTTTGGCCCTCTTTTCCAGAGAAATGCGCCGTACCATCTTCGAGGAATTGAAGCGGGCGGCCGTCATCGTGATCATCATTGCCGCCATCGTCATCGCCTTACGCCGGCTCAACCTCGGCGGCCGGGACGGCCCTCGTGCGCCCGGACTGCGGTCCGCGCCGGACATACCTCACTGGATCGCCCATCCTTCTGCGTTGGCCGCATTCCTCATCGGCTTCGTGTTGCTCTCCCTGTTACTCATCGTCGGCTGGCAGGCCTGGCTGCGCCGCCGGCCGCAGCCGTTGCAAAGAATTGCCGCCGAAGCGCGGGCTACCGTACAGGAACTGCGCGCCGGCCGCGATTTCCGCAACGCCATCACCGAATGCTACTTCCGTATGTGTCAGGTCCTGCAGGAAGAGCGCCGCATCAAGCGCGCGGAGGGAATGACCCCCCGGGAGTTTGCTCACTATCTGGAAGAAGTTGGCCTCTCCAGCGGTCAGGCGATGCGCCTCACGCGCCTCTTCGAGGCCGTACGCTACGGCGCCCGGACCCCCGGCGCCAGGGAAGAACGGGAAGCCATCGAGTGCCTGTCGATTTTGCAGGATGCGAGTGCCCGGCGATGACGAGACGAATTCTGACCGTCGCCTTGGCCATCATCGTCGTCGTCGTTCTCGCCTTTGCCCTCATCGGCGTCGTGCGCCAGTTCATCGCCCCCTTTGTCTTGCGCACCGTCTGGCGCGTTTACCTGATGAGTGACTCGATCCCTCAGGTGATGATCTGGGCTATCTTTGTCGCCTTCATTCCCGTGCTGGCCGTCTTTGTTCTCATCGGGGAACATTCCGGGGAGCCGGACGACACGGGCATTGAAGTTACGCGACAGAGAGGGCGAGTGAGCGAACTGCGCCGCATGATCCGCCGCTCCGGACGCGGTCCTTATTTCCGGCGACAGTTAATCCGGCAGATGACGGAGCTGACGCTGGAAGCGTTTCAACAGAATGAACGGTTGACCAGAGAGGAGGCAAAGGCACAACTGCGCGGCCGGGAGTCTCCCCTGTCTCCTGACGTGCAGAACTATCTCGACCAGGGCAGGCGTCGTCTGACCCTCGTCGAGGAAGAGAGACCCCCCTCTGGTTTGCGGCGCTTGCTTGCTCTATTTGAGGACGCCTCGAACGGTTCCCCGATCCCCGATCCCGAGCTCGAGGCGCTGGTCACATTTCTAGAACAAGAACTGGAGGTATCGCGTGAAGGTTGAGCGGGTTTCTGAATTAAGTGAACGGGTGATCGCCGAAGTGGAAAAGGCCATCGTCGGCAAGCGGCCTTTGCTAGAAAACATCATGGCCGCCGTCCTCTCCGATGGCCACGTGCTGCTGGAGGATTATCCGGGTCTTGGCAAAACGCTCCTTGCCAACAGCTTTTCGCTGGCTCTGGGGCTGTCGTTCAAGCGCATCCAGTTCACGCCGGACCTGCTTCCAGGCGACATTACGGGCGGATACATCTTTAATCGCGCGTCCAATCAATTCGAGTTACGGAAGGGACCGATCTTTGCTAACATCATCCTCGCCGACGAAATAAACCGGGCATCCCCCAAGACGCAATCCGCCCTTCTCGAGGCGATGCAGGAGCGACAGGTCACGCTGGAAGGCACGACCATGACCCTCAACCGGCCGTTCCTCGTCTTCGCCACCCAGAATCCAATTGAGTATGAGGGAACGTTCCCCTTGCCAGAAGCCCAGCTCGACCGCTTTCTCATGAAACTTTCCGTCGGCTATCCGGGGGCCGCAGAAGAGCAAGAGATCTTGCGCCGTCGGCGCGAGCGGCAGCACGACGAAGTGGATCTGAGCCAGGTCACCTCGGCCGACGAGTTGCTGGCCATGCGCGACGTAATTGAAAACGTCTACGTCGATCCGGACATGGACCAGTACATCGTGCGTCTGGTGACGGCGACGCGCCGCGATAATCGCGTCACCGTCGGTTCCAGCCCTCGCGGCTCGCTGGCGCTTATGAAACTGGCTCGCGCTTGGGCCGCTCTACACGGGCGTGATTACGTCATCCCCGACGACGTTAAACATTTCGTCATGCCCGCCCTGCGCCACCGCCTGATCCTGGTGCCCGAAATGTGGATGCAGCGCGATTCGGCCGACACCGTCCTCCAGCGAGTTCTGGACAAGGTGCCCGTGCCGGTCATGGAAGGCGTATGAAGGCGGCGCGACTTCTCCTGCTGGGGATCCTGATATACCTTCTCTCCGTCTTTGGCCTCATTCTTCTCAACGCCGGACTGCTGGCCCTCATCGTTCCCCTCCTCGTCTTTCTGGCGCCGGCCATCCTCTACGGCCCGGGAGAGCCCCAATTGGAGCTGGCGCGCGATCTGGACGTCGACCGCGCCTCACCCGACACGCCGATCACGGTGACGCTGACCGTCACCAATAAGGGGGAGCGGCTAGAACTGTTGCGCCTGCGGGACAACCTCCCGCCTGGCCTGACCATCGTCGACGGCGAGTGGGAGTTACTGACGCCCTTGGAGGCGGGAGAGACGGTGGAGCTTAGCTACCGGGTGCGAGGTCGTCGCGGCCGGTACAATTTCGGGCCCGTTCACATCTGGGTCTCCGATCTCTTCGGCCTCCTCCAGCGCGAAGTCGTGCGGGAAGCCCCCGGTCACTTCGAATTTCACATCTTCCCCGACGTTTTGAAGGTTGACCGTCTCCCCATTCGCCCGCGGCAGACCAAAGTATACGCCGGCTACATCCCCGCCCACGTCGGCGGCTCCGGCGTCGAATTCTTCAACGTTCGTCATTATCAGCCGGGTGACGCCCTGCGGCACCTGAACTGGAGGGCCAACGCCCGCCATCCAGACACCTTCTTCACCAATGAATTCGAACAAGAGCGTGTGGCCGACGTAGGCGTTATCCTGGATGCACGCCAGAGCCTTTACGTCGACCTGGGCGGCCAGTCGCTGTTCGAGCCCGCCGTCTCCGCCGCGGCCGCCCTTTCCGATTCCTTCCTGAGCGACGGCAACCGCGTTGCCCTGCTACGCTACGGCGATTTCCTGGACTGGACCGTTCCCGGTTATGGCAAGCTTCAGCGCGAGCGCATCCTGCGCGCTCTGGCGCGGGCGCAACTGGGTGACAGCCTCGTCTTTGACCAGCTAGAAAATTTACCCACGCGCCTCTTTCCCGCCAAATCCCAGCTCGTCCTCGTCAGCCCCCTCACCTGGGAAGACGTCGATCCCCTCCACCGTCTCCGGGCGCGTGGATACCATCTGCTCGTTGTCAGCCCCGATCCCGTCACCTTTGAAGTGAGCAGATTGGAGGGTGATGGCACCCTTTCTATGGCCACGCGCGTCGCACGCATCGAGCGGCTCCTTCTATTCCGTAAACTGCGACAGGCCGGCATCCAGGTAATGAATTGGGATGTGAGCGTTCCTTTCGACCAGGGCATCCGCGACTTCGCTGCTCAGTTACGGCCCGTCGTCGAGCGCAATCTGGGCGCCATGATGCCATGACAGATTCACACTTCGTGTATGCCGGAATCTTGTTCGCCGGGCTGG
>JAWVYQ010000065.1:0-18438 GCA_033722615.1 Promineifilaceae bacterium (SeqCode)
CAACGTCGTCAGGGTTGTCCTCGACGAGCAAGATCTCAACTGAGTTCTCGACCATCGGCTATCCTCATCCCTTGTCGGCAACCTTTATGAGAAGGAAATAGGCACCCCTCCAACCGGGCCGCCAGGCCAAGATTAAGAAGCGGCCGGCCGGGACGGCGGGCCATTCGTTGGTTCGTGGCGGTCGGTACAGGCTCCTGTCCTCGTTTCACAAGCCGATCAGTAACACAGATTCTGCCCACAGACAATCAGGAATATCCTGATTTTTGGCTCCTCGCAGGTGCCGGCCGCTTGAACCTGCTTCAAACGATGTAATGGTAGCTCATCGGATCCGGATATTAGCGCCCAGCAAAAATGGGTGACATTTTCCGCCCAAACTGGGCCTCTCTAGCGGCGAACGTAGGGAAGGTGCCTATATCGATCAGGGGCCGAGCATGTTATCATATAATAGAGAATGTAAGGAAAGGGCCGGCCGGAAACCACAGATGACGCTGCTTTCGGACGGGGATCGATAAGGAGGTTGCTATGGCACTCAACTACAAGCTGTTGGTAGAGAGCGTCCAGGTTTACGCGCTCTCTATCGGGTTGTTGGGCATGCGCGAGCGCGTCACTCTCCTGGGCGGCCGGCTGGAGCTCCGGTCAGAGCCTGATCGGGGGAGCTGGATCACCGTCTACATCCCGTTAAGCGGAGAAGCGGAAGGCCCATGAAAGAGAACGGCCGGATAACGGTCTTGCTGGCGGAGGACCACGCCATCGTGCGCGAAGGGTTGCGCCTGATGCTGGAGGGCGAAGCCACGATTGAGGTTATCGCGGAAGCGGGAACGGGGAGCGAGGCGGTGGCGGCCGTGGAGGAGCGGCCGCCGGACGTGGCCCTCATCGACATCACGATGCCGCAGATGAACGGCCTGGAAGCCACACGCCGCATTAAGGAAATCGCGCCCCAGGTTCGCGTCCTCATGCTGACGGTCCACGCCAACGTGGAGTACGTGGTGGAATCTTACCTGGCTGGCGCTTCGGGCTACATTATGAAGGAGACGGAGAAAGCGACTCTGATCGACGCCATTCGCCGGGTGGCGGCCGGAGCGGAGTTTGTCTGCCCGTCGCTCCCCGACAGCGTGATCCGGCGCCACCTGCAGCGGGCGCGGGAGACGGAGAAGTACAAGCGCTATGAACTGCTGACGCCGCGTGAACGTGAGGTGTTCCAGCTCCTGGCGGAGGACCGCACGAACCGGGAGATCGCGCAGATGCTCAACGTCAGCGTGAAGACGGTAGAGACCCACCGCCGCAATTTGATGAAGAAGCTGGACGTGACCAGCCTCACGGAATTGGTCAAAGTGGCGATTTCTGTGGGCGTCATTCAGGGTCGAATCAACGACAGAAGCTGACCGCCTGCCGGCGAGAGGAATTGGAAGGAGGAGAAAAAGGGCTATGCCGCAAACGGATGAAACGCCGCGACCGAGACCAACGCGGAGCGCAGTCGCCCTGGGCGGTCACCCGCTGCACCCGGCCGTGGTCGATTTCCCCATCGTCCTGCTGACGACGGCCCTGGCTACCGACCTCCTCTTCTGGTGGACGGGCAGCCCGGCGTGGGCCGACTTCTCATTCTGGCTGATCCTGGCGGGGTTCGTGACCGGCCTCGTCGCTTTCCTCACGGGCCTCATCGACTTCCTGACCAGCGAGCGCGCGCGGCAGACGGCGGCCGGCTGGGTTCACTTCCTGGTCACCGACGTGGCGCTCTTTCTCTCCGTCTTTAACCTGGCCGGCCGGCTGGAGGACCGGCATGGGGTCGTTCTCTTTTCAGGGCTGGCCCTTTCGGCAGCTGTCACCCTCCTGCTGCTGGTAGGCGGCTATGCGGGCGGTCGTCTCGTCTTCCGCCACCGAGTCGGCGTCTATGGGGACGAGCCCGAGCGTGATAAGATGAATCGGCCGTCATCTGTGTAAATCGACGACTTCCGTTAAAGCGAAAAGGATGAGCCTTATGGCTACCGGAGAACTGACGCGTACTGACCGCTTTGTGAACAGCGCCCTCTTCGTTTTGCTGCTCGTCCTGGGTGTCTCGGGCGTGATCATGCTCTACGGGGTGTGGCAGCCGTGGCTCTTCGACCTGCACCGCATCGCCGGATTCGCCCTTGTGGCCCTCCTGCCCTGGAAAGGGCTGACCATTTACCGCTCGCTGCGCCGGGGCATGGAGAAGACGCTGGACCGCACGGTGGTCCTCGTCCTCTCTATCGTTTTCGCCCACTTCATCGCCCTCATCCTCGTGCTGGCGATTATGTGGACCTTGCGCTTGGGGCCGTACAGCAGCCTGACGCAAACGCTGATCGCCTGGCATTGGATCCTGGGCCTGGCCATCTTCCCCATCCTGGCCATCCACGTCTGGCGGCGATGGCCGAGCCCGCGGAAGGAGGACGTGGCCTCGCGCCGGGCGTTTCTGAAGATGGGGGCAGTGGCGGCGGCCGGGCTGGCAGGGGGCGCGCTAGCCAACTTCGTCGGCCGGCAGCAGGCGACGGACGATCGTCCCCGCCGCTTTACCGGCTCCCGCGGTTTCGGCGAATTTACGGGTAATGATTTCCCGGTCACCGGCGAGCGGCCGGTTCGACTGGACGCGGATGAGTGGGCCCTGGTCGTTCGAGGGGCCGTCGACGCACCTCTCACGCTGACCTATGACGACGTGCTCGGCCGGGAGGCACAGACGGTCACGGCCACCATTGACTGCACCAACGGATGGTACAGCGTGCAGGAGTGGCAGGGGGTGCCGCTGATGGAGGTATTACGGGAAGCGGGGATGGCGGACAAGGCAACGGGCGTGCGCCTGACCTCAGTCACGGGCTACAACCACACTTATCCGCTGGCCGAGGCGGGCAAGATCCTGCTGGCTACGCACGTTAGCGGCGAGGTCCTGGCGCCGCGCCACGGTTTCCCTGTGCGCGCGGTGGTACCGGACCGCCGTGGCTGGTTCTGGGTGAAGTGGCTGCGCGAGGTTCGCGTTCTCGACCGCTACCGGGATCTGGTGACGGGGATTGCCGGCTCGCCGTTTCAGGTTTTGCGGCAGTTCTGACGGGGTGGTCGTAACGCCAGATTGTATCTGGCCGGGCCGGTTGAGGATTGGCATGAGGACGGTACAGGGCCAGTTGGAAACCGGCGGTACAGGACAGCGGACGGGTGACGATTCGTAACGCCAGATTGTATCTGGCCGGGCCGGTTGAAAACCGGCGTTACAGGGCGACGACCGGGCTCACGACCCTCCCAGGAGGTCGACGACGGTGGCCATGACGACGCGGCCGCAGGTGACGAGATCGTCGACGGGCACGAACTCGTTGGGCTGGTGGCAGACGCGATAATCCCCGGCGCCAAAGTTGACGGCGGGAATGCCCTGATCGTAGATGAAGTTGCGCACGTCGCAGCCATAGGGCACGGGCCACAACTCCGGTTCCCGGCCGGCGACGGCGGCTACGTTCGTCTGGAGAGCGTCGACGACGGGCGAATCGAGGGGCGCCTGGACGGGCTCGTTCCACTCGACGAAGGTCAGCGAATGATCGATTTCGGGCATGCCGGCCGTGACTCCCCTGACGATCTCTTCCAGCTCCTCCCCCACCTGATGCCACGTTTCGCCGGGCAACATGCGGCGGTCTACGGTGAAGGCGCAGCGGCCGACGAGGCTGTTATGGGCCTCGCCCGCTGCCACGTGAGTAATGCGGCAACCGGGGCTCGGAGAGATGGGGTGAGTGCGCGCGGAGAGGGCCTCATGATATTCTCTCAAGCCGGCCGCCACCTCGGTAAAAGCGGCCATCACGTCGGGGGCGCCGGCCGCCGCCAGCCCACAATGGACGGACGGCCCCGTGAGCACGACGTCGAACCAGGAGACGCCCCGGCTGGCCGGCCCAATGCGCAGATCGGTCGGCTCGAGCACGATGGCATAATCGCCCGTGTACCCCTTTTGCAGCAAGGTGCGGGTGCCGGGCTCGTCCATCTCTTCGCCCATGGGCGCCTGGAGCATGAGGGTGCCGGGAAAGCGAGCGCCGGCATCGTTTAGGGTTTTGAGGATCGCCATGCCCACGGCGAGGGAGCCTTTCATGTCACACGTGCCCCGGCCGTAGAGCCGGTTGCCATCGCGGGTCGCGTGGAAGGGCGGGTAGCGCCACGCCGCTTCTTCCCCGGCGCCCACGGTGTCCATATGGGCGTTGAGGATGAGGGTCGGCCCTTCGCCATCTCCCCGATGCCAGGCCACGACTTGCGGCCGCTCCGGGTCGGGTTCGGGCACCAGTTCGACCTCCACGCCCCACCCTTGCAACGTCCGGAAGATGAACTCGGCGCACGCCTTCTCCCGGCCAGGCGGGTTAGGCGTGGGGATGGCGACGAGTTCGGCCGTGAGATCGACGATCAGTTCTTCTGAAAGCGCTGCGACGAGGGTCTCTTTTTCTGCCGGCATCTTCAGACCTCCTTGTGTGATTCGCTAAGTTGAATGCTAGAGCGATTTCCCCGGAAACTTAGAACGCCATTCCCGGACGATACTGCCAGAGCAGTTTCCGGGGAAATGCAAAAGTAAGCAGAGCACGTCAGGACTATGGGAAATGGAGCAGGAGCAACGAGCTTTTCGTCTCGTTGCGCACGCCGTAAGGCACGCGCCCTTCCTCGGCGGTGAGCCGCTTCTGCGAGCCCATGATGGGCATGACGATCAGGTCGTGCTCCCCCGCCTCTTCGGCCACGGCCGCGACGACGTCTGAGCCGAGACGGATGAGTTGCACGCCGCCTTCGCCATCGCCTTTCTCTTCGCCCTCCCCCTCCCGGGGCCCGAAGCGCGCTTCCAGCCGCTCGAGATAGTGATCGGTGGCCATGACGACAAGGGGGAGCGCCAGCGCCTCCCCGACCTCCATGGCGGCGTCGACGAAGTCGTCGTCCAGCTTGACGCCGACGGTGTGAGCGCCGATCACGAGCAGCACGCGCTCGAGGGCGTTCAGGGGCGTTTGCAGGTCGGCGATGGCAACGGGCACAGTGGCGCCCCATACCACGTCGTCGGCCACCTTTCCCGGCAGGCGCTCGTCCTCGCCCGTTTCGGCCGGCCACGCCAGCATGATAAGGGAGGCCTCGCTCTCCACGGCTTCCTTGAGGATTTCGTCCGCTTCGGCATCGTCTTCGCTGATGCGGTCCAGCAGTTCGACCTCGGTCTCCGGGTCTTGGCCGGGTCCGGCGCGCAACTGTTCACGCCGCGCGCTCAAATTCTGCTCGTCTGACGCCAGATTGAGAGGCAACAGCAACCCGTCGTCCTGGCGGGTCAGCCGCGCCGCGAGGTTGAGGAGGGCTTCCGGCGCTTCGTCGCGGGTGACGGGCACCAGAATGCGTCGCAGCCGCGGCCGGGCCACGCCCTCCTCCGGCGGCTTCAGCCCGGCGCCAAAACGCTGGACGAGGAAGGGAGACGTGACCGACGTGGCCAGGATCATCAAGATGGCGCCGTTGAAGATTAATTCGGGAAAGAGCCCGGCCTCAGTGCCGACGAGGATGGTAGCCAGGGTTGCGGCGGCCTGCGCCTGGGAAAGGCCCCAGGCGGTCAGAACCTGGGCGCGACCGTAATCGAAGAGCTGGCCTGTGAGCCAGGCGGCCGCCAGCTTGGTGACGTAGACGGCGACGGCGAGGGCCAGCCCGAGGAGCACGGTCCGGCCGCTCGTGAAAACGCCGACGACGTCGAGGCGCATGCCGACCGTCATCAGGAAGAGGGGAACGAAGAGGGACTCGCCGGTGAAAAGCACCTGTTGCACGACGCGGCTGTCCCGGGCGAGCGTGTTGTTGAGGGCAAGGCCGGCGAGGAAAGCGCCGACGATGGTGTGCATGCCGATCCATTCGGCGAGGACGGCGGCGATGAAGAGGACGACGAGCACAAATTGAAACTCGACGACGTCGCCGCTGAAGTAGCGAAAGAAGATGCGGCCGAGGCGGGGCACGCCAAAGAGGATGAGGAGGGCGTAGGCCACGGCGAGGATGATGAGGCGGCCGAGGAAGAAGAGGGAGAGCGCCCCGCCCTGGGAACCTTCGACGACGGCCAAGACGAGCAGGGAGGCGACGTCGGTGAAAATGGTGGCGCCGACGGTGACGGAGACAGCTTCGTTGCGCAGGATGCCCAGGCGGCTAAGGACGGGGTAGGCGACCAGGGTGTGGGAGGCATAGGCGGCGCCGAGGAGGACGGCCGCGGGCCAACTCAGGCCAAAGGCGCGGCCGATGATGATGCCGGACGCCTGGGGCAGGAGATAGCTGGCGAGGAAGAAAAGGAGGGACCGGTTGCGGAAGGCCCGGAATTGCTCCAGGTCGATCTCCAGGCCGGCGTTGAACATGAGGTAGATGAGGCCGACGGCGCCGAAAAGCTCGATGGTCTCCGTGAGGGAGAGGAGGTTGATGCCGTGGGGGCCGATGAAGATGCCGCCGAGGATGAGGCCGACGATGCCGGGCAGGCGCACGCGCTCCGACAGGATCGGAGCGATGAAGATGACGGCGATGACGGCCAGAAAGATGGCGGCCGGCTCCTGCAGGATTGGATTGGGCATGGACACGTTCCCTGGCGGGCCTTAAACCGTGAACCCCCGGGAGGCCGCGCGAGCGATTCCCAGAGGGCGAGAGACCATACGCAGCCTCCCGGAGGTTAATTCATGAACTTACAAATTGCACCACTTACCATAGCGCAATTGGCCATCCGCGCCACAAAAGAGCGGCAACGGGCTCCGGACCGGCGGGGGCGCCCGGGCTGAGGAAGCTGCAGGGAAGTGTGGATCAAATTGGATTCTGACTTCACGGGCCAAGTCACGGCCGCCTGAGGAGGGGCAAGAAGATGTGATCATCGCCGGTGGTAGGAGGCGCGTTTAGGGCTTCACGCGAGCCGGTAGGCTTAACCTAGATCGTCAGCATCCGGCCGTCGATGACCGAACACTGGCGATCCGATTATAGTTTTTTGCAGCTTGATACCTACTAATCCACTCGCACCTGACCCTGAGACACGTCGAATAGCTGGTACTCGGGTTGCTCGGCACAGGCGGTGTTGCCAAGATCGAAGGTTATATAGCTTATCTGATCCGGCGGATCGTTGGCTGACGTGCCATTATCTACAACTCTTGCAGCCACCCGCAGACCAACATAAGCGCCAGTGCCAGAGATCGTCTCCTGGGTGATCAGGCCACTGAACCAGGCCTGGTTACCGTCGACAGCGAGGCAGTCGATGGCGATATGAGCGCCATCGCCTCCTCCGAACTGATCGCTCCACTGACCCGTCACGCTACCATCGCCATGCTCAATAGCCACCAAAGAGAAATTCGCGTCGCAGCCGGGAGCAAGGCCCCACGCCTCGCATGCGTCCGGACCGCCGGCGTGCACGGCGTGAACTGGACTATCGGCAAGGGCAGGAATAACTGCAATCAATCCCCCCACCAATAGAATAATAACGAAAAGTACGTTCTGTTTCTTCATGCGTTTCCTCCCGTTCGGGTTAAGCAAAGTTTCTTTTCGGGCACATCGCCGGAGTGTGCTTGCCACATTGGGTATCGGCCGACTACAGCAGACAGCATAGAAGAACGATGTCCACAAATTGTCCACACGCTGACTTGAACGGGTAAAAAGGGGTCGGGAGGAAGACGGTACGGGCAAACCGCCCCGGGCCGGCAACACCGGCACGGGACGGACACGGGGGATTAGGATTTTCGGGTAAGACGGATTCCGACGTGATGCGCCAGCTGAGGTCCCCCGGACGACGGACAGGAAGAGGTCGTTATCACCAGCCGGAGGTGGCGGCGCGACCTGTGAGGCAACCGCGTCCCAGTAGCCGGCCGTGCCGCTGACCGTGACGGTTTCGCCGGCGGCGGAAAATAGCTAGCCCCAGGCCGAGACTCAGGGCCACGAAAACGATTGGTATAAACGTTCGCACGTCTACGGGCCGTCAGGTGACCGGCACTTCTAAGGTGCCGGTCACCTCAAGGAGGAACTAAACGCAGGCGGGCGCCGGCCGGGTAGCGGGCATCCGCTGCCAAAGGAAGCGCCAGGGTAGGCCCGGGTCACAGGCAAGAGCGCCGAGTTGCACGGTGGCGAGCAGGGCAATGCCGGCCGTACCCACGTAGAGGACGACGGGCCCCAGCGCTTCCATCACCATGCCGGCCGCGGCGAAGCTGACGATGCCGGCGGCCGAGTTGACGGCGTTGAACCAGGCAATTCCCCGGCCGAGCGCGCGCTTCGGTAGCAGGTCGGCCGCCAGCGCCGAGCCGACGGCGTTGGTCACGCTGTAGGCGATCATGGCCAGCGTGGCGGCCAGCCAGAATTGCCATAGGGTCTGGGCCACGACCAGCGCCACGGCCGCAGCGGCAGCCAGCAGATAGCCGGCCGTCATGAATCGCTGCCGGCCGAGGCGGTCGGAGAGTGCGCCGATGAGCAAGGTCAAGGGCATGGTGATCAGCCCGCTGACGGTGGCCGTGCTGGCGACGGCGCCCGGCGAGAAGCTGAGGGCCTCCATGGAGAGGGAGGTGCCCAGGCGGCTGACGTTGACGGCCGTGGCCACGAGCAGGGCGGCGACAAGCAAGCCGAAGTAGGAGCGGCCGAAGGCGGAGACGGGCACAGGGGCTTCGTCACCCTCTTCGTCCACGACCTCGCCGTCTTTGTGGTCGCGCACGACCAGCGCAGAGAGGGGGGTTCCAATCCAGACGGCGGCCATGACCAGGAAGAGGGCCGGATAGCCGCTGGCCTCCACGAGCCAGCCGGCCGTGGCGCCGCCGACGACGCCCGCCAGCGGATAGGCGGTGAACATCAGGCTGTAGGCCGCGCCACGCTCTTCGTCGCCGGCGTGGACGGCTGTCAGGACGCCGACCAGAGCCAACACGGCGCCGCCGGTAAACCAGATGAACGACGTGAGCACAACGAGTTGCCAGAAAGCGGTGGCCTGCCCGAGGAGGGCGACGGCCGGTACGGGCGCCGCTGCCAGGGCAAAGAACAGGGACTTGAGCGAAAAACGCTTGCTCAACCAGCCGGCGAAGAGGGGGCCGGCAGCGTTGGCCGTGAATACGATGGCGAAGTAGAGGCCGATGGCGGCGGGCCTCGCACCAAAGCCGGCCGCGTACAGGGGCAGCAGGGGGAAGAGCCCCATGCCGACGAAAAGGATGAAGAAGCTGGCGAGAAATAGAATGAGTAATTGTTTGTTTCCTAGCACGTGTCGCATTGATTTCCTCCTATGGGCAATGCCCGCTGTGTTGAATTGTCTCCATGATAGGAGGCAGCCGTGCCCCCACCGTTCCGCAAAGCGTCCCGTCACCGTCTCATTTCTTCAGAATCTATGAAACGACGTACCGTCGATGCAAGCGGATTCCGTTGATGTTGTTTGGGGCGGCGCGGCGGCCGAGGTGCGCAGGTAAAGGCAGCAAGGAGCGATTGAGGTTGTATTATCCAGATTGAGCGTGGTTCAGCGCGGGAGGCAATCGAATCCCTGTTGGGAAAAGTCTCGATCCAGGGCAAGAACAGTGGTCAGTCAGCGGCGGAGGAGAATGTAGCCGATGACGACGAGGAAGATGAGGCCGTTGAGGGCGATGATGCCGCCGGCCAGAAAGGTCGTCATGTGTGGGGCGCCGGCGAGGCCCAAGAAGTAGGCGACGATGGCGAAGATGGCGGTGTCGAGGAGGAGGGCGCCGAAAAGGGCCAGTCCCCCGCTCCACAGGGTGAGGGGACCGCGACGGCCGATGACGATGCCGCCGGCGAGCAAGGCAAGCCCCAGCGGAAAAGCACAAATTGCATAGAGAAGGGAGAGGTTGGTCAGGGCCATAGGGAGGGTGGTCGTATAATAAAAAAGTGAGGTGGCCGGTGCAACAGGCGTTGTCCGTACCACCTCTGGGCGGGGAGCGATTTCTATGTTAGCGAACTTCCGCGGGTTGTCAAGCCGATTTCTTTTTGGGTGGCTCCATTCTGCTTGCCTCGCTTGCGACCCATGCCTATAATCCAATTGGGTCATGCAGTCGCCGTTTAGGGAGCCCCCTAGGCGAAAATTTGTAGGGCAATTTGGCAAATTGCCCTACGTCACAATCAGATGGCGTGGGCCGACATTCACCACGAATAGATGAGTGCCATCATTTTCATCTGCGTGAATCAGCGTCCCATTTTGAAGGAGAAACTGCGGTGGAAGCCCCCGAAATAATCGGCCGTTACCACGTCGAGCGCTTGCTGGGCCATGGCGGCATGGCCGTCGTCTTCCTGGCCCGCGACCCGCGCATGGACCGTCATGTAGCCGTCAAGCTCCTCCCGCGACAATTCACCTTCAACGACGATCTGCGCCAGCGCTTCTACCGCGAGGCGCGCATCATCGCCGCCCTCGAACACCCGGCCATCGTTCCCACCTACGACTTCGGCGAGCACGAAGGCCAACCCTACCTCGTCATGCGTTACATGGCCGGCGGCTCCCTTGGAGAGAGATTGGAGCAGCCCCTTTCGCTAGAGAGGACGGTCGCTATCTTCACCCGTCTCGCCCCCGCCCTCGACAAAGCGCACGAGCGCGGCATCATCCACCGCGACCTGAAGCCCGACAACGTCCTCTTCGACGAAGACGACTTCCCCTACCTCGCCGATTTCGGCGTGGCCCGTCTCGCCGAGGGCACGAAGACTATGAGCATCGTGGGAACGCCTGCCTTCATGAGCCCTGAACAGATTCAGGGCGATCGAGAGCTGGACAGCCGCTGCGATGTCTACGCCCTCGGAGCCATGCTCTTCCTTATGCTCACCGGCGAGCGCCCCTACGAGGCGGATACGCCGCCGAAGCTCATGTTCAAGCATGTCCACGAGCCTGTGCCCGATCTACTTGCCCTCCGCCCAGACCTACCGAATGAAATCCAGGCGGTCATTGAACGGGCGATGGCCAAGAGCCCGGATGAACGATATGCGACGGCGAAGGCGCTGACGGAGGCTGTGAGCGAATTGGCTACAGCAACATCGCCTCACGAAATAGCGGCTGCGAATCACAGAAGTAGAGAGGTGGATAGTTCCGCTAAGACGGTAGTCGACGGCCTGCCGCTTGCGCCGTGCGGGACGGGCACGGCCAGCGAGGAGGCAGAATCAATTCCTTCGCAGAATGAAAAGGTGGACGAAGAAAGCAGGACCGAAGCACCAGCGGCATCCGGAGCGAGCGGTGCCTGGTGGCAGCGGTCATCGCCTTGGGGTTTGGGCGCTTTGGCCCTCATGCTGCTCGTTCTGATCTGGGGTGGAGGCCGATTGTTTACTCGTAACGGACCGACACCCACATCTCAATCACCTCAATCCACGAGCATGGCGGGCAGATCTTCGACAAGGCCCTTTGTGACGGCGACCGATGACTCGATGGGCGCTCCGGCTGTCACCTTGGAACCTACACCAACTGCGATGCCTTCGCCGACGGTAACGGCCACACACACGCGCGCGCCGACCTCGAGCCCTGCGCCGACCTCGATGCCCACGGTAACGTTGGACCCTAACGTCCTACCGTCCAGCGGGCAATTGGGGGACACTTGGACCCGCCCGGTCGATGGCATGGAGATGGTTTACGTGCCGGCTGGTCGTTTTTTCATGGGTAGCACGAGAGGCGATCCCGCCGCGAATTCCGAGGAATCTCCGCAGCACGCGATAGTACTCGACGCCTTCTGGCTCGACCGCACCGAAGTGAGCAATGCTCAGTATGATCTGTGTGTTGGTGATGGGGCGTGCCCACTGTCAGAGTTTGCTGGTGATCAGGCCTTCAACGGCGCAGCGTATCCCGTTGTCGGCGTCTCTTGGAACAATGCTCGTGATTACTGTGCCTGGACCGGCGCCGGCTTACCGACCGAAGCCCAGTGGGAATATGCAGCCCGTGGGCCAAACTCGCCGATCTATCCCTGGGGAGATGAAGCGCCAACCTGCGAGTTAGCCCAGTTCTCCGAATGCAATGGACGGGCGACAGTGGTTGGTACGCATCTCCAGGGTGCGAGTTGGGTCGGCGCTTTAAATATGGCGGGCAATGTGTGGGAGTGGGTGAAGGATTGGTACCAAGCTGATTATTATGGCGCGTCACCGGTCGAGAACCCACGTGGTCCGAACAGTGGCACTTCTCGCGTCTTGCGCGGAGGTAGTTGGTACAGCAACCGATACTTGATACGCGCTGCCTACCGCTATGGCGAAAACCCGACTGTCGCGCTCCATTATATTGGATTCCGATGTGCGTCCGTGTCGGAAGGGTGAACGGCCGTCTTGGAAAAGGTGATTTTCTGAGGTTTGGAGTGCCTCTACTCGGCATCTAAAGACCACCAGGTTCTGGCGTTGAGAGGCTCGTTGCAAAGTTGGCAACGGCTTTCGGTCGCTTACCGATTCTCAGATACAGAACATCGACCGGCTGAAAAGATGTCGCCACAGGAAAGATCGTGTTTTGAGAGTGCGCGCCATTTCTGTTGATAAAGGCTAATTCCAGCGCCACGCTTCCTTCGTGGGCCATTTATTGTTGCGCCAGGGATGATCGGCAGCCGGGCGCCAAGGACCAGAGGTGGAGAGTCTCGGCAAGTGAGGTTGTTCGTCCTCCGGTAGCAGACCCGCAGCTTCCAGGGAAGCGAACGTGATCGGGGCAGAGGAAGGGAGCTTTCTAGCAGCAGCCCGAACCAGCTGTTTCAACACCTCTTGTTCTTGACGGAAGAGGGCAGCTTGCTCCCAGACGACCTCCCAACGACGATTGCAGACAGCGCTACGCAGGGCAAGCATGGCGTCGATGTTCCCCTCGGCTTAGCGCATACCGCCGCCCTTCATCCGTCGCTGGACGACAACCTTGTGCCCACTTTCAACATTACCGGAGCCGATGGGATATCCTCGATTGCGGAAGTGGGGGTAGTCCATCATCGGCAGACGGCTCTGGATGTAGAAGATAGCGTCATCCACCTTCGCCTCTTGTCCTTCAGTTGTCGCCTTGGGTAGGAGAAGGCGCAAGTTGGCCACCGTTTCTCGAGGTGGTCAGTGCTTGAGATTATGGCAAGCCTGCTCTATCCACTGTTTGAAGGAGTCGCTCCCTTCTCCCCAAATGGCCTTGCCCGCCTCGGCCAGATAGCCGGTCGTGTGCCAGAAGTCGATGTGCGTATCGCTTTCGGGAAATGATAGTCGAGGAAGCTTTGATTGACTGCTGCCCCATCATTGACACTGACCACTGTTTCGGCATTGAACATCCCTCGTTGGTGGAGTTCACTCAGTGCATAATACTCAAATTCACGCGCCCGACAACTGCGCGAGAAGTAGGAGATGTTCGCTGTTTTCACCTGCGCCTCCCGCGAGACCTCATCCCACACACGCTCAAACTCGCCAAGGGCCACCGTGTTCACCTCCCGCCAGTCGCCGTTGGTCAGGTGGATGAAGGTGCCGTCAACACTCAGCAGCACATTCTGTGACCTCGCTTCAGCCGCCGGTCCCTCTCGATGGAGCATCTCTGCCTCTTGCCGAGACACTGCTTCTACCGCCCGTCCGTTCTCACAGGTCACCCGACGCAAGGTTGTCTCCGCCACCTGCCTCTTGTAGCCATACCACACTTCCTCGACTGGTTAGGCGAAAGTCATTTTGCTCCCCAACCGTGTCATACTCGCCTGCATCTGCGGCGTGTAGTTCCCCGGCAGTAACCCCAGCCCTTCATCCAGAGGGAAAAGAATTCACCTTGCAGTGAGGATAGTACGCTTTGATTCGCTCCAACTCAATCGTCTGCTCATGGTCTGTGCGCAAGCGCCACTTCTGTTTCCCGTTAGCCACCACAACCCGTCCACACTCCGGGCAGCGCGGTCGCTCTGCCTCCTCCAGCCCGGTCAGCTCTGCTGTCTCCCCTTGCTGCGCCAGATCCTACACCATCTGCACTTGCACTTCTGCCAGGTGCCGATCGACCGCTCTCTCAATTTCCGTTAGCTTTGCTCGCGGATGCTTTCGCCGCCACTCATTAACTGCCTGGGCTACCAGGTCAAATAATTCGTCCCATTGTTCTTCTTCCTGATTCATCTTTCCCCTCTTCTGTTCCGCTCTTGGCCGTTATTATTCCACCATTATCCCCACTTATCGCCATCAACAAAAGTGGCACGCACTCTCTTTTTGGGTTCGTTCAAATACGAGGGCCCAGGCGGATCATCAGATCCGCTCTCCCTGGGGAATCAATCAGGATGAAACGCACCCTACCCCTTTCAATCCATCCATCGACCGGCTACACTAGCCGTATGGATTGGCAGGAGGAAGGTGGATGAAGGAAAAGGACACGCGCCGAAAGAGGCTCCACCGGGCCGTGATGGCGCTGGCCTCGATCCGGCCGGTCGCCTGGTTGCTGGCGCGGGTGCTACACCGCATGGACCGGGCCGTTTTGCGCCTGACGGGCGGCCGGCACACGCTATCCGGCCTCCTGGCCGGCATTCCGACGATACTCCTGACGGCGCGGGGGGCACGGCCGGGACAACCGCGCACGGTTCCCCTGTTGGGGATCCCGGCCGGCGAAGGCGGCGACAGTGGCGACGGCTTCTTCGTCATCGCATCGAACTGGGGGCAGGCGAAACACCCGGCCTGGTACCACAACGTGCGCGCCCATCCGGAGGTGGAGGTGGAAGTGGACGGCCGGCGCGACCGTTACGTGGCCCGGGAGGCGGACGGGGAGGAGCGGGAGCGCGCCTGGGAAAGGGCTGTGCAGATCTACCCGGGCTTCGCCGCGTACCGGCGGCGCGCCGACCGGGAGATACCGGTAATTGTGCTGTCACCGAAGTGAGAGGAAGCAGGGTCGTGGCAGCATCCGGGTCGGTGAAAGAATGGGGGATAGCGGTTATACTCCCATCAGTAGCCGCGCATGGCAGCGGCGCACGTTAGCGGCGCATAAAAGTGGAACACAGCGACAACGGCCGCCAGGAATAATTGACAGGGAGTGGTTATGGGCACGATTGTCGAAGAATTGGCACACTTTGTCACCGGCGCATCGTATGACGCTCTGTCGGAGGATGCCCGCGAACAACTGAAGATCCGCATCCTCGATTCGTTAGGGTGCGCCATCGGTGCAGTGGAGGGGGAGCCCATCCGCCTGCTCCGGCAACACGTCGAAGATTTCGGCGGGGCGCCGCGCTGCACGCTGATCGGCGGCGGCCGGGCGGCGCCGGACCGGGCCGCGTTTTATAACGGCGCCCTGGTACGCTATCTGGATTACAACGACAGCTATCTGGCCCCGGGCGAGTCGTGCCATCCCAGCGATAACCTCGGGGCGGTGCTGGCGGCGGCGGAGTATGCGGACCGAGACGGCCGGGAGATTCTGACAGCCCTCGCTGTGGCCTACCAGGTGCAGTGCCGTCTTAGCGACGAGGCGCCGGTGCGGGCCGAGGGGTTCGATCACACGACGCAGGGCGCTTACGCCGTGGCGGCCGGCGTGTCGCGGGCGCTGGGGCTGGACGCGGCGCAGACGGCCAACGCCATCGCCATCAGCGGCACGGCCCTGAACGCACTACGCGTGACGCGGACGGGGGCGATCTCCCACTGGAAAGGGCTGGCTTACCCGCACACGGCGTTCGGCGGCACCCACGCGGCCTTTCTGGCGATGCGGGGCATCACTGGACCGGATGAGGTGTTCGAGGGCAATAAGGGGTTCATGGACACGATTGCCGGCCGCTTCGAGATCGAATGGGCTGAGGAGGGCCTGGAGCGGGTTAAGCGGACGATCATCAAGAAGTATAACGCGGAAGTGCACGCGCAGCCGGCGATCGAAGGGATTCTGGAACTGAAGCGGGAGCACGGTTTCAGCGGCCGGGACGTGGACAGAATCGAGATCGACATCTTCGACGTGGCTTATCACATCATCGGCGGCGGCGAAGAGGGGGATAAAACGGTCGTGCGGACGAAGGAGGAGGCGGATCACAGCCTGCCCTACATGGTGGCCGTGGCCGTGCTGGACGACTGGGTCGGGCCGGAACAGTATGAGAAGGAGCGCATTGAAGGCGAGGACGTGCAGGAATTGTTGCGTCGGGTTGCGGTGCGGCCGGCCGAAGTGTTTACGCAGCGCTTTCCGGAAGAGATGCCCTGCCGGCTGACGGTGACGCTGCAAGACGGCCGGGCGCTGACGAAAGAGAAGGCTGATTATGAGGGCTTTTTTACCCGGCCGATGGAATGGGAAACGATTGTCGAGAAGTTTAAACGGTTGACCCGGCCGACCACGCCGGAGCCATTGGCGCAGCGGATCGTCGCCGCAGTGGAGGAGTTGGAGGCGACGACGGCAGCGGAATTGATGGATCTCCTCGCCGAGGTCAACGGGAATTCAGAAGGAGAACGGAAATGATGGAGACCGATAACGAGGAACGCGCCTTTGCCTTTCTGCGCCTGAACGAGCGGCAATCAAAGCCGCGAAGCCGGGGCGTGACAGAGATTCGGGGCCCCTACTACACGCCGATGGGCCGGCGTTATTTGCAGGACGTGCTGGAAACGATGGGCGCCTACGTGGACGCCCTGAAATTTGCCGGTGGGTCCTTCTCGCTGATGCCGCGCGGCCGGGTGAAGGAATTGCTGGAGATCTGCCACGAGCACGACGTGATGGTCTCGACGGGCGGGTTCATGGAGTACGTGTTGACCCAGGGCCCGGAGGCAGTGCACAAGTACGTGCAGGAATGCAAGGATCTGGGCTTCGACATCATCGAGATTTCCACCGGCTTCATTACGATTCCCACCGACGACTGGCTGCGGCTGATCGAAACGGTGCAGGAGGCCGGGCTGAAGGCGAAGCCGGAGGTGGGCATTCAGTTCGGCGCCGGCGGGGCGACGGCGGCCGCCCAACTGGAGGCGGAAGGCACGCTGGATCCGGAGTGGGCCATCCAGCAGGCGCAGCGCTTTCTCGACGCGGGCGCCTACATGATCATGATCGAATCAGAGGGCATTACGGAGAACGTGACGCAGTGGCGCACCGACGTGCCGGCGGAAATTGCCAATACGCTGGGGCTGGAAAAGGTGATGTTCGAGGCGTCGGACCCGGACGTGTTCCAATGGTACATCAAGAATTACGGGCCGGAAGTGAACCTTTTCGTAGACCACAGCCAGATCGTGGAACTGGAGTGCCTGCGTTCCGGTATCTGGGGAACGGCGAGCCTGTGGGGCCGGGTTTTGACCTATAAGACCAGCTATGAAAAGTCAAGCATAGCTGGGACCGAACCAGGGCAATCGCATACTAACCTACCTGTAGCACCTTAAGAAGATAATCAGGGCTAAGAGCTGCCTTGAGACGCTTGCCCTGGACGCCGCGCTTCAGGGTCTTCTCCTGTTTGAGCAGGTTGAGTGCCATCCGTCGTAGGAGAGACATGTTCTCGGCCGCGTGGTCCCTACGGATCCGACTGTCGTCCTCACCCATGGCGACGTCCAAAACCCAGTGGAGGCTGTTCTCAATGCCCCAGTGGCTGCGAACGGCGTGCAGGAGCCGCTTGGCGTCGTTCGGGACGCTGGAGATGAAATAGCGCGTTTCTTCACTGCGCTCCTGGCCTATCTGACGTCGAGCGCGAACCATGACAATGGTCGTCAATCCAGACCAGTTCCTGGCGCCACGTAGGAAATCCAGACTCTCCTGCCCGGAGATGGCCCAGCATTCTCTCGTCTCGACTCGTCCGTGGCCGCCGTTGACTGTACGATGATACGTGTGTTCGACTTTGGCGAAGTCGTTCTGCTGGGCCAAGTCGAAGAATAGGGTCATGTCTTCCAGCAAGTGCGGTTGGTTTTCCTTGACGGCCAGCACATAGTCAGCGCCTTGCTCAACGATTTGCTCGGCAATCTCCGTCTGACAGCCCATCGCGTCAATAGTCACGACACAGCCATTCAGCTCGAGTAGATGCAGCAATTCGGGGATGGCCGTGATCTCATTGCTCTTGTCGTCTACCTTGCGCTGGCCCAACACCAGATGATTGGCCGTCGCCCAGGCGCTCACCAGATGGATGGCCGTTTTGCCACAGCCACGGTCATGGGAGCGGCGCACTGTCTTGCCGTCGATGGCCACGACCTCTCCCTCAGTCATCTGGAACACAGCCGCCACCCAGGAGAGAAAGCACTGCTCAAATTGCACCGGGTCCAGTCGAGCAAAGACGCGACCAAAGGTATCATGCGATGGAATCCCATTCTCCAGCCTGAGGAACTGGCGTAGCCATTCTAGCCGTTCATTGCCAAACAGTTCCACATCTGTCCAGCCCTCGGCGCCGCAAATGACGGCGCAAATGGCAACGGTGATAATGTCGAGGAGCGTGTGGTCATTCAGATGTTCAGCCCGTGGGTCTTCAAGTCCCGCAAAGTGTTCGTTGATCATTGGCGCGACGCCGGTCATGGCTATCCTCCGCAGTTTTTGCGGAGGATACCTCTTCTGCACCGTATCGCCTATCTCTATATGCGATTGCCCTGCCGTGAAAGGCAGGTTGCTTGACGCCGCCCGCAACCCGTTGTAAAAAGGCGTGCGCGTATTGTGATGGATATCCTAGAGGAGAGCGTTCG
>JAWVYQ010000066.1:0-18248 GCA_033722615.1 Promineifilaceae bacterium (SeqCode)
AGCAGGCACGGCCGACGGGTTGTGGGTGAGCGCCTCGTTGTTGCACCTGCCAAAGGCCGAGGCCGAGATGGCTTTGCGAGGTTTTTATCGCGTGTTGCGGCCGGGCGGGATCATGTACCTTTCGCTAAAGGAAGGGACGGGCTCCGAATGGCGCCGGGAATCGTATGGACATGCGGCGCCCCGTTATTTTTCTTACTGGCAGGCGGCCGAGCTCGACGGGGCGTTACGGGAGGCGGGGTTTGACGTCGTGGAGGGGTGGCGGGATGAGGCGGCGTCAATCTGGTTAATCAGGATTGTGGTAAAATAGGAGCTGGTTCTAATTGGGGGCTCGGGTGAGTCCTTTGTATGTCTGAGGGCTGGCCCTCCTCTTTATTTTGTAGGTGCAAATGACGACGATTCTTCTTATCCGACATGGACAGACATCGTGGAACGCGGCAGGACGGTGGCAGGGACATACGGACGTGCCGCTGAACGACGTGGGACGGAAGCAGGCGCGCCTGCTGGCCCAACGGCTGGCGGCGTGGCCGTGGCCGGTTGCAAAGCTTTACAGCAGCGATCTGCAGCGGGCGGCGGAAACGGCGTCGATTGTAGGTGGAGCGCTGGACCTGGAACCGGTTCAAGAACCGGCATGGCGCGAACGGTACGTCGGTGCATTTCAGGGGTTGACGGATGACGAGATAGCGGAGGAACACCCCGAGGCGTGGGCGGCCTTGCGGCGAGGCGTCGTCGCTCCGCCGGGTGGAGAGAGCTCGCGGGCGTTACACGAGCGGGTGACGGGGGCTTTTGAGCGGCTGGTGGAACAGCATCGAGGAGCGGTGGTTGCCGTGATCAGCCACGGCGGGGCGATACGGACCTTGATCGCCCACGTGTTGCAGTTGCCGGCCGACCGGGATCCGCGGATCAGCGTGCGGGGTAACACGGGAATTAGCATCATCGAGAAGGAGGAGGAGTGGCCGCCGATCCTAGTGCGCTTGAACGATACAGGACACCTGGAATGAGGTGGTTAGTCGGGGGACCGTTCAGTTAAACCGGGTGACTCTGCATGACGTGGCTGCCCGTGCCATGTTGACGTTGCACGCCCACACTTTTCCGGGAAACTATCTGAGTCGTTACGAAATCTAAGGAAGCGAGATGACAAAGAGCGAAACCGTGTCACAGATTGACGCGTATATTGAGGAGAACGTTGAGCACTTTATCGAGCAATTAGGGCGGTTGTGCGCACAGCCGAGTATCTCGGCGCAAGACGTAGGAATTGCCGAGTGCGCGGACCTGACGGCGACGATGCTGGAGGAGGCGGGCTTCGAGGCAGAGGTGGTTCCCTCCGAGGGACATCCGGTGGTATTGGGCCGGGGCGAGGGACGGTCGGAGCAAACGTTGCTCTTCTATTTGCATTACGACGTTCAGCCACCGGAGCCTCTGGATCTTTGGGAGTCGCCGCCGTTTAAGCTAACCCGACGGGGCGACAAATTCTATGCGCGGGGGATCAGCGACGACAAGGGACACATCGTGGCGCGGCTGGCAGCGCTGGCGGCCGTGCGCCACGCGTTAGGGGAGTTGCCGTGTCACGTCAAGTTTGTCATCGAGGGAGAAGAGGAGATCGGCAGCCCCAACATGGCGGCCTTCGTCGAGGCGCACCGTGAGCGGCTGGCGGCCGACGCCTGCATCTGGGAGTTTGGCGGCGTGGATGGCGAGGGACGCCCGCGGCAGTCGCTCGGGATGCGCGGCATTTGTTACGTGGAGCTGGCAGTTAAGACGGCGGTGCGCGACGCGCATTCTGGTCTGGGCGGTTCCGTTTTTCCCAACGCGGCGTGGCGGCTGGTATGGGCGTTGAACAGCCTGAAGAACGACGCAGAAGACGTGCTCATCGAGGGCTTTTACGATAACGTCGTGGGGCCGAGCGAGCGAGATCTGGCGTTGTTGGAGAAGCTGCCGGACGAGGCGAGTATGTGGCAGGAGATGTTTGGGCTCAAGCAGTTCCTGAAAGGGGTTGAAGGGGGCGTAGCGTGGCACAAACAGGCAGTATTTGAGCCGACGTGCACGATTTGTGGCCTGGAGTCCGGTTACCAGGGCGCAGGCACGAAGACGGTGTTGCCGGCCGAGGCGCGGGCGAAGGTTGATTTTCGCCTGGTGCCGAACCAGACGCCGGAAGAGGTGGTGAGCAAGCTCCGGGCGCACCTGGATGCACATGATTTTGCAGACGTGGAAGTGCGACCGTTCAGTGGGCAGCGGCCGGCGAAGGTGCACCCGGACGATCCATTCGTGCAACTGGTGAACGGGGCGGCGGCCGACGTGTACGAGAAGGAGATGGTGATAGAACCGATGATCGGCGGCAGCGGGCCGCTGTACCCGTTTGTGGAAGTGCTGGACCTGCCGGTGGCGGCAGCGGGCATCGCCTATCCGGGGACGAACGCCCACGCGCCCAATGAGAACGTGCGGTTGGATTATTTCCTCAAGGGCATCCAACATACGGCGCGGGTGATTGAGGCATTCGGCCGGATGGAAACGCACTAAGGCGCGGCAAGACGCCGCTCTGAGTGAGATTAGGCTGATTGTTAGCCGACCAAGGAGACGAATCTGATGGACATTGCGATGTGGAGAAAGGCTTTGACGGTCATCCCGCGGGTCGAGAAGGAAGAGTGGAACCACCTGGACGTTATCTCTAAGTGGTTGATCTCGACGCGCTCGGCCGTGCTGGTGATCACGTTTATTCCGGCAGTGATCGCAGGAATTCTGGCCTACCGGGCGGGTGGTTTTGATCTGGGTTTGTGGCTGGTAATGACCGTCGGCCTCTTGATGGCGCACGCCACCAACAACTTGCTGAATGATCTGACCGATTATCTCAAGGGTGTGGACAAGGGGAATTATTTCCGCGCGCAGTATGGGCCGCAGCCATTGGAGCATGGCCTGATGTCGACCCGCCAGCTATTAGCGTACGCGGCCGTAACGGGATTGATCGCGGTGGCGGCCGGCGCGTACCTGGTCTATGCTCGCGGGGGCTACACGTTACTGCTCATGGGGTTGGGAGCGTTCTTCGTACTCTTTTATACGTATCCCCTCAAATATATCGGAGCTGGAGAGATCGCCGTGTTGGTGGTATGGGGGCCGCTGATGATCGGCGGTGGTTATTACGTCTTGACGGGGGAATGGAGCTGGAACGTCGTGTTGGTCAGCCTGCCGTACGCGCTGGGAGCGACGACCGTCATCTTTGGCAAGCACATCGACAAGCTAGCGGCCGACGCGGGGAAGAAGATCCGGACGCTGCCCGTGCTATTGGGGCCGCGACTGTCCCGGTACACGGCGATTGGGATGATGGTCCTGCAATATGTGCTCGCCCTCTACCTGGTGCTGACGGGGTACTTTACGGTGGTGTTGCTGGTGGTGCTGCTGGCGCTTAAGCAGTTCGCGATGGTGGCCGGGGTCTTTGCCCAACCACGACCTGATGGCCCCCCGGCGGAGTACCCGGAAGATGCCTGGCCCCTGTGGTTCGTCTCGTTTGCCTTTTACCACAACCGGACGTTTGGCGGGCTCTATCTGCTGGGTATTATTCTGGACGTCGTGTTACAGAGAGTGATTTTGTAGGGTGACTGGGCGGATCTGAGGATCCGCCCAGCTCAAGCTCGATTGTGGGCGATCTGCCGGATCACGCTTTTTGGCGGGCGGCCTCCTGGCCAAAGCGGAGGAGGGCGTCGACGCGATCCTGGGAAGGGGCTTCGGCGTAGACGCGGAGGACGGGTTCGGTGCCCGACGGCCGGATCAGGAGCCAGCTTCCATCGTCAAGATAATATTTGACCCCGTCGGTGGTCTGGACGTCCTCGATCGTAACGCCGTCGATGGCAGCTGGCGCGCTGTCTACGAGGAGTTTGACCATCTCTGCTTTGGCGACGGGGCGCGCGAGCTTAAGGTCCATACGCCGGTATTCGGCGGGGCCGACGTCGCGTAAGAGGTCGTCGACGATGGTGTGAAGGGGCGCATCGGCTTCGGCCATGACCTCCAGGATCAGGAGACCCATGAGGATGCCGTCCCCCTCCGGGATGTGATTCTTGATGCTCATCCCGCCTGACTCCTCGCCCCCCATGAGGACGCCGTTAGCCAGCATGAGGTCGGCGATGTGGTTGAAGCCCACGGGCGTCTCGACCAGGGGAAGGTTATGGCGCGCGGCAAGACGGTCGATCATGCGCGTGGTGGAGACGGTGCGGACGACTTTTCCGTCCCAGCCCCGATGTTCGATGAGATAACGGAGCACGAGAGCAAAGATGCGGTGGGGGTCGACGAACTGTCCGCGGTCATCGACGGCGCCGATGCGGTCGGCGTCGCCATCAGTGGCCAGGCCTACCGACCAGTGGCCGGACTGGATGGTGGACATGAGCAGGCCGAGATGGCGGGCAATGGGTTCGGGGTGGATGCCGCCGAAGCCGGGATTCATTTCGTGACGGATGTTGAGCACGCGGGTGCGGCCGCGGGCAAGGACTTCGCCGAAAACGCCGCGCCCGGCACCGTACATGCCGTCGGCGACGACGCGCAATTCGGCGCCGGAGATTTTGTCAAGATCGACGAGCGTGCTCAAGTGCTCGTAGTAGGCCCACGAAGGGTCGAACTTACAAACCCACTCTTCGCGGATGGCCTGTTCCAGATTCATCAGGTTGGGACCGCGGGCGGCGCGCAGGTTGCGATCCAGGATTTGCTCGACGCGCTGGCTCTGGCTCGGCCCGGCGCTGCCCCCGAAGCTGGCCTTCAATTTGACGCCGTTGTAGCGGGGAGCGTTATGGCTGGCCGTGATCATGACGCCACCGGTGGCCTTTTTATCGACGATGGCGTAACTGACGGCCGGTGTCGGGGTGTCGGCGCGGGCCAGCCATGTGTATATTTCGTTGGCAGCCATGACGCGGGCTACCTCGGCCGCATAACGGTCTGAGAGAAATCGGGTGTCGAACCCGATGACAATGCTGGGACCGTCTTCTTCTTCTTCGCGAATGAAGTCGGCGATGGCCTGGGCGACCAGGCGCAGATTATTGAAGGTGAAGGTTTCACTGATGACGGCTCGCCAACCGTCAGTACCGAATTTAATAGTCATGGAAGACTCCTGTCTGGCTGGTTGCTGCAACCCGCTTATTGTCCGTGAATTATGCACGAATTGGAAGCAGTTGCCAAATGCCGTGTCTGCATTTTTCGACATAATGTCTATAATGGGGTGCAATGATCCAGAGGGCTTGTTGACATATGGTCGAGCAACGTTTGCAGCAATATCGAATTGAAGAGCGGGTGCGCCAGGGCAGCCTGGGGACTGTTTACCGTGCCTTCGACGTGGAAGCGGAACGGCCGGTGTGGTTGGAACTGCTGCCTGACGAAATGGCTCGGGACGATGCTTTCCGGCGCCGTTTTCTAGAGGTGATGGAGGCGGCCTCGGGGTTGAGCCACCGCTCTATTGCGCCTCCAGTCGGGTATGGGGAGGCGGACGGACGGCTCTATCTGGCGACGGAGCCACCGGCCGGCCGTCCCCTTTCGGCCCACCTGGACGCGTTATCGGCGCCGGCGGGGCGCGTCCCACTGAACACGCTGCTGACGCTGGTCGGTCAGGCGGCGGAAGCACTGGCTCACGCCCACGAGAGGGGTGTCGTGCACGGCGGTGTGAGTCCAGACACCGTTTTTCTGGCGCGGAAGAATGAAGGGGGCGGCATACGCCCCGTGTTGGTCAATTTTGGCGCGGCATGGCTGTTGTTCGCGACCGGTAAAGAGGAAGCGGAGAGTGTCGCCCGCCGGCTACCTTACATGCCGCCAGAAGCGATACGGCGCCGGCCGCTGGACAACCGATCCGACATCTATTCATTAGGAATGTTGCTCTACCGGTTGCTGGCCGGCCGGTTACCTTTCGCGGCTTCGTCGCTGAAGGAGGCGGCTCGTTCCTATTTACAGGAGAAACCACCCTCACCGCAGTCGTACTATGCGGAGATTCCGGGCCCGGCGGCGGCTGTCGTCCAAAAGGCAATCGCCAAAGATCCGGGCCGGCGCTTCCAGGACGCCGATGAGATGGTCAGGGCATTGCGCGAGGCGGCCCAGGGCGAATCAGGGCGGGAAGAGCTTTTTGCCGCGGCAACGCCGCCCGAGATGGAAGGGGCGCCGGTGGAGCAGCCCGCTGGGACAGCACTGACTCATGCGGCAAGTCAGAGTGGGCAACTCGCTCTCTTCGTAGGCAGGACGGCGTTGGAGATGGCCCCTGGAGAACGGGACATCCTGGAGGTAGAGGTGGTTAACCGCGGCGGGGACGTCGACCACGTGACGCTGGAGGTATCCGGCCTCCCCCGAGCATGGGTGTCGATGGCGCAGGAGTTCGTGCGGTTGACGCCGGGCGTGCAAACGTCACTGCCGGTTACGATTGAGGTTCCGGACGAAAGCAGCAGCCGGGCAGGCGAATATCCCTTTGAGCTGGTGGCGCGCTCGACGCGCAACGAACGGGAGACGGCGTCAGTTTCTGGCGTGTTGGAGGTCGAGTCGTTGGTGACCTTTGACATGGCGCTGGAGCCACCCCGGGTCAGACATGGGCGTCGCTGTCGGGTGCAGATCCGTAACCAGGGCAACCGCGATACGCGCTTTCAGGTGAGGGGGCAGGATCCAGAGGGGCGTGTTCGTTTTGAGGGGGCCCGTACCATCGGGCTGGAGGCAGGCAAAGAAGCTTCGGTGCCGCTCATCGTGACGGCGCGAGAACGGCCGCTGGTAGGACGTTCGGCGAGTTATCCGTTTGCGGTAGAGGTGCGACCGCCGGATGCCGACGCACAGCGGGTGGCCGGTGAGGTGATCGTCCCTCCGCGGTTGCCGACCGGGTGCGTCGTTCTGACGGTTGGCTCTTTCTTGATCATGGTTCTCGTGGTCTTCTGGGCCGTATTCGGTATGGGTGGTGTATCAATCCAGGATCTGTTTACCCGAGCGGAAAGGGCGCGGCCGTTGCCCGAATTTCTAGAGGAGAACTGGGGCGAAGGTTTTGAAGTGACGTCCTTGACGCACGACGGGCTTGCCTGGGCTTTGGTGATGTCCCAAGTAGAGGACGGCGACCCCGAGGCTGTGGACGGGGTCTGGCGTGTGGCGGAGACGTTTCCAACGGCATTTGTCAGTCAGCAGCAGGACGCAGGGTATGCCATTGATTCGCTGGCGCACGGCGCCGGACTCTGGGCCGTGCTCATGTCTCGCCGGCCGGAGCCGATCGCTCAGCGCTGGTATACGAGCGATACGTTTCCCGACGCAATCATCGACGAGCAGGTAGAGGAAGGATTCTACGTGACTGACCTGACCTACGGGGGCGGGCAATGGGCGGTGGTTATGAGCGAGATCGAGGCGACGGGGCAGAGATGGGAAGTGGGGACGACCTTTCCGCAGGATTTCATTGACGAGCAATGGGACGAGGGATACCGGGTGACCGATGTGGCTTATGGTGAGGGGCAATGGGCGGTCGTCGCGGCAGCCGTGGAGGACGGTGTGGCTGAACAAGAGGTATTGCGGCAAGCTGAGTTTCCGCGATTGTACATCAGGGAGCAGTGGATTCAGGGTCTGGACGTGACAGAGTTGGCCTATGGCAACGGCGAGTGGGTGGTGGTGACGGTCAGCGGCGGTGAAGACGTACGCCAGCGGTGGCATGCGACCAGCCGTTTCCTGGAGTAAGTTTGTTCGGAAACTGGGGCGTTCTCGAGCCCGGGTAGTTCCATCGTCGATGGGTGCAATTACTGTTCGTAGGAGAGGATGATGAGCAGATCGTTGACGTTGGTGCCGGTGGGGCCGGTGCGAATGAGGTAGTCGCGCCCCGTCTCCTTTTCCAGATTGAGGAAGAAGTTGTAGCTGTCATTCTCTTCCAGGTATTCCTGGGGGTTGAGGCCGGCCGCTTCGGCGCGAGGCGCCGTCTGTCCGGTGACGATGGCGCCGGCAGCATCGGTGACGCCGTCTTCACCGTCGGTGGCGAAGGTGGCAAGGGCCAGCTCGTGGGCGTCGGCGAGCGAGATGGCGGCCGAGAGGGCCAATTCCTGGTTGCGGCCGCCGGTGCCTTCCCCGTGCACGGTGACCGTTGTTTCACCGCCGAGGAGCAGGCAGGCGCCGGTCGGAGCATCGCGAGCGAGGGCAGCCGCCACGCGGCCGACTTCGCGCGCTTCACCCTGAAGGTGAGCGGTCAGAAAACGATCATCGAAACCGAGCTGGCGGGCAGCGTCGGCGGCGGCGTTGGCTGCAATGTGCACGTCGCCAATGATCACATTTTCTACTTCCAGCTCTTCGAAACGGGCCAGCGAGGTGACGGAGCGGGGATTGGTCAGACGGTCGATGACGCTTTTCCAGACTTCGGGAATTAGGACCCCGGCGATGTGGTAGCGGTGGAGGACGGTCAGGGCCTCGGCCGGGGATTCGGGATTGGCGGCCGTAGGCCCGCTGCCGATGACGTCCAGAGGATTGCCGACGACGTCACTGAGGATGAGGCTGACCGTGGCCGCGGGTGCGGCCAGCCGGGCCAGACCCCCTCCCTTGACGTTATCCAGTTGTTTGCGGACGCTGTTGAGTTCGTTGATGGTGCACCCGCTTTCGAGGAGTGCCTGGGTCAACCGCTGCCACTGTTCGAGGGCGATGTGCGGCTGGGTGAGAAGGGCGGAAGCACCGCCGGAGATAAGGCAGAGGACAAGATCGCCGGGAGCGGTTTCCTCCAGTAGGTCGAT
Organism: Promineifilaceae bacterium (SeqCode); assembly: GCA_033722615.1. Classification (GTDB taxonomy): domain Bacteria; phylum Chloroflexota; class Anaerolineae; order Promineifilales; family Promineifilaceae; genus JAAYYY01. Next base: position 8,682 of record JAWVYQ010000066.1, read on the forward strand.
GGCAGCGGCCGTCGCACGCACGCTGCTCTCGTCAGAAACGGGGTGACTGGCTTCGTAGACGGCGACGGCGGCCCGACCGCCGACGGTGGCCGTATAGCGCCGGGGTTGGCCGGGTTCTGTCTGCTTGGTGATGATGACGCCGGCTGCCAGCTCGTCTTGTAAGATATCCAGTGCGGTACGCCCCATGCTGAGAGCGGCTTTGCCGGCCGCGATCAGGAAGACGCGGCCGCGATCTAGATCGTACCGGTGTTCGCCGATCAGAAGCTGGCGGCCATCGCGTCGCAGATGGCGACGCACGGCGCCGGCGGGATCGGCAGCATCCAGTGCGGCTTCGATGATGCTCTGGACGTGGTCGTGGCGGTTTTCAAAGTGAAGGGTCATTCATCTCCTTCCACTCCCGCACCTTCAGGGGGACGAGACGGTGGTGGCTGCTTCCTCGGCGGCCGCCTCCGGGGTGGCCAGTTGCAGGGTGACGTCGGCCGTCGCTTTGCTCAATGCCTGGAGGAGGGCGCTGTTGGCGCCGGCGGGAAACGACCGAGCCGCTTCGAGCTGGCGTTGCAGAAACAGGACGTAAGCGTCTCCGCCCGGCCACGATTCGAAGGCGCCGGGTCGGGCGGGAAGCATCCGGCTCTGTCGCGACCACTCTCCCAGATTCTGGGGGGAAGCGAGCCATTGGATAAGCTCGGCGGCCAGCGCCTGGCGTACAGGATCGGCCGTGGCGATGGTCCATGCCCAGCCGGTGACGAACGGAGCCAGGGAACCGTCTGGGCCAGGAAGGGGCGTAAAGGCGAAGTCACCGGAAGCCCCTTCAGCCCGCTGGCGCAAGAAAACGCCGGCGCTGGTTTCTACCAGGTTTGGCGCTCCGCCCACGAAAGCCTGCCATGCCTGCTCCAGGGTCACGGTGCTACCGCTCTGGGGATCGACGAAGTTGGCGGCGACGGCCTGGTTGAGTTGCGTGAGGGCGGTCGCCAATGGTTCGGCCTCGAGAACGGGTTGCCCGCCTGCGGTGGTCAGGGAGCCGCCGGCTGCCAGGTAAAACTGGAGGGTCAATTCGGCTCCGGCCGGGCCGCCCGCCGGGTAAATCAGCGTATCGTCGGCCCCGCGGGCCATGAATTCGCCCCAGGTGTTGGGTACCGTGTCGGTGATGATGTTGCGGTCGTAGACGACGTGTTTAAGCCCGGAGAGGGCAACAGGATAGCCGACGACGCGGTCGTTGACCGTAACCATTTCGCGGGCAGCCGGATAGACGTCGTCTAGCATTTCCGAGGGTAACACGCCGTCAAGTGGATAAATCAGCTCTTCGGCGGCGGCCGCGGTCAGATGGCCGGTTGGAAGGAGAACGACGTCGGGCAGGACGTCGGGGGCGACGGAACGGCCGGTGCGCAGGTAGCTGAGGGATCCCCCCTGGTCGCTGACGGTTTTCAGCTCGATGAAGAGGTCGACGTCGGGGTGGCTCTGATCGTAAGCGTTGAACTGCTCCAGCATCGTCGAGCCGCCGGGCAGTTCAGTGCGGGGAGCGATGTCAGGCGTGGTCCAGACGGTCAGGGTAATGGTTGTCTGGACCGGGGCAATCGACTCCGGCGTCTCAGGGGGGCTTTCGATGTCAGGCGTGTCGGCCGGTGTGGGAAGAGGGGCGGTCGCTGTAACGGCGGGCGTCTCCTCTCCCTGGGGCAGAAGGTCGCAGGCGCCTAGCAGAAAGATGAGCAATAGCAGCAATATCATCCAGCTTCGCATGGGTGAAGTATAGTCAACTTTATTCATCGTGACCATTGGTTAGAGTGTATAGTGATTGTGGGCTAGTACGAACTCCCCAGGGACCATTACGCCATTGTGGGCAGGGGGCAGACGCCTTAGAATGCGAGCGAGCTGCAAGAATGCAACCGGCATGTCACCGGTCACAACATGAGGGACCGGGGTACACCGAGCAGATGTCGGCCCAACAAGGAGTGCGAGGAAGAGATGGCTGTTGCCGAAACATCGACGGCGAGCATTGAAACGGGCACAGACCACAATCAGAATGGGAACCGCCCGGATACGGGATTAAGCGCATTGAAGTTAAACGTGGCGCGCTGGATCGAAGGTTCGCTAAAAGAGCAGGGAGTGGTTTTACAGCGTACGCCGAAGACGACGTCGATGGTACGCAAGCGAATCCAGACAGCCCTGAAGCACAAGAATGTGGGCGTACCGGCAAACATGCAAGAGCAATTCGTCAGCGACGTGCTGGACGAAGTTCTCGGCTTCGGTCCACTGGAGTCGTTGTTGGCTCATGATAGCGTCACCGAGATCATGGTCAACGGCCCGCACCAGGTATACGTCGAACAGGGTGGGAAGGTGAAGTTGACAAACGTGCGCTTCGCCGATGACTCTCACGTCGAGCGCGTAATCAACAAGATCGTGGAACCCCTCGGCCGCAAGGTCAATGCGAGCACGCCGATGGTGGACGCCCGCCTCCCGGACGGTTCCCGCGTGAACGCGGTCGTGCCCCCGTGCGCGATCGATGGGCCGTCGATTACGATCCGCAAGTTTCCATCGGACCGGTTAGGCATTGCCGATCTGCTGCGCTTTGGCAGTCTGACTGAGGATATGGCCGATTTCTTAAAGGCGTGCGTCGTCTCGAAGCTGAACGTCGTGATTTCTGGCGGTACTGGCTCCGGTAAGACAACGTTGCTCAACGTTCTTTCCAGCTTTATCCCGGAAGGGGAGCGGATCGTGACGATTGAGGACGCAGCGGAACTTAGTTTGCAGCAGCCGCACGTGGTCCGCCTGGAGACGCGGCACGCAGTAAACCCTGGGGAGCACGACGTGACGATCCGCGATCTGGTTCGGAACTCATTGCGCATGCGGCCGGAGCGTATTGTCATCGGCGAGTGTCGGGGGGGCGAAGCGCTGGATATGTTGCAGGCGATGAACACGGGCCACGACGGGAGCCTGACGACGGTGCACGCGAATAATCCGCGAGATACGCTTTCACGTTTGGAGACGCTGGTGATGATGTCGGGCATGGAGATGCCCATCGAAATTGTGCGGCGTCAGATTGCCTCGGCCGTGCAGTTGATCGTTCAGCAATCGCGCCTGCGCGACGGCAGCCGGAAGATCACGCAGATCACTGAGGTCACCGGCATGGAAGGCAAGAACGTGGTCATGCAGGACATCTTCAAATTTGAGGAATCGGGCGAGAATGAGGAAGGCAAGGTTCAGGGCGAGTTTGCCACCAGTGGCCTGCGCCCTTACTATACGCAGCGCCTGGAAAACCACGGCTTCCACCTGCCGGCGAAGATGTTCATGAAGCCGATGCAGGCCAGTTTCAAGCGACGGTAGGAAGGGCGGCGATCAAGGCCGTTTTCGCGGAAACCACCTGCGCGGCCGGACGCTTCCGGGGAGCAGTAGATGGTCAACGGTATGAACGCCGTTTAGCGGCGGAGGCCGGTCAGCGGAGGAGGGGGGCAACGAACATAGCGATCCCTAGAAAGACAAAGACGACGGCGATGAGTTTGCCGAGGCGGCGCTCGCTGAGATGATTGGCGACCCAGGCCGCGGCGAAGCCGCCCCCGATGGTGCCGACGGTGGCCAACGCCGCGGCGCTGTAGGGCAGGTTGCCGATGAGGGCGTGACCGGCCGCGCCGGAGGCCGTGGCCAGCGCCATGATGAGGGTGGACGTGCCGATCGCTTTGTGTAGATCATAGCCGATAATCAGCAGAGCGAAGAGGAAGAGAATGCCGCCGCCGACGCCAAAGACACCGGCGGCCGCGCCGATGGAGAGCCCGAGAAAGATGCTGGTGAACAGAGGGTGCTGCTTCAACCACTGTATGTAGGCCGCATCTTCCCGGATCTCCGGTTTTTCGCGCCGCGTCCCGCGCCGCCAGAAAGGGACGGCGCTGATGAAGAGTAGGACCCCATAACCGCTTCCCAGACCGAACTCCGGAATATAGACGGACAGCCGGCTTCCGATCTGAGCGCCGCCGACGGCGGCCAGCGCTACCCACAGGCCCTGGCGCAGGTTGACCTGGTCGTGGCGGAAGTAGGTAACAGTCACGACGACGGAAGCGACCATGTCGACGGCCAGGCTGATGGCGACAGCCTCATGGACGCGATAACCGAGCAGCGTCATGGCAGGGACGATGACCATGACGCCGCTGGAGCCCATCAGGCCGGTTAAGATTCCGGCAAAGATGCCGGCCAGGAGGGTGAGGATGACGGTGAGCGTCTGCATTGAGCGGCGGCCGGCTTAGCGGTGGGGCAAGGGCGCCATCATCTGTCGGAGGACGGCGCCCGGCCGTTTACAGAAATCAGTCGTTGGTTTAGTCATTGGCGGGGCGGATGATAACAAAGGGGTATGTGTGAGACAAGGGCAATACGTATCGCGAGAGCAACGCGTGTTGCGGGGGCAACACGTGTCGCACAGGGAACGGGTGTTGCTCTGCGTTTTATGTTTTGATGGGGCAGAGGTATAATCGGCCGCTATGAAAAACCGCGAGATTGCCGAAATTTTCGAGAACGTGGCCGACATGCTGGCCATTCGGGGAGACAACTTCCACCGGGTTCTGGCTTATCGCAAGGCGGCGGAAAGCATTCGGGATCTGGGCCGGGACGTTAACGACGTTTATGCCGAAGGGGCTTTGCAGGAGATACCGGGTATCGGCAAGACGCTGGCTGCGAAGATCGAGGAAATGTTGGAGACGGAGGGGCTGGAATTTTACGAGCGGCTGGCGGAGGAGATCCCGCCGTCGCTGGTGGAGCTGCTGCGGGTAGAGGGGTTGGGACCCAAGCGCGTGAAAGCCATTTACGACGCGTTGGGAATTACGACGCTGGAAAGCCTGAAAGAGGCGGCCGAAGCGGGACAACTGGCGCAATTGTCGGGCATGGGGCAGAAGACGGAAGAGAACGTCCTCAAAGCAATTGAAAGCCTGGAACGGCACGGGACGGATCGCACGCCGATCTGGCAGGCGTGGCCGGTCGCTCACGAAGTTCTGGAAGCGTTGAGTGAGACGCCAGGAGTGACAAAGGCGTCGGTGGCGGGTAGCCTGCGCCGTATGGAAGAGACGATAGGCGACATCGACCTGTTGCTGGCGGCCGCGGATGGAACAGAGATCATGGAACGGGTGCGCACGCTGCCCCAGGTAGAACAGGTCATCGTCAGCGGCCCGTCGAAGACCACGGTCCAGCTACACAGTGGAATGCAGGTGGACGTTCGCGTGCTGCCCGAAGAGCGCTGGGGGACGCTCCTCTCTTATTTTACCGGCAGCAAGGATCACAACGTTCGCCTGCGCGAGCTGGCGCTGAAACGGGGATTGAGCCTGAACGAGCACGCCTTCCGACCGCTGGTAGACGGCGAGCCGACGACGGAAGGGGAGATCTTGTGTGCGACGGAGGAGGCCGTCTACGACGTATTGGACCTTCCTTATATCCAGCCCCGCCTGCGTCAGGACCGCGGCGAGATTGAAGCAGCGCAGCGCGGCGAGCTTCCGGATTTGGTTACTCTGGAAGACATTGTCGGGGATTTGCAGATGCATACTACGTGGTCCGACGGCAAGAACAGCGTGCTGGAAATGGCACAGGCGGCGCGAGATCGCGGTTACCATTATATTGCGATTACGGACCATTCGGTTGGCCTGGGGATTGCCAATGGCCTTTCGGTGGAGCGGCTGCGACAACAGGCGGATGAGATTCGTGAGGCGAACGAGGCGATGGGGCCGGATTTCCACATCTTGCACGCGACGGAGATGGAGATTCGGGCAGACGGCTCGCTGGACTTTCCGGACGACGTGCTGGCAGAGCTGGATTTTGTAGCCGCCAGCCTGCACGTGAGCCTGAGCCAGGCACGGGAACAGGTGACGGAGCGGGCGCTGGCGGCCATTGACAACCCGTACGTCGACATGTTGGCCCATCCGACCGGGCGTCTGTTGGGGGAGCGGCCGGGCGCCGACCTGGACATGGAGCAAATCATGTTCGCGGCGAGCCGCACGGGCACGATTTTGGAGATCAACGCGAATCCCCACCGGCTGGATTTGCGCGACGCCCACGTGCGGCGGGCGGTGGATTTGGGCGTCCGGCTGGCGATTAACACCGACGCTCATAGCGTTGGAGAACTGGCCCTGATGCATTACGGTGTGGCGACGGCGCAGCGCGGCTGGGCGACGCCGGCCGACGTGGTAAACGCCTGGTCATTGGAGCGACTGCTGGCGTATCTTCGGGACGGGGAGGACTATGGTTAATACCATCGTTTTTCAGAAAGTCTTCAGGGGATTAGAGGAGCGCACGCTGGACGTGCTGCGCGAGGTAACGACGTCGCAGACGTATCCTCCGGGAACCGTTCTCTGTCGCCAGGGAGAGATTGAGGAGACGTTTTACATTGTGGTCAGTGGCCGGGTGAGTGTGACGCGCACCGAGACGGACGGCGAGGAACATCTGCTGGCGATGTGCGGCCCCAACGATTACTTCGGCGAGCTGGCCCTGCTGGATAAACGGCCGCGCATGGCGACGTGTACGACGGTTGTCGAGACGACGGTATTGGAGATCACGGCCGAGGTCTTTGCCCGCCTGGTGGAAGAGAGCCCGGCCGTGGCCACCGCCATCACCAACCAGGTACTGGCGACGATGCGGGATCTGGATCGGCGGGCGCTGGAGACGCTGGCCGCGAAGAACGAGGCCCTACAAGAGGCTTACAAGGAGTTGCAGGCGGCGCAGGCGGAGCTGGTAGAGAAGGAGAGGCTGGAGCGAGAATTGGAGATCGCAGCCGAGGTGCAGCGGTCGCTACTGCCCGCCCAATTGCCCCAGTATGCCGGCTATCGCTTTGCCGCCTACCTTGAGCCGGCCCGGCACGTCGGCGGCGACTACTATGACGTCATCGAGTTAGACGACGACCAAGTAGCCCTGGTGATGGCCGACGTGGTCGACAAAAGCGTCCACGCTGCGCTCTTCATGGCCGTGACGCGCACGCTTTTCCGCACGGCAAGCCGCACTTCGTCGGCGCCGGCCGAGGTGGCGCTCGCCGTGCACGCGGGCATGATGGACACCTCGACCGCGGAGATGTTCGTGACCGCTTTCTACGGTGTGCTCCACCGGTCGTCCGGCCGGCTACGGTACGTGGTGGCGGGGCAGGAGCGACCGTTGCTGGCACGGCCGGGCCAGCCGGTGTGCCCGCTGGAGGGGCGCGGACGCTTTCTGGGGATGATCGACCCCTTGCGCCTGACGGAGTACACGCTGGAAATTGAGAAAGGCGACCGCCTGTTGCTTTTCAGCGACGGTCTCACGGATGCTCCCAACCAGGCCGGGGAGCGTTATGGGTACAATCGTCTGGAGGCCGCGTTGGGCACGTGCCGGGCGTGGCCCGTGGCGGAACTCGTTAACTACATTGCTGAAGACGTGCAGGCGTGGTGCCAGGGCGTGCCCGCCTTTGACGACATCACGTTGCTTGCCGTGGAAAGGAAAGAACAGTAATCGCTCGATGGCCCGTTACGAGAAACCCCCTGATCCCCGAGAGTCCGAATTGAAGCCGCGACGATCGCGACGGCTCCGCGGCGACAGCCAGGAGAGTGTTCCCTGGCTCTGGCTGGGGCTGGGCGTCGTGGTCACGATCGTGGGCATTGTTCTAGCCCTGGCGCTGGTAAACGCTCTGCTGGAACGGGAACCGCTGGCGACGACGTTGCCTACGCCGACAATTATCCGTCTCACGGCTCCGCCGACGGAGGCGCCGACGCCGACGGTAGACCGGCCAACGCCGACGCCGATCCCAACGCTGACCCCGGCGCCGACACGCGACCTGTCGAATCCGCCGGACGAGATTGAGATCGGTTACTATGCGGCAGTTTCGGGAACGGGTACGGCCGGCCTGACCGTGCGCGGCGGCCCGAGCACAGATAACGTGCGGCTGTTACGGGCGGCCGAAGGAACGTTGATGTTAGTAATTGATGGACCGGAAGAAGGAGGCGACTTTACCTGGTGGCAGGTGCGCCTCTTAGACGGCACCGAGGGATGGGTGGCGGGCGAATACCTGGCGCCGGCCGCCGCTCCGGGAACAGGGGCCGGGGAGACGCCGGCGGAGGAACCGGAAGCAACGGCGACTCCAGACGAGTAAGCTCCGGAGGTTGTCCATCTGGAGACGGATAGTTGGTTATTGAGGAAAAAATGACGTCTGAAACGACGGCCGAGGAACGAATCAAAGAGTTGCGGGAGGAGATCGACTATCACCGCTATCGCTATTACGTTCTGAACGACCCCGTCATTAGCGATGCGGAGTTTGATCGACTTTACCAAGAGTTGGAGGAGCTAGAGGCGGAGCACCCAGAGCTGGTGACTCCTGACAGTCCGACGCAGCGCGTCGGCGCCGAGCCGCTGGACAGCTTTGAGAAGGTGGAGCATCCGGCGCCGATCTTGAGCCTGCAAAGCGCGCAAGATATGGAGGAGGTGCACGCCTGGCGCACGCGCATCGGCCGCCTGCTGCCGGAGGGCGTCACCGACCTGGAGTACGTGGTGGAACCAAAGGTGGATGGGCTGACGGTGGTCCTCACCTATGAGGACGGCCGCTTTGTGCAGGGGGCGACCAGGGGAAATGGGGAGGTGGGGGAAAACGTGACCCAGAATTTGCGGACCGTTTACGCGCTGCCCCAGCGCATTCCCATTGACCCCGATAGCGAATGGCGGCCGCCGCAGCGATTGGTCGTGCGCGGCGAGGTCTTTTTCCCGCTGGACGAATTTGCGGCATTTAATGAACGGCTGGCGGAAGAGGGTGAGCGCACGTATATGAACCCGCGCAACGCCGCTTCCGGTTCTTTGCGCCAGCTCGACCCGCAGGTAACGGCCACCCGGCCGCTGACCCTCTACTGTTATGACGTCATCGTCTGGGACGATACCGGCGACGGCGACGTCGTAGAGGTTCCGTCGTCGCAGTGGGAGCGGTTGGAATGGCTGGAAAAGATGGGATTTCCCGTTTCCGACGACCTGGAATTTTGCGAAGATTTAGCGTGCGTGGCCGAGACGTACGACGCGTGGCAGAAGAAGCGGAACGAGATCAATTACGAGGTGGACGGCGTGGTCATCAAGATCGACGACCGGCCGCTGGCCGACGACCTGGGCTATGTGGGTAAGGACCCGCGCGGGGCCATCGCCCTCAAATTCCCGGCCCAGGAAAAGACGACGACGCTCAAGGACGTGGTGGTCAACGTCGGCCGCACCGGCGTCCTGAACCCGAATGCGGTGCTGGAGCCGGTGGAGATCGGCGGCGTGATCGTGAAGAGCGCCAGCCTGCACAACTTCGAAGAGGTTGAGCGCAAAGATATCCGCATTGGGGACAAGGTCGTGGTCAAGCGAGCGGGCGACGTCATTCCTTACGTCGTTGGACCGGTGGCAGAGGCGCGCGACGGCAGCGAGCGGCCCATTGAGCCGCCGACCGAATGCCCGGCCTGCGGCGAGCCGGTGGAGAAAATTCCGGGCGAAGTGGGCGTCTACTGCGACAATCCCTCCTGTCCGGAGCAGTTGGTGCGCCGGGTGGAGTACTTTGTCAGCCGCGGGGCGATGGACATTGAGAACTTCGGCAAGGAGACGGGCGTGCTCCTCATCGAAGAGGGCATG
>JAWVYQ010000067.1:0-18084 GCA_033722615.1 Promineifilaceae bacterium (SeqCode)
AGGCGGCGCAGGCTGCGATGCAGGGCATCAAGTTCCAGGTCAAGGTCCAGCCGGATCTGCCGCTAATCGGCGGCGATCTCTCCCTGATCCGGCGGGCCGTCGTCAACCTCGTTAGCAACGCCATCAAGTACGCGCCCGACAGCGGGACGGTTACGCTCGGCGCCGAACTCGACGAGGACGAGGTCGTCTTCAGCGTTCGGGATCGCGGCCCGGGCATTCCCAAGAAAGATCAGATTCGGCTCTTTGAGAAGTTCTATCAGGTGAAGGGGCCGGAGCAGAACGGCAAGCGCAAACGAGGGTCTGGGCTGGGATTGGCCATCGTCAAGTCCATTGTCGAGAGACACGGCGGCCGGGTATGGGTCACCAGTCAGGTCGGACGAGGTAGCACCTTTTACTTCTCTCTGCCGGTCGACCGTCGGGATGGCAACAGGGACGGGGGGTAAACACTTGTTACGGCGCCCAAAAGATTCGGCGGCGAAAGCCGTTTAACCTCGCTCGAGGTTGTCCAGCACCTCCTGTAATTCAGGGGGGAGAGGGGCGCGCAGGCTCATATGAGCGTCGTCCGCCGGCCGGCGAAAAGCCAGGGACTCGGCGTGAAGAAAGTGACGGTCCAGCTCGGTTCGTTGCCGGCGCCGCCCGTAAGTCGTGTCGCTTACGATGGGGTAACCGACGAATGCCAGGTGGACGCGAATCTGGTGGGTGCGGCCGGTGATTGGCCGGCAGGCGACCAGCGTGAAGCCCCCGTCTCCGGTGCTGTATTTCTTCAACGTGTCGTAGCGCGTTTTCGCTCGCCGTTTCCGGTGGCCAGATCCGGGCCGGATGACGGCCATCTGTTTCCGGTTGTTAGGATCCCGGCCGATGGGTGCGTCGATCAGCGCTTGCGGCGGTTGGATGTGCCCGTCCACCAGAGCCAGATAACGCTTTTCCACAGTCCGCTGCTTGAACTGCCGTTGCAGGTGGCGCAAAGCCTTGTCGTTCTTGGCCACGAGGATGAGGCCTGACGTTTCCTTATCCAGGCGATGTACAACGCCCGGCCGGCGTTCGCCGCCTATCCCTTCCAGATCGGGGCGATAGCCAAGCACGGCGTTGACCAGCGTACCTTCGCTGTGTCCGGGCGCGGGATGGACCACCATTCCCGCCGGCTTGTTGATCGCCAGCAAATCGTCGTCTTCGTATAGAATGTCCAGCGGGATCTTCTGTGCCCGCAGCCCGGACTCCTCTACCTCAGGTAAAACGACCTGAACCCGTTCCCCTCCCTCCAGACGCGTGCTGGCTTTCACCGGCTCTCCCCCCAGCGTGACCAGCCCGTCCTCTATCAATTGTTGCCACCGCGTGCGCGAAAGTTCCGGTCGGGCTTCAGCCAACGCCTTATCGATTCGCTCTCCCGGCGCGTCCAACACCAGGTCAAGTTGCTCGCTCATTAGGGGGCGTCGACTTGAAGTTGACCATCTGCCCGTCGCGAAGGGGTGTCGCTCTATCCTGGGCAACAGATTGCAGCTCCGATCGCTCTTGCTCTCCTTCATCGCCTCCTGGCCCGCTATGCTCTCGCAGCTCCCTTTGCTCTTGCAACATGAGGATGGCAAGAATAACGACGCCGGCTACGATAGACGTGTCCGCCAGATTAAACACCGGCCAGGGACCGAAGTCCAGGAAGTCCGTAACGTGGCCCAGGCGCAGCCGGTCGATCAGATTGCCCAACGCGCCTCCCAGTTGCAGGCCCAGCGCAATGCGCAGAGGATGTTGGCCGGTCGGGAGCTGATAATTGTAGTAGAGGATAAAGATGGCCACGACGGTAGCGATCACGGTAAAAAAGAGACTCCCGCCGGGAAAGAGACCGAAGGCTGCCCCCGTGTTTGTGACGTGCGTGATACGAAACAGGTGAGCCAGTTCCGGAAAAGGCGCCCAGCTGCGGTTTAGTGGCAGCCAGCTTTCGACGTACAACTTGCTGATATGATCGACGACGATCACGGCGGCCGCTACCAGGAGGAGCAACGACCGTTGAGCGGTGGAGGGAGATTCCGGCTCTGGCCTCGGGCTTGCTCCCTGCGCTCTCGCTCCCTGCGCCGCCTGTTCTTCGGTTGCTTTCGATTCCATCCTACTTCCCTGAAACATGATAAAGCCCAGAACAATCACGCCGACCCAAATAGAAACATCGGTCGGGTTGAAGACAGGCACCGGACCGAAGTTGAGAAAGTCGGTGACGTGACCCAGGCGTAGACGATCAATTAAGTTGCCCAGCCCGCGCAACGGAACGTTTGCTAACGTGATCGACGACGATCACGGCAGTCGCCACAAGCAGCAATGATCGTTGAGACGTGGAGGGAAATATCAGATCATTGGTGGTTGCTGCTTCAATTGGCTTCGGGGCCATCTTATTCACAATTTTACTATTGTACAGTGCCCTACTCGTTCAACCAACCGCTCACTTGCTGGCAATGACGATGCTGGCGCCGCCGCGCGCCAGCCTGACTCGTTCGACGTTCAGCCGGAAGCCGGCGGCTTCCATCGCCTGGCGGTAGGCGATCCACACGGGAGAGTTGGCCGCCGGCCAATACTGTTCGTCGTCCACGGTGAACGTTCCCTGGCGCTGCCCCGTGATCACGTAAAGCCAGTTCACGAAGCGGGGCAGCAGCCCTCGATTCTCCAGATGTCCTTCAGGGACGACGACGAGGCGACCGCCCGGCCGCAATACCCTGTGCACGGCTTTCATCGTTGCCTCTTCGGCGATAAAGGCGGTCGGAAACGTAGAGAGCACTGAGTCAAAAGATCCGTCGGCGAAAGGCAATGACTGCGCCCGTCCGCGAACCAGGGCGGCCGTCGCGCCCGTCCGTCGCAACCGGCGACGGGCCATCCGCCCCATAAACGGCGACAAGTCCACTCCCACCACGTCCCGCCCGCTCTCTGCAAGCGCCAGCAGCATGTGGCCCGGACCGTGGGCCAACTCCAAAACACGCCGGCCGTGCACATAGGGCAGCGCCGCTCGTTGCCAGGCGCGCCACTGTCCCAGCGATGCCAGCCAGCTCACCGCATCGTACGTCCACGCCAATTCGTTGTAGAGCAGATGAAAGCCCAGCTTTACCAGCCGCCACCACATTCGCTCGAATAAGTCGCGCGCTTTCCTCATCGAGGTTAACGGTAGCACGGGCGGCCGGGCAGGACAAATCGTGCCTTGGGCGTTGGGAGCGCCTGGAAAATGCAGTATCATAAGATCCAGATCATTATGAGCGCGGACAGCGGCTGCACAACCGGCGGCCGACTACGCCGCCATGTATAGGAAGATGGGAGACTCTTTTGGAGCAAGACGACGTTTTGCGTTATATTGGCGTCACTGGCTTGCCCGGCGCGGGCAAGGGCGCCTTCATTGATCTATTGAAACCACGGCTGGATGATCGGGGAATTGAAACCCGATGTTATAGCCTTTCCGACGTGTTGCGTAAGGAAGCGCGGTCGCGAGGGTTGGCGGTGGAGCGTCCCGTTCTGCGCCGTATTGCCAACGAGTTGCGCCGGGACCAGGGCAGCGGCGTGCTTTCGCTGATGGTCGTGCGCCAGGTGCGCCAAGAGTTGTCCGAACTGCCCGCCGATACACCTCTGGTCGTCATTGTCGATGCCATTCGCAACCCCGAAGAAGTGAGCGCGCTGCGCCAGGCGTTGGGAGAGAAATTTGTGCTGGTGGCCGTAGAGGCCCCCCTGGAGCTATTGGTAGAACGTATCGCCGCCCGCGCCCGCTATGACGAACCGGACGAATTCGTCGGCCGCAAAGAGGCGGCCCGACAGATGATCCTCGGCGAGTCGGGCAAAGATGAGCCGGCGCACGGGCACAATATTGCCCGGTGCGTCGCGATGGCCGACTGGCGCGTAGACAATTCACAATCGATCGACGAACTGGGAACGCAAATAGATAATCTACTTGAGGAAATTTTGCCGACGCCTGCAGAATAGGCAGACGTTCTTTCGCTGCACTGTGCCTTCGCTTTGCGCCCTTGCTGTTGGGAGGCCTCTAGTTGGAAGGGGTTATGAGCATACGACGTATAGCTATCAATACTGGCGGTGGTGACGCGCCCGGCCTCAATGCCGTCATTCGCGCTGCCACGCTGGCCGCCCTCAATCGCGGTTGGGAGGTCGTCGGCATTCGCGACGGCTACAACGGCTTGTTAGATCCCGGCCACTTTTCCGACGACGGATTTATGCCGCTGACCAGTGAGACGGTGCGCGGTATCACCCATCAGGGTGGCACAATCCTGGGAACGACCAATCGCGGCAACCCACTGCGTTACCCGGTCGAGGACGACTCCGGCAGGTTGGTGGAAGTCGACCGCACCGACGAGTTGTTGGAGGCCTTTGCTAAACATAATATTGACGCCCTGATCGCCATCGGTGGCGACGGGTCCATGGAGATAGCTCACGCCCTCTTTCAGAAAGGTTTGCGCGTCGTCGGCGTTCCCAAGACCATCGACAATGACCTGGTAGGCACCTCTGTTACTTTTGGCTTCAATACGGCCGCCTCCTTTGCCACCCGGGCCATTGACCGCCTGCACACGACGGCCGAGGCTCATGGGCGCATCATTGTCGTGGAAGTCATGGGGCGCTACGCCGGGTGGATTGCCCTTTACGCCGGTGTGGCCGGCACCGCCGACGTCATCCTGATTCCTGAGATTCCGTACAATCTTGACGAGATTGCTCGAAAGTGTGGATCGCGCAGGGACGAGAGAGGCTTTGCCATCGTCGTCGCGGCCGAAGGCGCGCGGCCGGAAGGAGGCGAACGCACCGTGCAGGAGCGCGCCGTCGGCCGGGCCGAAAAGCTTGGCGGAATCGGGCAGAAGATCGCCTCGGCACTGGAAGCGATGACGGGACAGGAGACGCGGACCGTTGTACTCGGCCATTTACAGAGGGGTGGTTCCCCCACGACCCGCGACCGTCTGCTGGCCCTCCGCTTTGGCGCCGCGGCCGTGCGCGCCCTGGAAGAGGGCGAGTCAGGCTGTATGGTTGCCCTTGATCCGCCGACCGTGCGCTACGTTCCGCTGGAAGAAGCGACGGCGCGTATGAAATACGTGCCCCTGAAACACGACCTCATTCTCACCGCGCGCGATCTCGGCGTCTCTTTTGGAGATAAGGGAAAAGAGACGGGCAATGAGTTGGGCGATGCTCCAGGCTAATTCTCGCTAAAGCTCGTGCTCGCTTCCTCTTTCGACTGAGAAGCTTCGTCAGAAGCCGCTTCCGCCCATTGCATCGTGTACAGATTGTAATAACGGCCGCCCCGCGCCAATAACTCCTCGTGTGTGCCCATCTCCACAATTCGGCCATTATCCAGTACGACGATCTTATCCGCGTTGACGATGGTGCTCAGACGGTGGGCAATGACGAAACTTGTCCGCCCCTCCATCAATCGCTCCAGTGCTCGTTGGATGTGCTTCTCCGTCGCCGTGTCCACGCTGCTCGTTGCCTCATCCAGAATGAGGATGCGCGGATCGGCCAGCAGCGCGCGCGCGAAGGAAATCATCTGTCGCTGGCCCACGCTGAGGTTGACTCCATTTTCGCCGGCTTCCGTCTCATAGCCCTCCGGCGCGCGCATAATGAAGTCGTGGGCGCCCACCGTCTTCGCCGCCTCGATGATATCCTCGTCGGTGGCATCCAGTCGCCCGTAGCGCACGTTCTCCTTGATCGTCCCTGAAAAGAGGAACGTATCCTGGAGAACGATGCCCAGTTGCTGGCGCAGGCTGCTCCGCGTCACCTCGCGCACGTTGAATCCGTCGATCTGTAGCTCCCCTTCGCCTTTCTCGATGTCGAAGAAGCGGGCCAGCAGGCGGATGATCGTGCTCTTGCCGGCTCCGGTCTCGCCGACCAGGGCGATTCTTTCCCCCGGCTGTACGCGCAGATTGAGGTTGCGCAGCACGGGTTCGTCGTCGTTATAGCTGAAATTCACGTTCTTGAAATCCACGCGGCCGTCGATGGGCGGCAGCGGCTGCGCGTCTGGCGCATCGCGCAGATCCGGATCGGTGTCCAGCAGGTTGAAAATACGTTCGCTCGCGGCCATCGTTGCCTGGAAGACGTTGTAGCGCTGGGCCAGTTCGCGAATTGGCTCGAAAAAGCGGTCCACGTAGAGGACGAAGGCGATCAGCGTACCTGCCGTCAGGCTCTCTCCCAATACCAGCCAACCGCCGACGCCCACCACGAGCGCCGTGGCCAGCGAGCCCATGAAATCAACGCCGGGGAAGAAGATGGCGGCCAACCGCGCGGCCTCAACGTTCGCCTCGAAGTAGGAGAGATTGAGATCGTTGAAGTGCTCGTAATTCTTCACTTCGCGAGTGAAGCTCTTGGTCACGCGAATGCCCGTAATTGACTCGTTAAGGTAGCCGTTGATCAGCGAAAGGCGTTGCCGGGTTGCCCGATACGCGTCGCGCACGTGGGCGCGCCAGTAGTTGGCGAGGAGTAGCATCAACGGCAGCACGGCGAAGGTGACCAGCGCCAGTTGCCAGTTCATGGCAAGCATGGCGACGACGATACCCAGCAACGTAAAGGTGGCCCGGGCCAGACCCGTCAGTGACCAGGTGATGAAATCCTGGAGAACGCCCACGTCGCTAATCAGGCGACTCATCAACCGCCCCACGCTGTAATTGTTATAGAAGTTCAGGGAAAGCGTGTGTAGATGGCGGAAGAGCTGGCTGCGAATGTCGGCGACGATGCGTGTGCCGACGAAGGCCATCAGCGAAATACGGCCGCGATTCGTCAGCCATTCACCCACCGCTGCCACGATAAGGACGATGGTCCAGAACTGAAGGATACCAATTCCTTCGCCTCCCATACCCAGAGTTCCTAGCAGCGTGGTGACCCATTGGTGAATGGCATCCACCTCCCCCGTCCGAATGCCGTAGTCGATGGCCCGGCCGATAATCCACGGGATTGTGACCCCGAGCAGCGAGCTGGCGATCATCAGGATAATGGCCGCGATCAACTTATCCATGTACGGTAAGTTGTAGCGCATGAGACGCCGGAAGAGGCGCGAATCGTACGCTTTGCCCAACGCTTCATCTTCGTCCGGTAGCAAATCGCGGATCCGGCGCTCGCGCTCTAGCCGCTCCCGTTCTTCCCGGCTAAGCTTCTTCGCTTTTTGTTCTTTGCTGTGCCCGTTAGTTCGTGTCATGATTGTCCTTGAAGCAGGGATAGGCGTGCTCGCGCCTGCCCATCCGTCTACGCGGCGAGCCGTTCTTGCAGCGCCTTGAATTCTTCCTGATCTTTGAGCTGCAAGTCGTAGATTTCCTTGTAGAGTCCACCCTCGGCGAGCAGTTCGTCGTGCGTGCCTCGCTGCACGACGCGGCCACGGTCAATCACCAATATCTTGTCCGCGTTCTTCAGCGTCACTAGCCGTTGGGCGATGACGAACGTCGTACGTCCTTCCATTAGCGCCGCCAATGCCTGCTGGATCAGATGCTCCGTCTCTGTGTCGACGTTGCTCAGAGAATCGTCCAGGATAAGAATGCGCGGATTTGTGAGCACGGCGCGGGCGATGGCGATGCGCTGTTTCTGGCCGCCGCTGAGCGTGACGCCTCGCTCGCCAACGCGCGTTTGGTATCCGTCAGGGAAGCTCGTGATAAAGTCGTGCGCTCGCGCTGTCTTGGCTGCCGTCTCAATCTCTTCCTGTGGCGCATCCGGCCGTCCGTAGGCGATATTCTCGGCGATAGTCGAGCTGAACAGGAAAGAGTCCTGAAGCACGGTGCCGATATGGCGACGCAGACTCTCCTGCGTCACGTCGCGCACATCGTGGCCGTCCACCAAGACTCGCCCCTCGTCCACGTCGTAGAAGCGAGGTATGAGATTGATAATGGTGGATTTGCCTGAACCGGTCGGGCCGATGAGGGCCGTCGTCTGGCCTGGCTCGGCGCGAAAGTTGATCTCGTTCAGAATCCGTTGCCCTTCCTGATAGCCAAAGCTGACTTTGTCGAAGACGACGTCTCCGCGAACGTTCTCCAGCTTCTCTGCGTCTGGCTTGTCCGTAATCGCTGTCGGAGTGTCGATGATCTCGAAGGCGCGGCTGGCGCTCGCCCCGGCCGTCGCTGCCAGATTCACGAGAAAACCCAGACGTTGCACCGGACCGTTCAACATGAGAACATAAGACGTCATGGCGAACAGCGAACCAACGGTAAGCTCGCCGGCCGCCGCGCGGGGACCGCCAAACCAGAGCAGCAAGAAGATGCTGGCGGCGAGCAAGAAGGTGAAAAACGGCCAGTTGTTTGCCCAGATCCGGATCAGCGAGAAACGGCGATCAAACCATTCTTCGTTCTCCTGGTCAAACTTCTCCAGCTCATAAGGCTCGCGGGCAAAGGCCTTGACGACGCGGATCCCGGTCACGCTCTCCTGCATGGTGCTGGAAAGCACTCCCATCTGTTCCTGGATCCCTTTGAAGCGCGGCCGCACAACGTTGCCGAAACGAATGGTTGCCGCGACAAGGATGGGGATGGGAAGCAGCCCTAACAGTGCCAGCTCCGCATCCTCCCAGAACATGGCTACGATGACGCCTGCGAGCAGCAGGAGCGAGTGGCTCAGTTCCAGCAGACCAAAGCCCACGAAGCGCTCCGTTTCCGTAATGTCGCTCGTCACCCGGCTCATCATATCGCCCGTTTGCGAACGGTCATGGAAGGAGAAAGGCAGCCTCTGCATACGCCGGTAGAATTCATTACGTATGTCGTAGGCAAAGCGGTGACTGAGCCACAGGCCAAAGAAACGCTGGCCGAAGCCCGCGACACCGCGCACCAGGGCGATGGCCAGGATAATACCCCCGGCGACAAAAAGCGCTGTTGGCTGACCCGCCGCCAGTCCGCGATCGATAGCATCCTTAATGATCTGCGGCACGATCAGATTAAGGATCGTGGCGGCCAGCATGGCTATGTAGCCCAGCACCACCTGTTTCCAATGAGGTTTCAAATAGCCCATCAGCCGGGCGTAGACGCCTAATCGGTCCACGTTACCTCCTTGTTGGCACACATAAGACATTACAGCATGCCACACGAGTGCAAGAATTGTGTTTGAAGGGCGGGCTGTTCGTCACGTTCATCTCGTCCGGGTCGCCGGTCGCCAAAAAAAAGCCCCGCATGCAGCTTGTACATGCGGGGCAAATTGCAGTCATTTTGATGGGGAGAGGAGTCAGAGGGAGTCAGACGGCTCTCCTTCGTACAATTGCCGGCGCACGCTGCCACGAACTGCGGCGGACGGAATGGTGTAATCGTGGAACATGCGTACGATCTTCCTTAAAATAAGAGTTGGTCTTGGTTGCCTCCGCCACGAAACGCGGTTGATGAATAGAGGCAACAAAATTATACTTTTGTCTAATACAGGTGTCAACAGGAGTTGTTTATGAGTAAAGATGAGGGGCGACGCCTGCCCGTTACCGGCCTCGCCGTGGGCACTGTGCCGCCGGCTGTATTGGTCTGCGGCGATCCAGAACGGGCGACGAAAACGGCCGCCTATCTGGATCAGGCGACGCTAGCCAGCGAACAACGAGAATACAGGAGTTACTACGGTAAATACAGAGGGGTGCCCGTCGCCGTTTGCTCCCACGGCGTTGGCGCGCCGGGCGCCGCCATTGCCTTTGAAGAATTGATCGCCGCTGGCGCCCGCCGCCTCATCCGCATCGGCACCTGCGGTGGATTGCAGCCGGACGTAGAAGACGGTCATCTGGTCATCGCGACGGGAGCCGTCGACTATACCGGATTCGGTCGGGCCACCGTGCCACCCGGCTATCCGCCGGTGGCCGATTTCCGCCTGACGTCGGCGTTGGCCCGGCAGGCGGCCATGTCAGGCCACCTGCACCATACCGGCCTCATCTTGACGGCCGACAACTTCTATCCGGGCGTGGAGACTCAACGCCGGCCTGATTATCAACTTCTTTCCGCAGCCAACGTCATCGCCGTGGAAATGGAGTGCGCGGCCCTATTTCTGGTCAGCAGCCTGAGGCGCGTCCAGGCAGCCGCCATCTTGGCCGTCGACGGCAACGTGCTGGAGAAGGGGGAAAGCATGGAAGGGTACGATCCGCACCGTGAAGTCGTCGCGGCGGCCGTCGAGGCTGAAATCGAGATAGCGCTCAAGACCTTCAAGAGCGTGGAGGCCGGCGGATGATCCTCCCTCCATTTTCTGGCTCGCTTGATGGATAACCGGGATCTGGCCACAAAACGGCGGGCCATCCGCCCCTTGTTGGACGAGCGCGACCCCGCCGACGCGGCCGCCGCCTACTATGCCTTCTATCATGCCGACAACCGAACGCGATTGTTCGTCTATCCCTCTGCGGCTGCCCGAGCCCGCGGCTACGCCGCCGTTTCGCGAACAGGCATCGATCTCTTTCGTCCTCTCGTAACGTTGCGACTTCCCGAGGACGATCTAGAAGGCGCGGCCGACCTGATGTACGAGGCGCTTTCCCCTCAAACGGCTGCTTTCATTCACGCGCCGTTGGACTACAGTCCCCTGCTCCACGCGTTCTTCGAAGTGCAAAGCGAGCGGTCCCTCTATCTTTACAGGCTGGACCGGCGACGCTTCGAGCCGGAGATAAACGTCCTGGTAACCCGTTCCGACACCCCAGACGGGTTACCCCGGTTTGTCGTGCGCCCGACCCATCCGGATAGCGAAGGGGAGATCGGTGCCTCGGCTACCGTCAACTGGCAATCGCCCCATTTCGCCGAAGTTGCCGTCTATACCAATCCTACCTACCGTAAGCGGGGATGGGGCCGCAGCGTTGTTTCCTCCCTCGTTCAGCACCTTCTAGAAAGCGGTCGCACGCCCCTTTACGAAGTAACGCAAGAGAATCGCCCCTCCATTCAGCTCGCCCAGACCGTGGGCTTCATGAACACGGGTGCCGAGAAAGTGCTGTTAGAAGGAACCCTTCGCTCCCGCCCCTGACCCCGCCCGTGAAAAAGGCGAAAAAAGCGCCTCCAGCAGGGTAAAACTCATTGACACGCTCTCTGGCGCATGCTATTAGTACTGTAGCTCACTTGTAGTGATGTATTGGTAGTTTTTGTATTGGTATTGCCGCGGAGTTTCCCCCTATAGTCGGCAACACGAGTGGAGAAACCGACCCGCTTCGGTTGGCTTGCGTGTGAAGCGCAGCACTTTACTCTGCTCGGCCCGTCTATGGGGGGAGCGGCACCTCAATACTAAGAGCGGAGGGAAGGTCAATGTCACGAGAGACCGGTGTCGTGAAGTGGTTCAGCCGTATAAAGGGGTACGGTTTCATAAAGCCCGACGAAGGGGGCCAGGAAGTCTTCGTTCACTACTCGGCCATCGATGGAGAAGGGTATCGCAATCTCTACGAAGGTGATCGCGTCGAGTACGATCGCATCGACGTCGGTAAGGGGCCTCAGGCGCGCAACGTCGTATCGCGCCGCAGTTACGGAGCGTTCCGTTAGAAACTCTTAAAGACTGCCCAAATGAAGATTGAGCGCCTCTGCGCGGCCCGTTGCCGCTGCCGGGGCGTTTTCTTTTTAGAGGACAATCTCCCCGCGTTCTTCCTCCCGTTTGTCCTTGACCAGCAGGTTGATAAGCCCGCTCACCACACTGATGACGACGGCGCCAAAGAAGGTTGTCCAGAAACTGTTGGAGCTGAGACCAAGTTCCAAGACGTCGGACAGCCATACGGTGAGGCTGAGCATGATCGTGTTGATCACCAGGATGAAGAGCCCCATGGTGAGCAGGATAAGGGGACAGGTGAGCAATATCACGATCGGCCGAATCAGCGCATTGACCAGGCCAAAGATGAGGGCGATGATCAATAACGACAGGCCGGACTCGGCCTGATGCTCAAGCCCTGGAACGATTTGAACCGCTGCCCACAGCGCAATAGCGTTGATGGCCCAGCGCAATAATATTCGAAACATCAAGACGCTCCTTTCTTCACGCCTATGAAAAAGACTCTAGATAGACTCTGCTCTGGATGAAGCATCCTCATCATCTGAGAGGGTGCTCCACCTACCGGCAACGCGCTCTGGGAAACTTCCCGGGAAAATAGCTCTTTGTGCCTATTTACGCTCCGCGTTAGGAAACCTACAATCCCAGCATGGCACGAACGAAAAAGATTCTAGTCGTAGATGACGAGAAGTCTCTGGTACAACTTTGCGAGATTATCCTGGAAGCGGCCGGCTACGAAGTGCGCAGCGCTTACAACGGACGTCAGGCACTCAACATGATCACCGAAGAACTCCCTGACTTGGTCTTGTTGGATATTATGATGCCCGATATGGATGGCATTGAAGTGTGCCGTCGTATTCGGGAAGAGTATGATCGCTATCCGCGTATTGTCATGTATACGGCTGACGACCGGGACTCGACACATGATCACAGCATTGACGCAGGAGCCAACGCAGTCCTCACGAAAGAAACGCCTGTCTACGACATTCCGGCCAAAATCGTAAACTACCTCACACCCACAGGGTCGCTTCAGTAGTTCGTCCTCAGAAACCCGGTGCCACGACAAGGCTAACGTCACAACATAATGCGCCGGGTTTCCCTTTGCCTTGCCCCTCCGTTAAAGTTTAGTCATAAACGTCTGCGCAATCTCGCTGTTCTGGCCTGCCCGGCCGATCAGCCAGTCGGCCACGAAGGGGAAGTAGCCCAGCGTCCGCTGCAAAATGTAGGAGCGTCGCATCGACGACCACATCTCCTGGTCACAATACGTCTCGTAGACCTTCAGCGTCCGCCGCGAGAAATCCCCTTTCAAAAAGGCATCGTGGACCGTTTCAGCAGCCAGCCGCGCGGAGACCAGCGCGTTGCTTATGCCCCCGCCGGTGAGCGGGTTAATGAAACCGGCCGCGTCTCCTACCAGAAGCGCCCCGTCGTAAGCGCGCTGCACGTTCTTTTGCGAGCCAAAGTTGAGCTGCCACGTCGCCACGTCGTGGACCTGTCCCCCATTTCTTAGCCGTTTCTTGATGTCCGGCATCTCCATGAATCGCTCGAGCATATCGTTAAGATTGTGCCCCTCTTCACGGAACTTATCCAGGCGCATGCCCAGGCCGATATTCGCCTGGTGGTTTCCCAGGGGGAAGATCCAAGCATAGCCGGGCAAAATTTCATTGTACAGGTAAAATTCCACTTGGTGGGGAAGTTCCTCCAGATCGTCAATGTAGGCGCGTAGGGCGACGGCACGGTGACCATCCTCATGCTCGTCCGGCCGGATGGCCCGGGAGATAGTCGACGTCACGCCGTCAGCGGCAATGACGACCCGACTGCGGAATTCCTCGATCGAACCGTTGACGCGCGCCCGCACACCTTTCACCTGCCCGTCCTCCACAATCGGTTCTCTGACGTGCGCCTGTAAAAACTCGGCTCCGGAATCGACGGCATGTCTTTGTAGGACCGCGTCAAACTGGAGGCGCGGCACAATGCATGATCTGGCCTCGTGGCCCTCCTCCTCCAGATCCGCGTCCATAATGTGGCCTTTGGGTGAAACGAGACGTATCTTGTCAATCTGGTAAAAGCCGGCCTGTTCGATCTTCTCCTGCATACCCAGCCGGTATAGTTGTTCGATCGCTCCGGCCGGGACAGCATCGCCACATGCCTTATCGCGGGGAAATGCCTTGCGGTCCAGTAAAAGGACGTCGTATCCTTTCTGCGTCAGCGCCATGGCCGTCGTTGCCCCCGCGGGTCCGGCACCCACCACGATTACTTCTCGTTCCATCGCTTCCTCCTTAAAGTTATGGAATTGTGCCTTGTTACTTAATACTACGCTGCGCGACTGCTAAATACCTTGCTCTTCACGGATCGTTTCCAGAAGCCCCCTGCATCCGTCCTTCACAAGCTGGTATACGTACTCAAAGTTACCGGAATAGTATGGGTCCGGCACGTTTTGCACGTCGCTCTCGTTGGCAAAGTCGAGCAGACGGTACAGGCGAGGGTGCTCGCCGAAGCGCCGTCGTAACTCGTCGACGTTGCTTTCGTCCATGGCAACCACGTAATGTTCCGGCCTCATGTCTTCACGCGTTACCTGCCGCGCCCGGCCGGCATATTCAATGCCATGTTGCGCCAACACACGCCGGGTGCCCCGGTGAGCCATTTCGCCCGCGTGCCAGGAACCGGTCCCGGCCGAATCGACCGCGATCTGATCGCCCAGATCGGCCTCATCTACCATCCTCTTAAACACCGCTTCCGCCATAGGGGAGCGACAAATGTTGCCCAGACACACAAAATTCACGTGAATCATGGATTTCCTACTCGAGTCCTCTTTCTACAAATGTTATACAGGGAAGGTGGCAGATAGCAAGTCGTTAACCCGAATGGGCTCATCGACGTGCCCTCTGCCACCACGTTCTTCCTCTCTCTTTTCTGCCAGGTTGGCCTGTAAGCCGCATTCTGTGCCCCTACTGGGGCGGCGATCATCTATCTCCGGTTACCATTGCGGGCAACCTCTAGCGGCCTACCTGGGTTGGTGGCGGAGCGAGCAACTCCGCAGGCGCCGGCTGCCCGGCACCTTCACCCTGCTTGGCCTTGCTCCCGGTGGGGTTTGCCTGTCCAGTGACATTACTGCCACTGCCGGTGGTCTCTTACACCGCCGTTTCACCCTCACCGCGCCCGGAACCGCGTCCGGACGGGCAATCTACCTCTCTGTTGCACTAGCCGTCGGGTTACCCCGCCCGGCCGTTAGCCGGCACCGTGCTCTACGGAGTGCGGACTTTCCTCAGCCGCCGCTGGCGGCGACCGCGATCGCCCGGCCAACCTGGGTAACCGATCCTAGCATTGGCCAGAATCGGCGTCAAGGGAAGGGGGCGGTTGACGATATAGAAATACCGTCCGGCGCTCCCTCCGCCTCTGTTAAGGATAGCAGATCGTTGTTATAATTGCGTCAGAGGTTGGCGCCTGCTTCGCATATCATGTCCGTAACTTTTGCCGGAGGCGCACGCCGAGTTTGACCTTTTCAAGGAGGCACGTGCCAGGCATTACAGGAGCCCGCGAGAAATCCGTCACAAATTGCAATAGGAGTGCGGGAACGGCGCTCCCTGGGGCGGACGACGACCGGCTGCTATCGCAGCGCTGGTGGCTGTTGGTCATTGTCGCCGGTGTGCTGCTACTCATGGGCTTCTACACTGTCACCGATCCCGCCCGTCTATCGAGCAGCCATTTGTTGCAAGGGGCGGATTACGCTGGCTACGCCATCTGTCACCGGATAACGGAGCGCTCCTTCACGATTGCCGGGCGCCAGCTTCCCCTCTGCGCCCGCTGCACCGGCATCTATCTGGGCATCTCCCTCACTTTTCTGGTTTTGCTCATGGCCGGCCGCGCGCGCCGCACCGCCCTCCCGCCTCTGCGCCAGTTGCTCGTTCTCGGCGGTTTCCTGGCCCTCATGGGCGTGGACGGCCTTAATTCTTACAGTCACTTCTTTCCCCAGGCGCCCCACCTCTACGAACCGCGTAACTGGTTGCGCCTGACCACCGGCGCCGGCGCCGGGCTGACCATGGGCCTGATCACCTTCCCTGCTCTGGCGCAGACGCTGTGGCACCATCAGATTTGGCAAGGCGTTGTCACATCGTGGCGAGAATTGGCCGGACTGGTGGGCCTGATCTTTCTCCTTGTTCTGCTCGTTTTGAGCAACCAACCGGCCCTTTTGTACGTATTGGGTATCGTAAGCGCGGCCGGCGTCCTCTTAATCCTGACGGCGATCAACGCCATCTTACTCCTTATTGCACTGCGCAAGGACGGTCGGGCCGCCCGCTGGCAGGAGGCGGCCGTTCCGCTGACCGTCGGTCTCTCATTGGCCTTACTGGAAATTGGCGCCGTCGGCGTCGTCCGCTTTCAACTGACAGGAACGTTGACCGGATTTCCCGGTTTATGAACGCAGGGATAGGAGTGATTGACAGGATGTTGTTCGGTCGACGGTCGGGAAGAGATAGTAAGCGGACCAACTTCCGTAGCCTTGAGGACCTTGTGAGAAGGAGGCAACGTCAATGGAGATAATTTCAGCGCTTGGCGGCGTTGGCGCTGCTTTTGGCTTGTCTACCAGCGCGGGGCTGAATGCCTATATCCCCTTGCTCATCGTTGCCCTTGGCTCTCGTTTTCCGCTGGACGATCCCTTCCTGCAATTGGGCGAGCCGTATGATTTGCTCGGCAACTGGATCGTTATCGCCGTGCTGATCGTGTTACTTGTCATCGAAATGACCGTTGACAAAATCCCGGCCGTCGATACCGTCAACGACGTCGTTCAAACGGTCGTCCGGCCGGCGGCCGGCGCCGTGCTCTTTGCTGCCAACGCCGACGTCATCACGGGTATCAACCCCGTCATTGCCCTGATCGCGGGGCTCATTCTCGCCGGAGGCGTACACACGACGAAAGGCGCCGTGCGTCCGGCAGTCACCACGACGACGGCCGGAACCGGTAACTGGTTCGTCGGCCTCGTTGAGGATATCATAGCTTTTGTCGTCTCTGTGCTTTCGATCCTCGTTCCGTTGATTATGAGCATCCTGCTCATTCTTATCCTCGGTTACGTCCTGACCTGGTTCATTCGACGGCGACGGGGTCGAAATTTAAGACATCGTTCAATTTAAGTGGAGGGAAATATCTCATGAGCATTAACACCGAAAGTGTCGTCAAGTCGGGCGGTATCGCCGCGGCCGTCAGTTTGATTCTCGCGCTTCTGTCCGCGATTCCACTCTTAGGTTGTCTCGTTTGGCCGCTGGCCTGCCTTGGCTGGTTTCTCATTCCCATTGGTGCCGGTTTGGGCTATGGTTACTTTGCGCCCGGCAAAGAAGATCTTGCCCAGAGCGCCCTTGGTGGCGCGCTGGCAGGCGGTTTCGGCGGGTTAGTCTATGGTCTGATTAGCGGCATTCTGTCCGCCGTGACCAACGCCGGGATGGCCGCCGTGGTGGAGCAGACTGATATCGTTGCTACCGCCTCTGGTGGCGTCGTTGCATTCATTTTCAGCCTTTGCCCCCCGCTCATTGGTGGCCTCATCTTCGGCGCCATCGGCGGCGTAATCTGGCCCCTGGTACAGGAAAGGCAGATGTAATCGCCGGAGCGCCCGGTAACAGATTCAGGAGGAACTCATGGAGCGCAGATACAGGGTCCTGCGCACGATTGGCAGCATCTACAAGATTTTGGGTATCGTCGTCGGCGTATTGACGTTGCTGTTCATCCTTGGCTTTTGCGCCACAAGCCTGCTGGGTTTCGGCGGTGTGGCACTAGGCAGCGACCTGCGCGGTATCCTTGGTGGCGCAACCGGAGGCGCAGTGGGCGCCATCATCTTCACTATCGTTGCCCTTCTATATGGTGGCGGCCTGGCTGTAACGATGTATGCTTTCGGCGAAGGTATCGACCTCTTCATTGCGCTAGAAGAGAATACGCGCAGAACGGCCGCTCTTCTGGAGCGACAGGCAGCGAAGGGGCCGTAGCCACAGGATTAGGAATACGCCCTTGGTAATCTAGGCAAACTCAGGCGGGGAGCCTGCCTGTTTCGGCCAGTTGCAACAGCGTCTCCAAGGCCTCCAGGCTTCGCCGCCGATCGTTGGGTGGGATGTCGAGGCTGGCAAATTCCTCCTCGTCCATGACCGCCGTCCTGCCCTGCGGGCTGACCCACACGTCTAGCGCCAGGTCTTCGCAGCGCACGGCGTCCCTCGTGATTTCCGCCGGCCGGCACACGTTACAATACCATCCCTTCAAGACATCATCATTCCCGTCATAAATGGCAAATACGTTATACCAGCGATCCCCATAGAAAGTCTCTACAAAACGGTCCCCGCGAGCTAACGTCGCGTACCCCAGGTCCACGTCGTCCCGATCAAAGAAGGACTGCAAGCGTATCTTGTCCGGCTCCCGAGCCAGTACCGTCGCCGGATAGTGCCACACTTCTCGGCCGTGTTCGTCAAGTTTATAGACGGTGACGTCGTGCATTGGGTAGAGAATGGATAAGACCAGCTATGAAAAGTCAAACGTAGCTGGGACCGAACCTTAACAAGTTAGTCACGAATCACATAGGGACGCTCCTCCTTGAGGATGATGTAGATGCGATGGAGCAGCTTGCGGCAAAGGGCGCCACGGGCAGTGCCGTGGGCCTTGCCCTCGTTGCGCTTACGTTGATAGTAATCGCGCAACTGGGGGTCAAAGCGCGAAGCAGCGAAAGCGGCC
>JAWVYQ010000068.1:0-17968 GCA_033722615.1 Promineifilaceae bacterium (SeqCode)
GCGGGTGAAGCTAATCACCCCGGTGGCGTTGGAAGAGGGCAGCCGATTCGCCATCCGTGAAGGCGGTCTGACCGTCGGCGCCGGCGTCATTACCAAGATTCTTGACTGAGAACGCTGGAGGGAAGGGGCGTTGAGCCCAAGATTTAGTGGCTCAACGCCCCTCTCAACGAGGACTTATGGCTAAAGAAAAAATTCGCATTCGGTTAAAGGCTTATGATCACCGCGTGCTGGACCAATCGGCCCAGCGCATCGTGGGTACCGCAGAGCGGACCGGCGCCAAGGTCGTCGGCCCTGTGCCTCTGCCGACGCGCGTCGAGCGCTTCACCGTGCGCCGGAGCACGTTCATCGATAAGGATTCCCACGAGCATTTCGAGATCCGGACGCACAAGCGGTTGATCGACGTGCTCAACCCGGACTCGAAGACCATCGATACCCTGATGCGGCTCAATTTGCCGGCCGGGGTTGACATTGAGATTCAGATTTAACATTTGGAGAAAAAGGATGATGCAGCCTGCTGGCTGACAGTCCTTGGAGGATGCAATGAAAGCGTTGCTGGGCTACAAGATCGGCATGACCCAGATCCTGGAAGAAGATGGCACGGCCGTGCCGGCCACCATCATCCAGGCCGGGCCGTGCTACGTAACTCAGATCAAAGAAGAAGAGACAGACGGCTACCAGGCCGTGCAGATCGGCTTCGGCGAGACGAAAGAACGGCGCCTGACAAAGGGGCAATTGGGCCACCTCGGCCGGCTGGACACGGACGAAAAGCACCCCGTGCGTAAGAAGGACCGGGGGATTCCGGCCGTTCGCCATTTGCGCGAGATTCGGACGCGCAAGACGACAGAGTTCGAAGTTGGCCAGGCTCTGACCGTGGAACAATTTGCCGGCGGTGACCGCGTGGACGTGACCGGCCGCACCAAAGGGCGGGGCTTCACCGGCGTCGTCAAGCGCCACGGCTTCCGCGGCGGCCCCAAGACCCACGGCCAGTCTGACCGACATCGTGCGCCCGGTTCCATCGGCGCCACGTCAGGTATGTCCAAGGTCATCAAAGGGATGCGCATGGCCGGTCGCAGCGGCAACGTCGTGCGTACCTCCCAGAACCTGGAAGTCGTGACGATTGACCCTGAGCAGAACCTCATTGCCGTCAAAGGGCCGGTGCCCGGTCCCAAAGGCAACCTGGTGCTCATTCAAACCGCGGCGAAGTCATAGCCGGTTACGCTGGAGGAATTTGGACATGGAAGCAAAGATCCTGAATATGGATGGCCGCGAAGTGGGGCAGGTTGACCTCCCGGCCGATATTTTCGAGGCCAAAATCAACCGTGGCCTCATGCATCAGGCCCTGGTGCGCCAGATGGCCCACGGCCGCGCCGGCACGCATAAAGCCAAAGGCCGGTCGGAAGTACGCTACTCGACGGCCAAGGTATGGCGGCAGAAGGGTACCGGCCGCGCCCGGCACGGCAGCCGCCGCGCCCCCATTTTTGTCGGCGGTGGTGTGGCCCACGGCCCGCAGCCGCGCAGCTATCGCAAGAAGATGCCGCGCCAGATGCGGCACGCCGCGCTCCGTTCGGCCCTCTCCGCCAAGGCGGACAACGGCGACATCGTCGTCGTGGAAGAGGTCACGATGGAGCGGCCCAAGACCAAAGAAATGGTCGCCCTCGTAAGCCGCCTGGTCGGCGATGACAACAGCGCGCTGCTGCTGATGGCTGACAAGGACGAAAACGTTGAGAAATCGGCTCGCAATATTCCCGACGTCAAAACGTTGCGCGCCAGCTACCTGAATATCCGTGATTTGCTGGGTTACGAGAAGATAGTCATGCCCCTGGCAGCTCTGGAAGTTATCGACCAACTCCTGGGTCGGCACACCGAAATCTACGTGCTGGCCGAAGACGAGGAGGAATAAACCATGCACTGGCGCGAGATCATTCGACGACCCGTCGTCACCGAAAAATCGAATATTCTAGCCTCTGAAGAAAATCAGTACACGTTCGTGGTCGATCCACGGGCGAACAAGAAACAGATCAAAGAGGCCGTGGAGCTGGCGTGGCCTGACGTTGTCGTCGAGAAGGTGCGCGTGGCCAACATGCCGGCCAAACGCGCCCGCCGCTGGCGGCGCATCGCGACTCGCAAGCCCGGCTGGAAGAAGGCCATCGTCACCCTGGCTCCCGGCACGAGCATCGAACTATTCGAAGGCGTCTAACTCATTACGTAATTTTGGAAGGAAGACATGCCTGTAAAGATTTATAAGCCAACGTCACCCGGCCGCCGCGACATGAGCGGCCACACATTCGAAGAAGTTACGCGCAGCAAGCCGGAGAAGTCCCTGGTCAGCGGTCTGCGCAAGAAGGCCGGCCGCAACTTCCGCGGAACGATTACCATTCGCCACCGGGGCGGCGGCCACAAGCGTCGCTACCGGGAGATTGACTTTCGCCGCGACAAGAAGGGCATTCCGGCCCGCGTCGCTTCCGTTGAATATGATCCAAACCGTTCGGCGCGCATCGCTTTGGTCGTTTACGCCGACGGCGAAAAGCGGTACATCATTGCCCCCCTGGGGCTCCGCGTGGGCGACACCGTTCTCAGCGACGACCAGACCGAAATGCGCCCGGGGAACAATATGCCCCTGCGTAACATTCCCATGGGTGCCCAGGTGCACAACGTCGAGTTACACCAGGGTCGCGGCGGCCAGCTGGTCCGCGCGGCCGGCACCTCGGCGCAGATTGTGGCCAAGGAAGGAAAGTACGCCATCCTCCGCCTGCCCTCTGGCGAAGAGCGGCTCATCCATCAGGATTGCACCGCTACTATCGGCCAGGTGGGCAACGTGGAGCACGGAAACGTGAGATTGGGTAAGGCCGGCCGCAAGCGCCATCTGGGCATACGTCCCACGGTGCGCGGCTCGGCGATGGACCCCGGCAGCCACCCGCATGGCGGCGGCGAAGGCCGGGCGCCCATCGGCATGCCCAGTCCGAAGACCCCCTGGGGCAAGCCGGCTTTGGGTAAGCGTACGCGCCGCAACAAGAGAACAGACAAATATATCTTCCGTCGTCGTTCGAAGAAACGCCGTTAAGGAGGTCAGAGAGAGTTATGTCCCGTTCATTAAAGAAGGGTCCCTATGTGGACGCTAAGCTATTACAGAAAATTGAAGAGTTGAACTCTGCGAACAAACGACAGGTCATCCGCACCTGGTCGCGCGCGAGCACTATTTTCCCCCAGATGGTGGGTCACACCATCGCCGTCCACGACGGGCGGCGCCACGTGCCCATCTACATCACGGAGAATATGGTCGGCCACAAGTTGGGTGAATTTGCGCCGACCCGCACCTTCCGGGGACATATGCGCGAAGCCAGAGCGGAACGTAAGGCTCGGGTGCAATAACTATGGCTGAGGAGAGGTTCGAAGTAAAGGCTGTTGCCAAGCATGTGCAGATGGCGCCGCGCAAAGTGCGCCTCGTCGTCGACGCTGTGCGCGGTAAAGGCGCCCGCGAGGCGTTGGACACGCTGCGCTTTATGCCCAACCGTGCCGCCGAGCCTGTGTACAAGGTCATCCGCTCGGCCGTGGCCAACGCGGAAGAGAATTACGGCCTGCAGATTGACGAGCTCGAAGTGAGCCGCATCTTCGCCGACCAAGGCCCGCGCCACCGGCTAGCGCCCTATGGCGGTCGCTTTGCCGGCCGTGGTCGCTTCCGACCTGTCATCAAACGTTCCACGCACATAACGGTCTATCTGGCCGAGCGTGAAATTACCGAGTACGAATAAAGGAAGGAGGCTCAGCGTTGGGTCGTAAAGTACATCCTATTGGTTTTCGTTTGAAGACAATCCGTGACTGGAACACCCGGTGGTACGCCGAGGGTCAGCGGTATCGTGAACTATTGCACGAGGATTTTGACATCCGCCGCACCATCAAAGACGAATTGCCGCAGGCCGGCATCTCGCGTATCGAGATCGAACGGTTTCCCAACCAGGTGCAGGTCACGGTCTGGACGTCGAAGCCGGGCATTGTCATTGGCCGCAAAGGCTCCACGGTGAAGGCGCTGCGCAGCAAGCTGCGCGACATGACCGAAAAGTCGGTCAAGCTGGAAGTGGAAGAGATCGTCGATCCCGATCTGGACGCCCAGTTGGTGGCAGAAAATGTGGCCCACCAGTTAGAGCGCCGTATTTCCCACGGCCGGGCCATGAAACGCGCCGTTTCTCAGGCCATGCGCCAGGGCGCCGAGGGCATTCGCATCGAGGCCGCCGGCCGCCTCTCCGGTGCCGAAATGGCCCGTACTGAGAAGGTGTGGGACGGTCAGGTGCCGCGCAATACCATCCGCGCCGACCTCGACTTTGGTTTGGCCGAGGCGGATACGACCTTCGGCAAGATCGGGGTCAAGGTCTGGATCTACAAAGGCGAAGTGCTGCCCCAGAAGGAACCGGAAGCCACCGACGTTTACATTAGTGAATAAGCGGAACACGGAGACGAACTATGTTAATGCCAAAACGCGTTAAATATCGCAAGCAGTTCCGCGGTCGCATGAAAGGTATGGCCAAGGGCGGCACTGAATTGATGCAGGGCGACTACGGCCTGCAGGCCCTCGAACCGGGCTGGATCACCAGCCGCCAGATCGAGGCGATGCGCCGCGCAGTAACCCGCCACATGCGCCGCCGCGGTCGTTATTGGATTCGCATCTTCCCTGACAAGCCCGTCACGGCCAAGCCGGCCGAAACGCGCATGGGCAAGGGCAAGGGCGCTGTCGATCATTGGGTTGCCGTGGTCAAGCCCGGTCGCATCATCTTTGAAGTGGCCGACGTGACTGAGGAAGTCGGCCGCGAAGCGTTGCGCCGCGCCAGTTACAAGCTGCCCATAAAAACCCAGATCGTTTCTCGGGAGGACAGACTGTAATGGCCCACATTGTTGAATTGCGAGAGATGAGCGACGATCAGCTCGAGGGGTTGCTGGAAGACCGGCGCGAAGAGATGTTCAATTTACGCTTCCAAAAAGCGTCCGCTCGCCTCCAGGATACCTCGCGGCTGCGCGCCGTCCGCCGCGAGATCGCCCAGATAAGAGAAGTGCTCCACAAGCGCCGGCTGGCTGTCGAAGCTGCCGCGCGGCAGCCGGAGATCGCCGCCGCCCTGGAAGATATACGCTGGGACGCCTTTGCCCGCTACGTCTATGAAGACGTGGCCTGGGCTGTGGAGTTCTACGACAGGGACGGCAATGAGATCGCTACGGCGTTGGTCAATTTGAATGAAAAGCGCCGCCGCGACCGCGAGCCGGAGCTGGTGACAAGTTACGAGGTTGCTGCGTAATGAGAGAACAAAGAAAACGTCTCACTGGCGTCGTAACCAGTGACAAGATGGATAAGACCGTCGTGGTCGAAGTAATGTACACGAAGCGCCATCCTCTTTACGAGAAGGTGTTGCGTCTGCGCAAGAAGTACAAGGCGCACGACGAGGACAACGAAGCCCGCGAAGGGGATCGCGTAGAGATTATTGAGTCGAAACCGTATAGCCGCCACAAACGCTGGGCCCTCGTGTCCATCCTGGAACGGCCGGAGTGATTCGAGGAGGAAGAGGGCAATGATTCAACAGGAAAGCCGTTTGAAGGTTGCGGATAACTCCGGCGCCCGCGAACTGCTGGTCATTCAGGTGACCGGCGGCTCCCGGCGGAAATATGGCGGCGTCGGCGACATCGTCGTCGCCTCTGTGAAGAAGGCTACACCCAATTCGCAGGTCAAGAAGAGCTCCATTGTGCGCGCCGTTGTCGTGCGCACCAACAAGGAGTACCGGCGGGATGACGGCAGCCACATCCGCTTTGACGATAACGCCGCCGTCGTTTTGAACGGGGACACACAGTTGCCCGTCGGCACCCGCATATTTGGGCCTGTGGCCCGGGAACTGCGTGAACTCGGCTTTAGCCGCATTCTCTCGCTGGCTCCGGAGGTGCTCTAAGGTTTCCGCCGAATGGGTGGTGACAAGGCGGTCAATGCGACGAATTGACCGGACAGAACGAGAGAGGAATTATGCATATTAAAACAGGCGATTTGGTAGAAGTGATAGCCGGAAATTATAAAGGCGTGCGCGGTGAAGTGATCCGGGCTATCCCTGACGAAAGGCGTGTTGTGGTAAAGGGCGTGAATTTGGTCAAGAAGCACCAGCGCCCCCGCCCCGGCGGCGGCCGTGGACAGGTTCAGGGTGGCATCATCGAGTTTGAAGCTCCCATTCACGTTTCAAACGTGATGCTCATCGACCCTGAATCAGACCGCCCCACGCGCATCGGCATTCGCCGCGACGAGTCCGGCCGCAAGATCCGCTATGCCAAGCGCAGCGGCGTGGACATCGACTGATTAGGTGTGGAGGAAAAGATATGGCCCTAAAGCCATTGTCAGAACAGTATAAAGAAGAAGTAGTACCGGCGCTGATCAAAGATTTTGAATACGACAGCGTC
Organism: Promineifilaceae bacterium (SeqCode); assembly: GCA_033722615.1. Lineage (GTDB taxonomy): Bacteria > Chloroflexota > Anaerolineae > Promineifilales > Promineifilaceae > JAAYYY01. The sequence goes on from JAWVYQ010000068.1 coordinate 6,418, forward strand.
ATGCAGGTCCCCCGGATCGAGAAGATCGTGGTCAACGTCGGTTTGGGCGAAGCGTTGGAGAACCCTAAGGCCATCGAGCGCGCAACGGAGGATATTGCCACCATTACCGGTCAAAAGCCGATCGTGACGCGGGCCAAGAAGTCCATCGCCAGCTTTAACATTCGCGAAGGACTGCCGATAGGCGTCAAGGTTACGTTGCGTCGCGAGCGTATGTGGAGTTTCCTCATGCGTCTCATTCACATCGCCCTGCCGCGCACCCGGGACTTCCAGGGTGTTTCGCCCGACTCATTTGACGGCCGGGGGAATTACACCCTTGGTCTGCGGGAACAGCTAATTTTCCCGGAGATCAATTACGATAACGTTGACAAAGTGCGCGGTATGGAGGTGACCATTGTCACCACCGCGGAAACTGACGAAGAAGGACGGCAATTGCTCCGTTTGCTCGGCATGCCGTTCCGCGAAAGATAGAGAGAAGGAGTGAGAGAGTCATATGGCCAAAAAGTCAATGACGGCGCGCGAAGAAAATCGCAAATTCGAGGTGCGTGTGCGCAACCGCTGTCAGTACGTCGACCCTCGTTCCGGGAAGGTTTGCGGCCGTCCCCGCGGATACATGCGCCGCTTCGGTCTCTGCCGCATCCATTTTCGGGAAGAAGCGCTCAAGGGCAACCTGCCCGGTGTCGTCAAGTCTAGCTGGTAACGGGAGAAACGACGATGTCGATGAGCGATACAGTTGCTGATATGTTGACCCGGATCCGTAATGCGCTTCTGCGCGAGCATCCGGATGTTTCCATCCCCCATTCTAAGCTGAAGGAAGCGATTGCCCGCGTCCTCACGGAAGAGGGATATGTTGAAGATTATGAGGTCCTTTCGGACGGGCCGTTCCCCGTGCTGCGGGTGAAGCTGAAGTACGTCGGCGGCCGGCGCGATCGGCGGTCTGTTATCACCGACCTGCAGCGCGTGAGCAAACCCGGTCAGCGCATTTATGTCGGCAAGGACGATATTCCCTGGGTGTTGAGCGGGATGGGCATTGCCATCCTCACCACCTCCCGGGGCGTTATGACCGGCCAGCAGGCCCGTCGCCTGGGTATTGGCGGCGAGGTCATGTGCAAGGTCTGGTAACGGAGGTTTAGTATGTCACGGGTCGGAAGAATGCCAATTGAGATACCGGACAATGTAAAAGTAGAAGTCGACGGATCGCACGTGTCCATCAGCAGCTCAAAGGGGTCACTGGAGCGGACCTTCCATCCTGACATGCAGATTGAGCTGGAAGACGGCGTCCTGCGCGTCCGGCGTCCCAGCGACGAGAACCACCATCGCGCTCTGCACGGGCTGACCCGCTCGCTGCTCAACAATATGGTTCTCGGCGTCAGCGAAGGATTTTCCAAACGCCTGGAGATTGAGGGCGTTGGCTATCGCGCCGAGATGCGGGGCAACACGCTCGTGCTGAACGTCGGCTACTCCCACCCAGTCGAGTTTGAGGCGGAAGAAGGGTTGTCCTTTACCGTCGAAGATCGAGGGAAGACGATCATTGTTTCGGGGATTGACAAAGAAGTTGTTGGCGAGGTTAGCGCCAACATTCGCAAGACACGGCCGCCAGAGCCTTACAAGGGCAAGGGCATTCGCTACGAAGGTGAATGGGTCCGCCGCAAGGCTGGCAAGGCCGGCAAGGTGTAAGGTTACTTATGTCTGCTAAGAGTCGAAAAGCACGCAAGCGTCGCCATCGTCGCATCCGCACCCGCATTTTCGGGACGGCTGAGCGGCCGCGGCTTAACGTGTACCGCAGCCTGGACAATATTTACGCCCAGGTTATCGACGATGAGGTCGGCCACACGCTGGTCTCCGCTACGACGCTGGAAAAAGAACTGGCCTCCGATCTGGAGGGCAAGACGAAAAAAGAGCAAGCGGCCTTCATCGGCCGCGTCGTCGCCGAGCGCGCGCTCGAAGCCGGTATTCGCGACGTCGTCTTCGACCGCGGCGGCTACCCTTACCACGGCCGAGTCAAGGCAGTGGCCGAAGCGGCTCGCGAAGGCGGCCTCAACTTTTAAGAGGAGAACGGAATGGGAAAAAGACGACAATACCGGGACCAGGACCGTCCTGATTATGATGAGCGTATTATCGATATCAACCGCGTCGCCAAGGTCGTCAAAGGCGGCCGGCGCTTCGCCTTCCGCGTCGTCGTCGTCGTCGGCGACAATCGCGGCCGGGTAGGCTACGGTATCGGCAAAGCGCGTTCAGTGCCCGACGCCATTCGCAAGGCATTGGATGACGGGCGCAAGAATATGCACGACGTGCCCATGGTGGGCAACACCGTTCCCCACGAGATCATCGGCGAGCACAGCGCTGCCCGCGTCCTGATTAAGCCGGCTGCCCCCGGCACCGGCATCATCGCCGGCGGCGGCGTTCGCGCCGTCCTCGAAGCGGCCGGTTACCGCGACATCCTGTCCAAATCTCTGGGCAGCCAGAACATCCTCAACGTTATCGCCGCCACCGTCAACGGCCTTGACCGCATGAAAGACGTGGACGAAGAGGCCGCCCGCCGGGGCAAAGAGCCCAATCAGGTGGCCCCCTTCTGGAGTCGGAATTATGGCTAAGAAATTGCGCATTACTTACAAAAAAAGCGCCACGGGCTACAACAAGCGACAGAAAGGCACCATTGAGGCCCTCGGTTTCCGCAAACTTTACCAGACTGTGGAACACCAGGACACGCCTGTCATACGTGGCATGATCAATCGAGTCAGTCACTTAGTTGAAGTCGAAGAGGAAGAGTAAGATGAAATTAAACGATCTGCGTCCGGACCCCGGGTCCAAGAAGAAGCGGAAGCGAGTGGGTCGTGGTATGTCGTCCGGTTATGGAAAGACGGCCGGCCGCGGCACCAAAGGCCAGAACGCCCGTAGTGGCGGCGGCGTCCCCCCTTACTTTGAGGGTGGACAGTTGCCGCTTGCCCGGCGGTTGCCGTACAAGCGCGGCTTCAATCGGCCCGGCAAAATTATTTACCAGCCTGTGAACGTCGGCGATCTGGCCGGCTTTGAAGAAGGTACAGAAGTTGATCCCGTCGTCCTCACCGTCGTCGGCCTCCTGAAGAAGCCCGACGTCCCCCTCGTTATCCTGGGAGACGGCGAGTTAGACGTGGCGCTGACGGTGAAGGCTCACCGCTTCTCCAAATCGGCCCGGAAGAAAATCGAGGCCGCCGGCGGATCCGTCGAGGTGCTGCCCCTGGAGCAGGAGTGAACGGACCGCACATGAGCTGCCAGAGAGGAACTTCGCATGATTGAGTCTGTACGCAACGCCTTTGACCTGCCCGATCTGCGCCGGCGGATCCTGTTTACCCTTTTCATCCTGGTGGTCTACCGGCTCGTGGCCAACATTCCCGTGCCCGGCGTCAACCTGCAGGCCTGGCTGGCCTTTACCCAGGGGCAGGGCGGGGGAAATAATCTCATCGATTTTCTCGACCTGCTGTCGGGAGGCGCCGTGCGCAACTTCTCCGTCATGGCTATGGGCGTCTACCCCTACATCACGGCTTCCATTATCATCCAGCTTTTGACACCCATCGTCCCCCAATTGGAGGAGTGGGCGGCCGAAGGTGAGCAGGGTCGGAACCGCATCAACCGCCTGACTTACTACATGACGGTTCCCCTGGCCCTGTTGCAAGCCGTGGGCCAGATTCGCCTCATCGGCTTCAGCCTGGGCTCGATGGAACAGATTATGCCCTACTTTGGCTTCGCCAACGTTGCCAACATCCTGCCCACGCTGACTACCCTTCTGGCCATGACCGGCGGCACCATGTTCGCCATCTGGCTCGGCGATCAGATTACCGAGAGTGGGATCGGTCAGGGTGTGTCCCTCATCATCTTCAGCGGCATCATCGCCGGCATTCCCCAGGGCATCGTTCGTCTGTTCGCCCTGGAATCGACGTCGCGCATCTTCGCTATCACTGCCTTTGTCATCCTTACCCTTGTCACCGTCCTCGTCATCGTGGTCGTGCAGGAAGGGCAGAGGCGGCTCCCGGTACAATACGGCCGGCGCGTGCGCGGGCGCAAGGTGTACCAGGGTCAGAGCACGTACATTCCGCTCAAAGTTAACACAGCCGGCATGATCCCCATCATCTTCGCTCAGTCCCTGCTGACCTTCCCGGCGCTCATCGCCCAGTTCTTCATCACACCTGACTCGGCGGGCTTCGTGAGCAGCGCTGCGACGTGGATCGCCAACACATTCGGTAACGCCACCGGCTTCATTTACTGGTTCACCTACTTCATGCTCGTCGTCGGTTTCACGTTCTTTTACACCGACGTCATGGTGCAACAGCAGAACCTGGCGCAGACCTTGCAGCGACAGGGCGGCTTCATCCCCGGCATCCGGCCGGGCCGGCGCACCCACAATTACATCATGTCTGTCGTACGCCGTATCACCCTCGTCGGCGCCCTCTTCCTGGGCATTGTCTCCATTCTGCCCGGGATCATGCAGCTCGTCGGCGGCCTGCTCCAGATTCCTAATCTGGATCAGAGTGCCAACGTCGTCACCGGCGCCGGCCTGATCATTGTCGTCGGCGTCGTCATTGACACCATGCGCCAGCTCGAGGCCCAGTTGTTGATGCGCCACTACGAAGGATTCATCGGATAATGGGCACTTACGTCGTGTTGATGGGCGGCCCGGGCGCCGGTAAGGGTACCCAGGCAAAGCGATTAGAGAAACAGCTAGGGATTCCACAAGTGGCTACAGGCGATCTTTTTCGCGAGAATCTAAAAAAAGAAACTGAGCTGGGCCAGTTGGCCAAGCAGTACATGGATGCCGGCGAACTGGTGCCGGACGAAGTGACTGTTGGCATGGTTCGCCAGCGCCTGACCCGGCCGGACACCAACGCCGGCGCCCTCTTCGATGGTTTCCCGCGCACCATCGCTCAGGCCGAGGCCCTCGACGAACTGCTGGCTGAGCAGGGCGAGCACGTCAGCGTCGTCCCTTACATCCACGTGGACCGTGACGTCCTTTTGCAGCGCCTCTCTGGCCGCTGGACCTGTCCCGTTTGCGGCCGTGTCTATCACACGTTATTCAACCCGCCGGAAGAGCCCGGCGTTTGTGACGTCGACGGCGCCGAACTCTACCAGCGAGAAGACGACACCGAGGAGACGCAGCGCCGACGCATCGAAGTCTACTTTGAGCAGACGGCTCCCTTGCTGGACTACTATCGCGAGCGCGATTTGCTGGTCGAAGTCGACGGCGAGCAATCTATCGACGACGTGAACGAAGAGTTGCTGGAGGTCATTGAAGAGGCGTCATGATCGTCCTGAAGTCCCAGTCGGAGCTGGCCATTATGCGCGAGGCGGGCCGTATTACGGCCCGTGTGCTCGACGCCATCCGCGATGCAGCGCGACCGGGCGTCACCACGGCCGAGCTAAACTTCCTCGCCGAGCGTATTCTGGAGAAGCACGACGCCGAGCCCGTCTTTAAGGGTTACACCTTTGGCAATGGCGTGCCCCCCTTCCCGGCCACCATCACCGCCTGCGTCAACGAAGAGTTGGTACACGGCATCCCTGGCTCGCGCCGGCTGAAAGAGGGGGACTTGCTGACCGTGGATTGCGGTTCGCTCTACAAGGGCTACATCGGCGACGCCGCCATCAGTATTGGGGTTGGTTCTCTCAGCTCCGAGGCCCGGCAACTGCTCGACGTGACAGAGCAGGCTCTGGACGTCGGTATTCAGCAGGTGCAGGCCGGCAAGCGCGTCGGCGATATCTCGGCTGCCATTCAGCGCTTCGTCGAAGACCAGGGCTACAACGTCGTCCGTGGCTACGGGGGGCACGGCGTGGGCCGCACCATGCACGAAGATCCCCACGTGCCCAATTATGGCCGGGCCGGGCGCGGCGCCCGCCTTCGTCCGGGGATGACGTTTGCCATCGAGCCTATGGTCCTCCAGGGTAAGAAAGACGTAATAACCTTGCCCGATCAGTGGACAGTTGTGGCAAAAGATGGGAAACTAACTGCTCACTGTGAGCATACCGTTGCCGTAACAGAGAACGGCGCGGAAATCTTGACATTGTTGTGACCGCAGACGAGCACTAAGGCGGAATGGCCGCCAGGGTAGCGCTCGTCTGTTTATTGTGTGAGGTGGAAGAACAGTGAAAGTATCATCTTCCGTAAAACGTCGTTGTCCAAAGTGTAAAATTGTCCGGCGCAAAGGCGTTGTGCGCGTCATTTGCGAGAATCCGAACCACAAGCAGCGCCAGGGTTAAGGAGATAAGTTTATGGCACGTATTGCTGGTGTTGACATTCCGCGTAACAAACAGGTCGAGACGAGCTTGACCTACATTTATGGCATCGGGCGCAGCCGCAGCCAGGAGATCCTGGAAAGGGCGGACGTCGACCCGAAGACGCGCGTGCGCGACCTGACCGATTCAGAGGTCTCTCGCTTGCGCGAACTCATCGATACCCAGTACATGGTTGAAGGCGACCTGCGTCGCGAAGTGGCCATGAACATCAAGCGCCTGACTGAAATCGGCTGCTACCGTGGCCTCCGTCACCGCAAGGGGCTGCCCGTGCGCGGTCAGCGCACCCGCACGAACGCGCGCACGCGTAAAGGCCCGAAGAAGACGGTTGCCGGCCGTGGGCGTCGCCGGGGCACCAAGAAGAAGTAATTGTGAGTTTCCCGGAAACCAGCACAATTGGGCAAGTGACTAACTTGCCCAACGGATAGTTTCCGGAAACTGAGAACCTGAGACGTACGAACAGGAGAGAGTATGGGACGGAGACGTCAGTCACGAAGAAAAATTACCAAGATGGTGCCCGAGGGCAAAGCGTTCATCCACGCTACCTTCAACAACACCATCGTTACGATGACCGATCAGCAGGGCAATACCGTCTGTTGGGCCAGCGCCGGCACGGCCGGCTTCAAGGGTTCTCGTAAGAGCACGCCCTACGCCGCCCGGATGGCTGCTCAGAATGCAGCCCGTATGGCACAGGATCACGGAATGCAGGAAATTGACGTGATCGTCAAGGGCCCCGGCCCCGGTCGCGAGGCGGCCATCCGCTCCCTGCAATCCTCCGGCATCAAAGTACGCTCTATCGCCGATGCCACGCCCGTGCCCCACAATGGGTGCCGGCCGCCAAAGAAACGGCGTGTCTAGAACGCGGTGCGTCTAAGATGTATACCGTTTAAGACGCATCATTCATCTATATATTATCCATTCGAGAGAGGGAGGAAGGGTTGCCAAGCCCGTAAACCTCTCGACGATCGCTGAAAACCGAGGAGGTTAAGTTGGCAAGATACACAGGACCAGTATGTAAGCTTTGTCGCCGTGAAGGCGAGAAGCTTTTCCTCAAGGGGTCTCGTTGCATGACCCCAAAGTGCGCCATTGAGCGCCGCTCCTATCCGCCCGGGCAGCATGGGCGGGAGAAACAGTTCCGGCGCGGCCGGGCCTCAGATTATCTGTTGCAGTTGCGCGAAAAGCAGAAAGCGCGCCGCATTTACGGCGTGCTCGAACGCCAATTCCGAAACTATTTCAAGAAGGCCACGCAACAACCCGGACTGACCGGACACAATTTGTTGCGTTTCCTGGAAACACGTCTTGACAACGTCGTCTACCGCATGGGCCTGGCCGACTCGCGCAATCAGGCGCGCCAGTTGGTCAATCACGGCCACATCGTGGTCAACGACCGCAAGACTGACATTCCTTCCGCTTCCGTGGCGCCGGGGGACATTGTCTCCGTGCGTCCCGAGAGCCTGCGCAATACCTATTTCAAGGACCGCCGCCAGCTCGTCGACGACAGGCAGGTCCCGCGCTGGATCTCGTTGGACCCGGAGGCCATGTCGGCCAGGATTATGCAACTTCCTGAGCGTGAAGACATCGACGTGACGCTGCAAGAGCAGCTCATCGTCGAGTACTACTCCCGCTAAGACGATCATTATTTGAGTTTTACCTGCTGCTTCCGGGGTTTATCGGGAGCGAGAAGTTTGGGAGGTAATTGCGTTGGCTACAAGTAACCTGGTGTTACCACAAATTGAAAGCACCGCGATGACGCAGAAGTATGGGCGTTTCATCGTCGGGCCGTTAGAGCGGGGCTATGGAACGACCATCGGCAACTCCTTGCGCCGCGTTTTGTTGGCGTCGCTACCCGGCGCGGCCGTCACCTCGATTCGGGTGACCGACGTGCCGCACGAGTTTTCGTCAATTCCTCACGTGCGTGAAGATATGATGCAGTTGATCCTGCACGTGAAACAGTTGCGCTTCCGCCTGCACGAAGTGGATTCTGCGCGCGTGCGCCTGGAGGTGCACGGGGCCGGCGTCGTCACCGGCGCCGACCTGATCCTGCCGCCGGAGGCCGATCTGGTCAACCCGGAGCAGTATCTCTTCACCGTCGACGACGACGACGCTTTTCTCGAAGTGGAAATGACGGTCGAATCCGGCCGAGGCTATTCGCCGGCCGAAGAACGCGGCCGTTTGCCGATTGGCGAACTGCCCGTCGACGCCATCTACAGCCCCATTCGCCGCGTCGGCTACGAAGTCGAAAAGACGCGCGTGGGGCAGGCCGCCGACTACGACCGCGTCATCATGGAGATCTGGACTGATGGCACTATTCGGCCGGAGGATTCTCTGGCCAAAGCGGCCCAGATCATGGTCCAGTACCTGCGCCCCCTCGGCGGCATCACCGAAGAAACCTTCATCGAAGTTGAGGAAGAGGAAGAAGAAGAGGCGATTCCCAACGAAGTCTACGACACGCCCATCGAGCAACTCGACCTCAGCGTCCGCGTCTTTAATTCGTTGAAGCGCACGGGCATCACCAAAGTTGGCGAAATGCTCGACATGCTGGAGCGTGGCGACGAAACGATGTTGGCGATTCGCAACTTCGGCGAAAAGTCGTTGGAAGAGTTAAAGCGACAGCTTCGCGTGAAAGGCTTCCTCGAAGATGAAGAGGATGGCGAAGGCGAAGAAGAAGACGAGAGTGAGGAATAACCATGCGACATAGAGTAAAAGGTCGCCGGCTTGGTCGCGATAGCGCGCACCGTAAGGCGCTGCGCCGCAATATGATCGCCGACCTTATCTGTCACGAGCGGCTGGTGACGACAGAGGCCAAAGCCCGCATGTTAAGGCCGGCCGCGGAAAAAGTGATTACGATCGCCAAACGCGGTCTGGCCAAGGATGATCCTGCAGCCACCGTCCACGCGCGCCGTGTGGCCGCCACCCGAATGGCCCGCACGCGGGTTGTGGAGGACGAGTACGGCGAGCGGGAGGAAGTAGACGCGCTCCAGAAACTCTTTGACGAGGTTGCGCCCCGTTACATGGAGCGACCCGGCGGCTACACGCGCATCGTCAAACTCGGCTACCGGCCGGGCGACGCTGCCAAGATGGCCGTTATCATGCTCGTCGGAGAAGAGGAGGCGTAAGGCTGGCCAGCGCCGCCGAGGCCCTGCGTTTTCGGGCCACGGTTGAGTACGACGGCACCGACTACTTTGGCTTTCAGCGCCAGATTCCTACGCAGCCAACTGTGCAGGGTGAACTGGAGAAAGCCATCAGCGCCGTTGCGCCCAACCCGGTGACCATCACGGCTGCCGGCCGCACCGATAGTGGCGTGCACGCCCGCGGCCAGGTCATCAGCTTTGAGCTGGCCTGGCGGCACGGTGAGGGGGCTCTGCAACGGGCCATCAACGCCAATTTACCGCCCGACATCGTCATCCTCGACCTGGAGGAGACGGCGGCCGATTTCCATCCGCGTTATGACGCCGGCCGCCGGGCGTATGAGTATCACCTTTACAATGCACCGCTGCGCAGCCCGCTGCGCCGCCGCCGGAGCTGGCACGTGCCGCATCCACTGAACGTGGAGCGTATGAACGAAGCGGCCGCCCATCTGGTCGGCGCGCACGATTTTGCCACCTTCGGCCAGCCGCCGCAGGGCGAGAGCACTGTGCGCCAACTGTTTTGTGCACGATGGCGCCGGCAGGATCCGTTACTCATCTTCCGCATTGAGGGTAACGCCTTCCTCTACCGCATGGTGCGCAGCATTGTAGGCTCGCTGAAAATGGTGGGCGAAGGAAGCTGGAGCGTACGGGAATTCGTTCAGGCTTTCCAGGCTCAGGAGCGTTCTCGCGCGGGCGCCACGGCGCCTCCGCAGGGACTGTACCTGATCTCCGTCGCTTACGACGAGTAGACAAGGGCCTGCCTATTGCAGGCTACGCACCTTGTCCAACAGAAGATGATTTGGAGAAGCTAGTTATGAAGACCTATTGGACAAAAGAGGAAGACGTAGAGCGCAAATGGTTCGTCGTCGACGCCGAGGGCGAGACCCTGGGACGTCTTGCGTCGCGCATCGCCACCATTTTGCGCGGCAAACATAAGCCGATTTACAATCCGGCCGTTGACACCGGCGATTACGTGATCGTCGTCAACGCCGAGAAGATTCACACGACCGGCCGGCGTCTGGATCAGAAAAAATATTACAGGCACTCTGGTTATACGGGCAGCATGAAAGAAAGAACGCTGCGCGAGATGCTGGAAAAGCACCCGGATCGGGTGATCGAGAAGGCCGTGCGCGGAATGTTGCCCAAGAACGTGTTGGGACGTAAGATGATACGCAAATTGAAAGTATACGCTGGGCCGGATCATCCGCATCAGGCGCAGCAGCCAGAACCACTGGAATTTTAGGAGATCGATAATATGGAGATTCCTGAAGAATTAAGAGAAGTCCGCTATTATGAGGGCATCGGCCGGCGCAAGCGTTCGTCTGCGCGCGTCCGCATCTATCCCGAAGTAAAGGAAAACGTCTTCATCGTCAACGGTAAAGAGGTGAAAGAGTATTTCCCGCGCTTTGGCGACTACATCGTCCTGGCCGGCCCTCTAAGTGACACTGATCTCGAAGGCCAGATGGCCGTTACCGTCCTCGTGGAAGGAGGCGGCATCACCGGCCAGCGGGATTCCGTGCGCCTGGGATTGGCCCGCGCCCTGGTAGAGTACGACGAAAACCTGCGCGGCACCCTGCGCGACGAAGGCCACCTGACCCGCGATCCGCGCGTCAAAGAGCGCAAAAAGCCTGGCCTCAAGCGTGCGCGCAAGGCGCCCACTTACACCAAGCGTTAACCTTTCAAGAAGCCCGGTTTTACGTGAAACCCGGTTTCCCATACTATGCGCGAGAGAATAACCGGGTTTCTCGGCCGGACCAAAGCGAAGAACCTTTGGAACCAGGAAGCCCGGTTATTTCAGGCGAGTCATTGTGCTCGCCTTTTTCTTTTGCGTATCTTTTCTATCCGCATCCTTACGCAGAGCTTTGACTATCATGACAGAGAAAGATCAACCCTCGTCAGACGGCTCTATCACCATTATCGGCCTTGGCCCTGGCGGCGGCGACCTCCTGACCCGTCAGGCGTGGACCGCGCTGAGGGCCGCGCAGGAGGCGGGCGCCAGGCTCTATCTCCGCACTGCCCACCATCCGGCCGTTGCCGATTTGCCGCCCGGACTGCGCCGCGAGAGCTTTGACCACGTTTATGACAGTGCCGCCGACTTCCACCAGGTCTACCGGCACATCGCAGCCGAAATATTGCGTCTCGGCGGCTGGCCGGAGGGCGTCTTCTAC
>JAWVYQ010000069.1:0-17949 GCA_033722615.1 Promineifilaceae bacterium (SeqCode)
AGTTACCGGCCGGTCACCATTTACTGGGACCGCTATCCACCACAAGAACGGAAGTATTAGTTCGTTCCGGGAATGGAGAAAACTTTCATGACAAGGGCTGACGCGGCTGACGCTATGAAGACGGCGAACGGAAAGAGAGCAACGGTTCGGGTCCAACGTTTCAATCCCGACGTGGACGAAAGACCGCATCTGCAATCATTTGAAATCGGCGTGACGCCGGACACCACGATTCTGGACGCGTTGGAGCTGATCAAGGCGGAGGAGGACGGATCGGTGACGTACCGGCGTTCCTGCCGGCACGCCATTTGCGGCAGTTGCGCGATGAACGTCAACGGGCACAACATGCTGGTTTGCAACCAACCCCTCAACCGCCACCTGGACCGGCGCGAGCGGATTACGATCCGCCCCCTACCCTACCTGCCGATCATCAGAGATCTGGTGGTCGACCGTTCCAGCTTCTGGGAGCAGTATTTGCGGGTCAAGCCGTGGCTCATTCCGCCGAAGGACGTTCCCGAGAAGGAGTTTCGGGTGACGCCGGAGGAGGTGGCGGCGCTGGAAAACGCGGAGAAGTGCATCATGTGCGGGGCCTGTTACTCGGCGTGCCAGGTGGTGGCTTTGAACAAAAAGTATATCGGCCCGCACGCTCTGCTCAAGGCGTTCCTGCGGGTGCTGGATCCGCGAGACAGTACGGCCGGGGAGCGGCTGGCAGACGTGGCGGGCCACGACGGCGTTTATCGTTGCCACACGATCTTTAATTGCATCGATGCCTGCCCCAAGGATCTGGATCCGACGAAGGCGATTGAGACGTTGCGCAAGCTGGCGCAAAAGCGGGAACGGTATGAAGCGGAGCGTCGGCAGCGCCAGAAAACGCTCAAGGAACCGGCCGCGGCCGGGGATTGATCGGGGATTGACGGGCGCCGGCGGGGCGAAAGACGGCCGACGCCGGGGCACCAGGAGGAAATAGGTTTATGTATAAATCGACCGGTTTTATCAGCTTTCTCGCCCGCCGGATCACGGGCGTCGGGCTGGTGCTCTATCTCTTTATCCACATGTGGGTCATCGGCTCTGCGCTGGGCGGGCCGGCTGCGTTCGACGAACGGCTGGCGATGGTCCAGGGGCCGCTGTTCACGTTCCTCGAGGTTTTGCTGCTGGCGGCCGTCATCTACCACACAGTCGACGGTATCCGGCTGTTGATCGTCCATTACTTCCGGGTGACCGAATATCGCAAGAGCCTGTTTTACGCAACGCTGGCGACCACGGGCATTCTTTTCGTGGCCGGAGCCATTCCTCTGCTGATTTTCATGTTTCAGGAGCTGTAACGATGCGCGTCTTCCAAATGCAACGCATCAGCGCCATCGCGCTGTTATTCTTTTTGACGATTCACATGGTCGTCACCCATTATCCGCCGGGGCACATTGATTTTGAGCGCATTATCGTGCGTATGGGCGACCCGTTGTGGAAGGCCATCGACATCGCCTTCCTTTTCTTCGTCCTGATGCACGCCCTGACCGGCGCCTACGCCGTCCTGCTCGACTGGGAGAAGGTGGCGGCCTACCGGCGGCCCCTGGCGATAGCGGCCGTGGCCATCGGCCTCGTGGCGTTCATCTACGGCGCGGCGACGATCTGGGCGTTCCAGCCGGCGGCGCAGGCCGCCCTACCCTAAACGGAGGCGCATGATGGAGATAAGTGTACCGAAGGAAGTGCGCGACCTGGAAGCGCGGGTGGGGCTGACGCCGGCCGGGGTGCTGGCGCTGGTACGGGCGGGACACACGGTTTACGTGGAACAGAGTGCGGGTCGCGCAGCCGGTTTCTCTGAGGAGGATTACGAGGCGGCCGGCGCGCAGATCGTTTTCTCGCCGGCCGAAGCGTACGGGCGGGCGGATCTGGTAGCCAAAGTAACACGACCCACGGCCCAGGAACATAGCCTGTTTCGCCCGGAGCAGACGATCTTTTCTTTCCTGCACCTGACGGTGGCCTCGCCGGACCTCTATGAAGCGCTGGCCAGCCGGAAGATTACGGCTATCGCCTATGAATTGATCGAGGACGAGGAGGGGGAGCGGCCGGTGCTGCAACCGGCAAGCGAGATCGCCGGCCGGCTGACGCCGATCATTGCGGGACAATTACTGATGGGGTTGCCGGAGCTACAGCCGGGGCGAGGCATTTTGCTCAGCGGCCTGCCCGGCGTGCCGCCGGCGGCCGTCGTCATCCTAGGAGGAGGCGTTCTGGGTCAGAATGCGGCGCGGGCGTTCGTCGGATTGGGCGCCCAGGTGACGGTGCTGGACCGGGACGTGAGCAAGCTGCAACAGTTGGACGAGCTTTACCAGGGGCGGGTGACGACGATGTTCGCCAACGAACACAACATTAACCGGGCAGTGCGGTTCGCCGACGTGCTGGTGGGGGCGGTGATGGTGCCCGGCCGGCGGTCGCCGACGCTGGTGACGCGGGAGATGGTGCGGGGGATGCGCCCTGGCTCGGTGATCATCGACTTCTCAATCGACCAGGGAGGATGTGTGGAGACGAGCCGGCCGACGACGCTGCGCGACCAGACGTACGTGGTGGAAAACGTGATCCACCATTGCGTGCCGACGATGACGGCCGTTGTGGGGCGGACGACGAGTTACGCGATTACCAACGCCGCTCTGCCCTATCTGCTGGCGGTGGCCGAAGACGGGGTGGCGGAGGCGATGGAGCGCCAGCCCGGTCTGGGCACGGGGTTGATCGTCCACGACGGTCGCCTGGTCCACGAGGAGACGGCGGCGGCCCTGGACCGCAAGGCAGAGGCGAACTGAGACGGGCGCCTATCTCGGTAGGATAGCGTCCATCATCTCAGCGACGGCCTGATAGACGGGCGACTCATCCCCTAGCTCTACGAGCGGGCGGCCGCTGAACTCAAAGGTGACGAGGCGCTCGTCGGCGGGAACGACGCCTAATAGCGGGAAGTCCAGGGCGTCGATTCGCTCCTGAAGCGGAGCCGGGATCTCGCCGCTAAGGCGGTTGAGGATCAGGTGTGTGTGCTCGATCTGAATGTCGAGTTCGTGACGGAAGGCGGCGATACGCTCGGCGGCGACGAGGCCGCGTTGCGTGGGGTCGGTGACGATGAAGAGGTGTTGCACGTCGCGGGTGGTGCGCCGGCTCAGGTGTTCCATGCCGGCCTCGTTGTCGATGACGACGTAGCGGTAATTTCTGCTAATGGCGTCGACGACCTGGCGCAAGTTGTGGTTAACGGCGCAGTAACAGCCCTGTCCTTCGGAGCGTCCCATGGCGATGAGGTCGAAGCGCTCGCCCTCGGAGAGGGACGTGCGCACGTGGTAGTCGAGGTAATCGCGCTTGGTCATGCCGCCGGCGACGACGCCCATGGCAGCGCCGCCGGCCGTGAGCGACTGCTTGACCTGTGACAAGAGTCCCTCGCGGATGTCGCCCACCGTCCACTCTAGTTCGAGGCCGAGGACCATATTGAGGTTGGCGCTGGGGTCGGCATCGATGGCCAAAATGGCGCCGGGTTGGGTCTGGATCAGATGTTTGATGACCATGGCGGCAATGGTCGTCTTGCCTACGCCGCCTTTTCCTGCCAGAGCAATCGTCGTGGTCATAATTCCTCATACGGAGAGTGCGCGAGTCAGGCAGGGCGGCCGCAGCGGCCGATCCCTGTCTGGCGGCTACTCGCCAATTTCTGATAACAATTTCTGGCCCATCGCTTCGGCCGCCTGGCGCAGCGGGGGCACGCGATCGTACACGGCCACGCCGAGGCGGTCGGCTTCCTGTACACCGTAGTCGGCGGGGAGGACGCCCAGCAACGGGATCCCGGGCGTCTCGCGCTCCAGGAAAGCGCGTTCTTCCGGGTTGCGCACTTTGTTGCCCACGAGCCAGAGGCGGGTGAGGCCGATGTCGTGGGCGAGGGTCGCGATCTGGGCAGCCGTGCCCAGGCTGCGGCGCGTGGGCTCGACGACGACGAGCATGGCGTCGACGAAGTCGGCCGTGGCGCGCCCCAGGTGTTCGACGCCGGCGTACATATCGAGGATGAGGACGTCGTCCTTGCGGAAGAGCAGGTGGGTGAACAGCGTCTTGAGCATGGCGCTCTCGGGGCAGATGCAGCCGGAGCCGCCGGTTTCTACGCTCCCCATTTCCAGGAGGCGCACGTTGCGATGAAGGACGCTGAAGCGCTCGGGAATGTCGTCGACGCGGGGGTTCAGGGTGAAAAAGCCGCCGGTCGTGCCGGGCCGGGCGCCGGTACGCTCTTCGATGAGGGCGTCCATGGCAGCGATGGGTTGCAAGCGGGCACGGAGGTCTCCGGGGAAGCCGAGGGCACCGGCCAAGCAGGGAGAAGGATCGGCGTCGACGGCCAGCACCTGGCGTCCGGCGTCAGCGTAGACCTGGGCCAGCAGGGCGGCCAACGTCGTCTTGCCCACACCGCCTTTGCCGCTAATGGCCAGTTTCATGGCGTCTCTGCCTCCCGCAACAGGCGACGGGTGAGGGCGCTGCCGAGTACGGCGCAGGCGTCCGTCGTCAGGTAATGGTCGATGGCTCCGTCGAAGAGAAGGCGGTAAGAGGGAGAAAAATCTTCGTCACCTTGCCAGGCAACGACGGCGAGAATGACGCGCGGCAAGGCCTGGAAGACGTAGGCGGCGTCGCCTAATGCGAGGGGCTCGCCGCCGCACTTTTTCGCAGCGAGGGAAAAGGCGGCCACGTCGTTGCCGAAGCGCCGGATCAGTTCGCGGCCGGTGTAACTCTGGAAGGCCTGGGCGTAGAAGATGCCGTCGGGCAATTCGGAAAAGGCGATCCAGCGGCCGGCCGGCGGGGTTCCACCGGCGGTGCAGAAGTAGTAGGCGAGCAAGGCGCGAACGAAGTCGTTTACGGGGCGGCCGCTGGCGGCATTCAGCGCTACGAAATCGGGGAAGGAGACAATCACTTCGTCCTCCCACACGCGGAGACGAAAGGCTCTCTGGTCATCGCTGTACTCTGCGCCCGTGCGCTCCGCCAGCAGGTGTGGATCGGAATCGCGGAGGGTGGCGTGCAGAACAGAAACGCGCTCTGACAGCGGATCGGACCTCTCTGCACCAGCGTGATTCCAGTCCGGCCAACGATCTGGTTTACCCATGGCCATCAACTCCTGCGACGGGGCCGGCGGCGCCGAGCAACCCTTTTTCATAGAGGAGGGGGCGAGGATCTACCAGGTTCTTGGCAAACGCCGCTTCTTTTTCTGTCAGGCCTAAAGCGAGGGCCATCAACTGTGTAAAGTAAAGGACGGGCATTGACTCGCCGACCTCCATCTGAAACTGGCGGGCATCGAGATTCATGTGGCAGAGGGGGCAGGCGACGGCAATGGCGTCGGCGCCGACTTGGCGAGCGCGACGGATCAGGTTACCGCTCAGCTTGAGAACGATGTCTGGCCGGGTCAGCGAATGAGCTGCTCCACAACAGACTGTCTTGTAGGACCAGTCGACGACCTCGGCTCCAAGAGCGGTCAGCAACTCATCCATATCGGTTGGATTCTCGGGGTGGTCTGCCTCGGTGACCTGGGGTGGCCGGGTGAGCAGGCAACCGTAGTAGCTGACCACGCGCAACCCGGCGAGCGGCGTTTGTACCTTTTCCTGAATGCGCTCCACGCCAACGTGGTTCCTGATCGCTTCGACCAGCGTCGTCACGCGCACGGTGTCCTGATAGTCGTAGCCGATCACGTCGTCTATCTCGGCCTTACGCCGGGCGTCGTGGCGGATCTCATATTGGGCGGCTTTGTGGCGATTAAAGCAGGCTGCACAGGGCATGGTCACTTCGGAGAAACCACTTTGCTCGATAAGGGCGAGATTTTCGAGTGGCAGCCGGAGCGCCTCGTCAGGATCGGCGCGGTGGGCGGCGCTGCTGCCGCAACAGAGCCAGCCTTGCGGCTCGATGACGGCCATCTCCAGCGCTTCACAGACTGCCTGTGCAGAGATGTTGAACTCGGCGGCCGTGGAGTGCAGCGAACAGCCAGGATAGTAGGCGACGGCCGTACCGGCGCCGGGAACGGATTTGACGTCACGCGGCGGCCGAGTCGGTTCGGGCAGAAAGCTCAGCTTCCGCTTGCGCACCATTTTCACGCCCAGGTCCACGTCGGACGTCAGATCGCGCGTGCGCACTTTCATTTCGGCCATCAGGCCGAACTCGTAAGCCCGTCCCCAGATGCGCACCTGGCGCAAGAAGGCTTCGTTGAACATCTTGACCTCAGGAATCTGGGGCTCATATCCCCGGGCCAGGGCCTCGCGCGTGAGGAATTCCATAATGGCCGTGATATCCAAGCCCTGCGGACAGCGCGTTGTGCACGTCTGACAGGCAGCGCACAGCCAGGGCGTCTGCGACTCGAAGGCGATATCGGCCTGTCCTAATTGCACGGCGCGCATCACCTGATTGGGCTGCCAGTCGAAAAAGTCGCCGACGGGACAGCCGCTGGTGCATTTGACGCACTGGTAGCAGAGATAGACGTTCTGCCCCAGCTCTTCCTGGATCCGTTGGGCGAGGTCGGAACTGAGTTGCGTTGGTTCCGGATCGATCTGTCTATCCGTCATAGGCTGCCTCCTGCGTATCGGTCACTCGCGGACGGGGGTGGAGACCGGCGCCCTCAACGATGGGCTTCACTGCTTCTTCCCACTCAATGGCCATGATGTGTACGCCGGCTACCCCCTTTACCTCGCGCAGTTGCTGGATCAATTCGATGCAGATCTTGATTCCTTCCTCTTTCCAGGCGGCCGACCGGGCCCGTTTTTCTTCAGGTGTCATTTGTTTCGTCGGCTTGCCGGACCACTCCGCGCCGGCTGCGCTCATGCGCTCGATCAGTTCGTCTGGCACGAGGATGCCAGGCACGTTGTTCTTCATGTAACGGGCCATGCCTGGGCTCTTCAACGGCCCTACGCCGGCAAGGATATAGACCTGTTCGTGCGCACCCAGTTCCCGCACCTTCTCCATGTAGCGCTCGAAGGCGGGGACGTCGTAGACGAGCTGGGTCTGGATGAAGTTAGCCCCGGCCTTCACCTTCTTGGCCAGACGGTAGGGACGGAAGTCGATGGGATCGGCAAAGGGTGCGGCGGCCGCTCCTATGAAGAAGCGAGCTTCCTGCCCTTTGAACGGATCGCCGCACTGGAAGACGCTTTCGTCGCGCATGGAGGCCACCATCTGGACCATCTGGATCGAATCGATGTCGAAGACGTTCTTGGACGTGGGGTGGTTGCCGAAGCGCTGGTGGTCACCGGACAGGCACAAGAGGTTGCGCATACCCAAAGCATAGGCGCCGAGCAGATCGCTCTGGATGGCCAGCCGGTTACGATCGCGGCACGTCATCTGTATGACGGGTTCCAATCCCTCTTGCACGACGATGGTACCCGCTCCAATACTCGACATGCGGACAATGGCCGTCTGGTTGTCCGTAATATTGACGCCATCACAGTACCCCTTGAGTAAGGCTGCTTTCTCACGAATGACGCCGCCATCGGCGCTTTGGGGCGGCCCCAGTTCGGCCGTCACGGCGAAGTGGCCGGCGCGCAGCACGCGTTCCAGATTAGAACCTACGAGATGTCCATTTCTACTCATGCTCATCGTCATGCCTCCTCTGACGCCAGCCGCAGATCGTCACGGATGATTTTGCGCGGCCCGCCGTCGCGAGACGTACGCCAATTCTTGGGGGGCTGCAACTCCAGCAAGACGTCGAGCTTGCCCGCGCTGCTCAAGCGATCGTAGATCAGTTGCCAGGCGCACGGCACCTCGGGATCGATTTCGCAGTGACCGTTTTCCGACCCTCCGCAGGGGCCGTTGAGCAGGGACTTGGAGCAGCGGGCGATGGGGCAGATGCCGCCCGTCAAGCCCAGGATGCAATCGCCGCAAGCCGCGCAGCGTTCGGCCCACACCCCCTGCTCCGTGGGCAGCCCCATGAAGCTGGTGTTGAGACCGGGCACGACCCAGGCGTCGGGATAATGCTCGACCAAGGCCTGCACGCCTATACCACAGCCCAACGAAAGCACGATGTCGGCTTCCGCTACCTGCTCGGAAATCTGATCGAGATACTCCCACTCGCACTGGCGTTGTACCGTGGCATCTGTGACAGCCTGTGGATTACCATCCAACTTCGAGGCCATGCGGAGCGACGTGGCCATGATGGCCGCCTCGCGTGAGCCGCCGGCAAAGCAGACGGTGACGCACGTTCCGCAACCGACCACCAGGACGTTTTGGGCGCCGTCGATGAGTGTCTTGACCTCATCTAGTGGTTTTTGCTCTGCAACAATCATAGGATTTTCCTCACTCGTTCTCTGTCTGTGTGCGTAAGGGGCTTGGGCCTAATTCTGTGATCTGCTTCGTCATTTCTTTGGCCGCATCGGCAAATGCCTCGGCCATCGCCGAGGACAGGTTGAACATCCGCACCCGTTCAGCTTCCAGGCCGGTTTGTTCAAGAAGCACCTTCACGCGTTCTACTCTTCTTTTGGCGTTTACATTACCTTCCAGGTAATGACAATCGCCAGGCAGTCAGCCAGCGGCCATGACGCCATCGACGCCGTCCTCGAAGGCGCGCAAGACCATGAGAATGTCCAGCTTGCCCGTGCACGGCACCTGCACGATTTTGACGGCCGGCGGATATTGCATGCGTAAGCCGCCGGCGAGGTCGGCCGCAGCGTAGGCACAGTGTTCGCAACAATAGGCAACTATCTGCAGGGTTCCGTTGTCCATGTCCATCAGCGCCTCACCTCCTCTATTTCCTCTACAGCCACAAAGCCGGGCGGGCGCTGCATTAGCGCCCTCACCTTGGCCTCCATCTGAGCGTCGGTGTAGTGGGCCAGCTGGATAGCCCGCGCCGGACACTCGGAGACACAGAGACCGCACCCTTGACAGACGGCCGGTTCCACGTATGCGGCGCCCATGATCTTCCCTGTCCCGGCCTGGTTGGGCCTGATGACGGGCACGCCGAAGGGGCAGATGCGGACACAGGTCAGGCAGCCGGTGCATAGTTCGGGGTCGACGACGGCGACCCGACCACCGGCCGTCAAAGTTTCCCGGCTCAACACGCGCGCCGCCCGGGCGGCCGCAGCCTGGGCCTGGATCATGGTCTCGTCCAGCAGCTTGGGGTAGTGGGCGGCGCCAGCCATGAAGATGCCGTCGGTGCTGAAATCGACGGGCCGGAGCTTGACGTGGGCCTCCAGGAAGAAACCGTTCTCGTCTACGGGCACCTTGAAGCGGCCGGCAACATCGTGCGCGTCGGGCGGGGGAATGAGCGGCATGCTCAGCACCAACAGATCTGGCTGCAGGCGCAACGGGCGGTCGAGGACCAAGTCCCAGGCCCGAACGGTCAGGGGGCCGCCGTCGCCGGTTTCAACCTGCGGCCGGTGGGCGTCGTCGTAACGGACGAAGAGTACGCCGCGAGCGCGGGCCTCGGTGTAGAGCCGCTCCTTGAAGCCGTAGGTGCGGATGTCTTTGTAAAGGATGACGACCTCCGCCTGGGGATTCTGATCTTTGAGGGCAAGGGCGTTCTTGAGGGCAACGGTGCAGCAGATGCGGCTGCAGAACTGTTCGGCCGGGCCGACGCACTGGACCATTGCCACCGATTGCGGCATGACGCTCGCAGAACGGGAATCGGCGAATAGGGCTTCGAATTGTTGCTGGGTGAGGATGCGCGGGTCGCTGTCGTAGCCGTATTCGGGCCCACGATACTCCTGACCGCCGGTGGCGAGGATGGCGACGCCGTGATCGATTTCGACGCGGCGGCCGTCGTCGACAGCAATCGTACTGTTGAAATTGCCCATGTGTCCGCCGGTGGCGACGACGTGACTGCGCAAATGGACGTTGATGATCGGGCTGGCGTTCACGGCCTGGCGTAAGCGGCGGAGCACGTGCTGCGGCTGCTGGCCGTCGTGGCTGGTGAAGATGCGGCGCAGGTTGCCGCCCAATTCGGCTTCCTTTTCCACCAGATGGATGGGGAAACCCTGTTTGGCCAGGGAGAGGGCGGCGGTCATGCCGGCCGGGCCGCCACCGACGACCAGCGCCGTCTGCTTTACCGGCACGTCGATCGTGTGTTGGGCTTCCAACAGCGCGGATCTGGCCACTGCCATGCGCACCAGATCCATGGCCTTCTCTGTCGCCGCGCGCCACTCATCTGAATGCACCCACGAGCACTGGTTGCGGATGTTGGCCATTTCAAACAGGTAGGGGTTCAAGCCAGCCGCGCGAATGCTGTCTTGGAACAATGGGCTGTGCGTGAGGGGGGTACAACTGGCGACCACGACGCGGTTCAGTCCGAGTTCCTTCACCTGCTCGGTAATGTGGCGGATGCTGTCCTGGGAACAGGTATACAGGTTGGATTCGGCGTGAACGACGCCGGGGAGGGAAGCAGCGTATTGGGCCACGGCGGGGACGTCAAGATAGCCGCCGATGTTGGATCCACAGTGGCAGACAAAGACGCCGATGCGGGGGTCCTCATCTCCCACTTCCCGTTCGGGAGGGTGCTCCGGCCGGGTGGTAAGCGTGAAGCGGGACGGGCTGAGGCGGGCGGCGACGGCTGCGGCGGCCCCGCTGGCTTCGACGACGGACTCGGGGATGTCCTTGGGCTCGCGGAAGGGACCGACGGCAAAAATACCGTTCCGGCTGGTCTCTACAGGGTTGAATTGCGCGGTGTGGCAGAAGCCGTACTCATCCAGTTCCACGCCCAGCCGATGGCCCAACTCTCGCACGGAGGGCGAAATTTCCATCCCCACCGAGAGCACGACCATGTCGAAGCGTAACTGGTAGAGACCGCCATCCTCACCCTGGTAGTCGAGGATGAGATTGCGGGTCAGCGGGTCTTCTCGCAGGGCGCTGGCCCGACAGCGGACGTAGTCGACGCCATAGCGGTCACGGGCCTGTTCGAAGTAACGCCAGTACCCTTTGGAAAAGGCGCGTATGTCCATAAAGAAGACCATAACGTCGAGATTGGGATCGTGTTCTTTGGCGATAACGGCTTCTTTCGTGGCGTACATGCAGCAGACGGCCGAGCAGTAGTCATGGCTCTGATCGCGGGAGCCGACACATTGCAGGAAGGCAATGCGGCGCGGCGCGGCTCCGTCGGAGGGGCGCTGGAGATGCCCGAGCGTCGGCCCGGAAGCGGAGAGCAGGCGCTCGAACTGCAGCGACGTCACGACGTTGGGATAGCGCCCAAATCCATATTCTTCCGCGAGTTCGGCGCGGTAGATCTGGTAACCGGGCGCCAGCACGACGGCACCCACGGAGAGTGTTTCCTCGCGCTCGACCATGTTGTGGTCGATAGCGTCTACGCCACAGGCGAAGACGCAGGACATGCACTCGGAGCAGATGCCGCAGGCGAGACAACGGGCGGCTTCCGCCTGGGCGGACTCGTCGTCGTAGCCCCCTTCGACTTCGGCAAAATTGTCAACGCGCCGGCCGACGGGCAACTCCGGCAAGGGTACGCGCGGCCGGCGCCGGATCTCGCCGCGCGCCAGGCGGCTTTCGATCTCTTGGGGCGTCAGGTTGACGACGGGAAGGTCCGGCGCGGGTGGCGGCTCAAGTGCATCGCCCTGGAGGTAACGAATGATGGAGCTGGCAGCTTTGTGCCCACTGTCGACCGCTTCAATCACGAAGGCCGTTCCGGAAACGCTATCGCCGGCAGCAAACACGCCTTCTCTGGTCGCAGCCAGGGTGTTGGGGTTGACGGCGATGGTCTGCTGGTCTGTCAGGCCAATGCCGGCATCGTCGGGAAGGAAGGCGAGGCCCGCCCGCTGGCCGACGGAGAAGATCACGGTGTCGCAAGGAATGGTGTGGTGGCTGTCGGGCTCCTTTTCAACGTGCAGCCGGCCGTCGTCGTCGAAACGGAAGGAGGCGACGCGCATGCAGGTTACTCCTGCAGCGCGGCCTCTGCCGTCGCCGACGATCTCTTCGAAGCTGCGGCCAGGGTGGAGGATCACGCCCTCGGCCTCGGCTGCTTCCACTTCCCAGGCGTGGGCGGGCATCTCCTCCCGGCTTTCGAGGCACGCCAGGTGCACTTCTTTGCCCAGGCGCACGGCGGTCCGGGCGCAGTCAATGGCCACGTTGCCGCCACCGAGCACGAGGACGCGCCGGCCCAGCTGTGAACGGCCGTTGCCAGCGGTCTCATATTTTCCCAGGCGCACGTCCCGCAGGAAATGGGTGTTGACGAGGACGCCGTCGAGCCTGGCACCGGGAATTGGCAGGCGAACGCCTTCGTGAGCGCCCACGGCGATGAGTACGGCGTCAAAGCCGGCGGTGAATAAATCGTCCAGGTCTTCTACGCGGTGGTTGAGGCGCAAGTCGATGCCGAGGTCGACGATGTCCTGTACTTCGCGTTCGATGATGTCGGTCGGGAGACGATATTCGGGCACGCCCAGGCGCAACATTCCGCCGGCAAGGGGCATGGCTTCAAAGACGGTAACGGCGTAGCCGGCCCGCGCCAGATCCTGGGCCGCCGTCAGTCCGCAAGGCCCGGCGCCGATGATGGCGACACGTTCGTCGTGGAGGCGGGGTGCCGGCTCGATCGGTTGGCGGGGCTCGGCGTACACTTTATCTGTGACGAAGCGCTTCAGCGCGCGAATGTTGATGGGTTCGTCTACCAGATTCCGGTTGCAGGCGTCTTCGCAGCGGTGGTTGCAAATGCGGCCGCAGATGCCGGGGAAGGGATTGTCTATCTTAATGACGCGCAGGGCGTCGTGCCATCGGCCTTCGCGGATTAGGGCGATGTATCCCTGGGCGCGTTGGCCGGCCGGGCAGGCGTCGCGGCAGGGAGCAATCCCTCGTTTCTCTATGGCGAATGCGTTGGGTACTGCCTGGGGGTAGAGCTTGAAGACGGCCTTGCGGGAAGATAAGGCCTCGTTGAAGGCGTCGGGGATGACGACGGGACATACTTCGGCGCAGTCACCGCAGGCAATACATTTATCTGGATCCACGTACCGAGGCCGACGGCGGAGGCGAACGGAAAAGTCACCGGCCGCCCCTTGGACGTCTATCACATCGGTGTTGGTCATCACGTCGATATTCGGGTGGCGGCCGACCTCGACGAGCCGGGGCGAGATGGTGCACATGGCGCAGTCATTGGTGGGGAAGGTCTTATCAAGCTGGGCCATTTTGCCGCCAACGGCCGATTTTGTTTCGACCAGGTAGACTTTGAAGCCCTGGTCGGCGAGATCTGTAGCCGACTGCATGCCGGCGATCCCCCCACCAACGACCATCGCCGCGCCGACAGGCCGTTTATCGCTCGTAGCTCGTTGTCCGTCGATCATGAGAATGTTCCTTCCCTTATGCCGGACAGAATGCTAACCTCGCAACGTCGTTGGCCGGCCGCGAAAACCGGCCTCTTCTTCTTGGGCATCGACTGCCTCGGCCGGCTGTCCCGCCGCCTTCAGCGGGTTGGGGCCAAGCTCGCGAATGCGCTCTGTCATCTTGTGCGCGGCGATGGCAAACGCATGTGCCTGACTGCCTGACATGAAGAACATGTCGAGACGCTCCCCTTCCAGACCAACTGCTTCTAACAGTTGGCGCGCGCGCTGGATGCGGGCACGCCCGCGCTCGTTACCACGGACGTGGTGACAGTTGCCGATGGGACAGGCAACGACGTAGACGCCATCGGCCCCCTGCTCAAAAGCCTCCAAAATGTAACGGATATCCGTCTTGCCCGTGCAAGGCAACCGCACAAACTTGACGTTCGCCGGATATTGGACGTGCAACGCGCTGGCTGTGTCAGCAGCCATGTAACCGCAGTAAATGCAGTAGAAAGCGGTGATTTCCGGCTCAAACGGTTGATCGCTCATATCCTAATCCTGAGGCCAGACAAGCAGACGTTGAGCCCGCTCTACGACCTCTCACTGCTGAAATGCCGGCTGCCAGCTTCCCAGGCCGCCGATTTCCTGCAACATTATTTGTTCGTCGGTGTAATTCATGAGTTGGATGGCGTTGGCCGGGCACTCGCCGGCGCACGTGCCGCACCCCTGGCATTGGGCCGGGTCGATGAAGGCGGCGCCGCCGAGGTCGCCAACGCCGTGCCGGTCTTCTACCTGGATCACCTGCGGGATTCCGAAGGGACAGACGCGGGTACAAGTGAGGCAGCCAACGCACTTCTCCGGATCGACTTCTGCCACGACGCCGCCAAGGTGCAGCGACCCCTGGGCGAGCAAGGTTAGCGCCCGACCGGCGGCAGCCAAGGCGTGGCTGATGCTTTCTTCGATGAATTTGGGGTAGTGGGCCATGCCGGCCAAGAAAACACCCTCGCGCATGAAGTCCATGGGCCGCAATTTCATCTGCGCCTCGGCAAAGAACCCTTCGGTGGAAAGTGGTACGCGCAACATCTGCGCCAAGTCCTCATTACCTGCGGAGGGAACGACGGGCATACTCAACGGCACCAGATCGGCGGGCAAGGTGAGCCAGCGATCCAGCGCCAGATCGCGCACTCGCACCTGAAGGCGACTTCCGTCATGCTCTAATTCCGGCTCAGCGTCATCGGTATAGCGAACGAAGAGCACGCCGAGCCGCCGCGCTTCGGTGTAATACTCTTCACGGAAACCGTAGGTAACGATGTTTTTGTAAAGGACGGTGACACGACAATTGGGGTTGAACAGCTTCAGGCGGATGGCGTTCTTCATCGTCGTGG
This sequence comes from Promineifilaceae bacterium (SeqCode), assembly GCA_033722615.1. GTDB lineage: Bacteria > Chloroflexota > Anaerolineae > Promineifilales > Promineifilaceae > JAAYYY01. The sequence goes on from JAWVYQ010000069.1 coordinate 14,597, forward strand.
TACAGCAAACGCGGGAGCAATAATTGGCAATCCCTTCGGGCTGCACGCACTGGATCATGACCACGTCGTCGAGGGCGGCGATTTTCTCGGGATGATGCACGATCATCTCTTCGAGTTCCCGCTGCGTGAGGGCCTGAGGTATTTCCAGCCAGGGATGCCGGCGCAGTTCCGTGCCGCCGGTGGCAACGATGGTCGCGCCGTGCTCGACACGGATCGTTTCCTCTGTCCCGTCGGGATGAGTGGTGCGCAAATCGGCCCAAAACTGGCCCACGTGGCCGCCATGGCGGATGACTTCGGTGCGCGTGTGGGTGACAATACGCTGGTGGGACCGGGTGCGGTTGATGAGATCGCGGCACAGGCGCTGGGGATTGGCACCTTCGGGCACGTAGTACAACGTCTGAATGTTGCCCCCCAGGATATCAGACCGCTCGACGACGTGGACGTCATAACCGCTGTCGGCAATGGCCAGCGCGGCTGTCATGCCGGCGAGTCCACCGCCGATTACCAGCGCGGCCGGCTCACAGGAATACGCCTGTTTGTGGACGGGGCGGGCGGCCACCATCCGACCAACGGCTAGGCGCACGAGTTCGGTCGCTTTGCGCTGCGCCTGATGGGGTTGCTGCGCGTGGACGTTGCCACACTGATCGCGTAGATTCACGAGTTCGAGTAGATAGGGATTCAATCCGGCCCGGCGCACGGCGCGCTGGAAGAGAGATTCATGGGTTCGGTTGCTGCATCCGGCGACGACGACGCGGTTCAGCCCTTCCGCTTCGATGCAGGCCTGGATGTGCTCCAGCGCCTCCGGGAAGCAGGCAAGGGGTAGGGTCTCAGTCGTGACGACCTCAGGCAGTTGCGCTGCCTGGCGGGCCACTGCCCCCAGGTCAAGCCATTGACGCATCGTGTCGGCGCAGGTGCAGACGAAGACGCCTACCCGCGGCGGCTCGCCACTCACGTCTCGTTCGGGCGGCATATCATTTCCCGAGAGGAAGGCATACTGCCGCGTGTACGGATAGGTATTCAGCCGCTCGTTGAGAAGGCGCATCACTTCGACGGCGGCGCCGCTGGCATCGATGATTGTCTCCGAGATCTCTTTGGGAGAGGCGAACGCACCACAGACGAAGATGCCCGAGTGGCTCGATTGGAGAGGTGTGAATTTTTCGGTCTGGCAGAAACCGTGCTCGTTCAGCTCAATGTTGAGCAGATGTGAGAGCTGCTGCGCTGAGTCGGGCGGCTGTAAACCGGTGGCCAACACTACCATCTCGAATCGCTCTTCCCGCAGCTTGCCACCGGAATCAGGATAGCGGAGTATCAAATCCCCGGTCGCCGGATCTTCACGAATTTCGGAAACGCGGCAACGTACATAGTGAATGCCATGGCTGTCGCGCGCCTTGGCAAAGTAAGTGCTATACTCCTTATTGAAGGCGCGCTCGTCCATCATGAAAATGGTGCAGTCGACGTCGCCTTCCAATCGCTCCTTGGCCAGCATGGCTTCCTTCGTACCGTACATGCAACAAATCGAGGAACAGTAGGTGTTTTGCCGGTCTCGGGAGCCTATGCATTGCAACCAGGCTATGGAGCGGGGATGGTGGCCGTCTGATGGACGCGTGACGATGCCTTCGGTGGGGCCAGAGCGGCTGGCCAGGCGCTCATACTGCATGGCGTCGACGACGTTGGGATAGCGACCGTAGCCGAGCTCTTCCAGAGGAGATGCGTCGTAGAGCTTGAAGCCCACGGCCAGAATAATCGCCCCGACAGAAACCGAAATCAGCCGGGGTTGTTCGTCAAGGTAGATGGCGTCTGTCGGACAGACATCGACGCACTTAGTGCACTCATCACAGTAGGGTCCGCGGTCGATGACGAAAGCATCCGGGACGGCGCGCGTGGCCACTTTGTAAGCCGCCTTGCGCCGGGTCATGCCCCGCTGATATGAATCAGGCAGGGTCACAGGACAGGCTTCGGCACAGTAACCGCAGTTAATGCAGCGGTCGGCGTCGACATAGCGCGGTTCCTGGCGTAACGAGACAGTGAAATCGCCCGCCTGTCCCTCAACGCCGACGACGTGCGTATTGGTTAAGATCTCAATGTTTGGATGTTGGTTAGAGTGCACGTAGGCGGGAGAGATCGAGGGGCGTGTACACCCGTAACCGTGATCGGCTGTGCCGCGGCAGAGGACGCAGTCGTGCTGGGGGAACATATACCCTAGCTGGGCGACCCGCCCTCCCAGGCAAGGGCTGTGCTCAACCAGGTAGACCTTAAGTCCGGCGTCGGCAAGATCGAGACCCGAACGCATGCCGGCGATGCCTCCGCCGATCACCAGGACGGCGGCCGGTTTTGGACGGGCTGTGTGCGGTAGGACCATAAGTGTATCTCTATCGTTCGGCGATGCGTGGCCCGCAAAAAAGATCTCCGCGGGCCACGCATTCATAATTTCTAAAGCGTGGGCCCTGCAAGAGCAGGGGCCCTGCTAGAGCAGGGGAAGCAGATAGTCGTAGGCGCTGAGGGCGGCTTTGGCCCCCTCGCCGACGGCAACCAGCACCTGCTCGGCGTAGATGCTGGTGACGTCGCCGGCAGCGAAGACGCCGGGGACGTTGGTGCGGTTGAAGCAGTCGACTTTGATGCGCCCTGCGTCGTCGAGTTCGACGAGGTCGGCCACCATGTCCGAGTTGGGAATGAGGGCCATTTCGACAAAGGTGCCGTCGGCGGCGAGCTCCATCTCTTCGCCCTCGGGGCCGCGGACGACCACGCGGTTGCAGTAACCGTTGCCGAGGACGCGGGTCACCTTGAACCTTTCGAGGACGGTGACGTTCGGGGAGCGCTGTAGCTTCTGGCCCAGGGGCGTCTGGAGCACTTCCGGCGTGGGGCCGACGACGTGTACGTGGTTGGCGACAGTGGCCAGCTCGCCGGCCGAGCGGAGGGCGAGTTCGCCGTCGCCGACGACGACCGTCTTCTTGTCAATGAAGGCGGGCGCGTAGCTGAGGGCGGAGTAGCAAAGGCCGCGGGAAAGATATTCCCGCTCGCCGGGAACGTCCATCCATTGTTGCTGGGCGCCGGTGGCGATGACGACGGATTTTGCCAGCAACTCGCCGCCGCCTTTGGTGCGGACGACGAAGGCGCCGTCTTCATCCTGATCGACTTTTTCCACCGGTTCCATGTGGCGGGCAAATTTGAGATATTCGAGCTCGCGCCGGAATTTGTCCACGATTTCGACGCCACGAATGACCTGTCTGCTTTCTTGATCGGGCAGTTCCAGATGGTAGTTGGTCTTGCCACCCAGGTCTTTAGAAACGAGCAAGACGTTGAGTCGTTTACGAATGGCGTAGATGGTGGCCGTCAGACCGGCCGGGCCGCCGCCA
>JAWVYQ010000070.1:0-17855 GCA_033722615.1 Promineifilaceae bacterium (SeqCode)
CAGCTTCAGTTGCACCCAGACGTGCCTGATCATTGCCATCGCTCTCTCCATCATTTTCTTCGCCGTCGGTTGCTTCGGCCTCTGGGCCATGCTCGACTATCTCTTCATGGAGATTCTCGGTTGGCAGTACCGGGAGCCGCTCACGGCGCTTTTTGAAGCGGGGATGCTTTTGCTATAATTGGTTGCCCGATAAGTTCCCCTTCCGGGAAACGGAACACTCACCATCATCTACGAAAAGGATCGCAAGATGCCAGCAAAGTTTGACGCCCTGCTCGAAAAAGTGAACGAAATCCACGACCTGACCAAAGCGAACCAGTTGCTATCGTGGGACCGCGAAGTGATCATGCCCAAAGCGGCCGACGAGGTTCGGGTGCAGCAAATGGCAACGCTGCGCCGTTTTACCCACAATCTCTATACGTCTGACGAAATGGGCGAATTGATTGAGGCGGCCGCGGCAGAACTAGACGGCGCCCCTTACGACAGCAACGAAGCCAGCCTCGTCCGCTATTTGCAGTACGACTACGCAGAACAGCGGAAGATCCCACCGGACTTTGTGAAGCGGGTGGCCGTCGTCAGCGGCCGCGCGCACACGGTCTGGCGGGAGGCCCGGGAAAACGACGACTTTGAGAGCTTCCGGCCGTGGCTGGAACAGGTCGTCGAGCTGGGTCAGGAGATGGCCGAACTGTACGGCTACGAGGATGAAAAGTACGACGCGCTACTGGACAAGTACGAGCGCGGGGCAAAGACGGCCGACGTGCGCGCCATCTTCGAAGAGGTGAAGGCTGCTTCCGTGCCCCTTCTCCAGGCGATCGAGGAACGGGGCGCAGAGGTTGACGACAGCATTCTGCACCAGGAATACGACGTCGAGCGGCAGAAAGAGTTCGCGCGCTACATCGCCGAGGCCGTGGGCTACGACTTCGACCGCGGGCATCTGGGCACGGCCGTCCACCCCTTTGCCACCAGCTTCTCCCGCTACGACGCCCGCATCACCACCCGCTGGTACCCGGATTTTATCAATCCTTCCCTCTTCGGAACGCTGCACGAATCAGGGCACGCCATGTACGAACAGGGCACCCATCCGGACCTGGCGCGCACGCCGCTGGCGCGGGGCACGTCTTCCGGCATCCACGAATCCCAATCGCGCATGATCGAGAATATCGTAGGCCGCAGCCACGGCTTCTGGCGCGCCCACTTCCCCCGGCTCCAGGAGTTATTCCCGGAGCAACTGGGCGACGTCACGACCGAGCAGTTCTTCCGGGCCGTGAACAAGGTGCAGCCTTCCTTTATCCGCGTGGAGGCTGACGAACTGACTTACAACCTGCACATCATCCTGCGCTTCGAGCTGGAGCAGGCGCTGATTAAAGGGGAGCTGACGGCGGCCGAGGCGCCAACAGCGTGGAATGACAAGATGCAGGAACTGCTGGGCGTGGTACCTGACACAGACCGCGAAGGCGTCCTGCAGGACGTGCACTGGACGCGGCCGAGCTTCGGCTACTTCCCCACCTACGCGCTGGGCAACCTGTACGCGGCGCAGTTCTACGCCGCGGCCCGCGAAGAGGCCCCGGCCATCGACGCCGAGCTGGAAGCAGGCAATACGGACGCCCTCCTCTCCTGGCTGCGGGAAAACGTCCACCAGCACGGGCGCAAATTCACACCGGCCGAGATCGTCGAGCGGGCCACGGGGCGACCGCTGAGCCACGAGCCATTTGTGGAATACGTGACGGAGAAATTCAGCAACGTCTACCGGCTCTGACGCCCCCCCCCGACGATTACTCCTCGGCGTCCCCGGCGACGGGGGAAGGTTGCTCTTCCTCTCCTTCGTCGCTGACGGGAAATTCGACCTTGACCCGGGCCACCGCCAGGCCGTCGACGTCCAGCACGGTGAGCTGTACGTCGCCGTCGTCGTACCGCAGCACGTCGCCGCGCTCCGGCGGCCGGCCCAGGCCGGAAACGATGAGGCCGCCCACGGTTTCCACGTCAGGGAGGTTGGTCTCATCTCCCAGGTAAACCAAGTTGACAAGATCGTCCAGCAGGTAATGGCCGGCCACTTCAACCTCGCCTGGCCCCAGCTTGGTTAACGGCTCCTTCTCCACGTCAAATTCGTCCCGCACCTCGCCGACGACCTCTTCGATCAGGTCCTCCAGCGTCACGATGCCGGCCATTCCGCCAAATTCGTCGACGACGATGGCCATGTGGATGCGCTCGCGTTTGAATGCCGCCAGCAGCTTCTCCACCGGCTGGTATTCGGGAACAATGGGCGCCGGCCGGAGAATGTCGCGCACCTTTAGCGGATCGTCCGTTCGCAGGCGCTGGTGGAGCAAATCCTTCAGGTGCAGGATGCCTACGACGTGGTCCAGGTCATCCTCGAAGACGGGGAAGCGGCTGTGGCTGCTCTGCGCGACAGTGGATAACAACTCGTCCTCAGGCATCGCCACGTCAATCGCCTGCACTTTGCGCCGGGGCGTCATGACCTGTCCCACCTGGCGCTCGCTGAAGTCGAAGATGTTGAGGATCATTTCCTCTTCTTCCTCGTTGAGCAGGCCGCCCTCCGCGCTCTCGCTCACAATCAGTTCCAGCTCCTCCGGCGAATGCAGCCGTTGCTGACCCTGGGCGGGTGGGACGCCCAGCAGGGCCAGAAGGCCATTGCCCGCGGCGTTGAGAGCGCGCACGGCCGGGCTCAATGCAAACTGCGCCAGGCTCATGGGGCGGGAAAGGGTTAGCGCCGTCTTGTCCGACATAGTAAGGGCCAGTGATTTGGGCACCATCTCGCCGACCACCACGTGGAGATAGGTAACGAACGCCAGCGAGATGACGAAAGCCACACCGTGAACGAGGCCGTCCCCAGCCTCGCCTCCCAGCAAAGGCTCCAGCACAGGCTCGATGAAGCGGGCAACCTGGGGCTCACCGTACATACCCAGGCCCAGCGAAGCAATGGTAATGCCTACCTGAGCCGTCGCAATGTAGCGATCTTGTTTCCGGTTGGAATCGAGAACGGCCAGAACGGCGCCAGCCCGCTTATTCCCCTCGTCCTTCAATTGCTCGACGCGGCTGGGACGCACGCCAATGATGGCGAATTCGGCCGCGACGAAGAGGCCGTTCAGGAGCACAAGCAGGAGGATGATCAGCAACACGACCGGCAGCGACGGGCTGCCACCTCCGGCCGCCTGCAGCGACCCGTAAAGGAAACCAACGGCCGGCAGCGTCAGAGCGTAGAAAAGGAGCTTATTCATCCTCGGCCACCTTCCACTCTGCCACCTGGGGCACCGATTCGTGCGCGCCGATCTGGAGCGAAACTTCGGAGACGGCGAGGTCTTCCTTCTTCTCTACGCGAATGGTCGTTCCGGCCAGGGTGACTTCCTCTCCCTCCTCCGGCGGCCGGCCCAGGGCCTGGAAGATGAGGCCGCTAAGCGTCGTCGCCTCATCCTCTGGCAGTTCCAGCTCCAGGTATTCGTTCACGTCGGCCACCAGCAGGTCGCCGCGCAGGTGAACGCGCCGTCCCTCCCGGTCAAAGGTCATGAGCGCCGTTTCTTCGTCAAACTCGTCCTGAACTTCGCCGAAGACTTCTTCGATCAGATCTTCCAGGGTGATGAGGCCGGCCGTTCCGCCATATTCGTCAAAGACGATGGCCATATACTGCCGCTTGTTCTGCAACGTTTCCCAGACGGTCAGCGCCGGCATCGTCTCCGGGACGTGTATGACGTCGCGCAAAATCTCGGCCAGATTCGCCTTCCCTTCCACGTAAAGGCGGAACAGGTCCTTGATGTGGACGAAGCCGATGACGTTGTCAATGTCTTCCTGGTAGAGGGGGATGCGCGTGTGGCCTACTTCCAGCGCCAGACTGAGCAAGTCGAGGACGCTGGTATCGACGGAAGCGGCCACGATGCGCGTGCGATGGACCATGACCTGCCGCGCCGTCAGATCGCGCAAACGAAACGCGTTACGCAACATCTGGCGCTCCTCGGCATCCAGCAAACCGCCCTCATGGCTCTCCGTGACGAGAATCTCGATCTCGGCCGGCGAATGGGCGTGGGAGTGGCCGTCACGTTGTTCCAGATCGAACAGGCGTAAGATCAGGTTGCCGCTGCCGTTGAAGAACCAGATAAGGGGGCGGAAAAGGGCCATCGACCATTTGACGGGCAGCACGACGGCGACGGCCATCTGCTCCGGATATTGGACGCCGATGGACTTGGGCAGCAGCTCGCCCAGAATAACCTGAAGCGTGGTCAAGAGAAGGAGCACGCCTGTGGCGGCGATGGATTCGGCGGCGACGACGGCCGCCGTGTTGACAGTGACGTTAAGCGATGCCAAAAGAGATTCGGCCGATGCCACCACGCCGGTCAGCGGCTCCACGAGGGCTGTCGCCACGTACCGCTCGCCAAAGGCGCCCAACGTGAGGGATGAGACGGTAATCCCGAGTTGGCAGGCGGCGACGTAGCGGTCCAGCAGCCGGCTGTTTTCCACAATCGGCTGCAACTGCCGCGCCAGGCGATTCCCCTGCGCCGCGAGCTGGCTGACGCGCGTGCGGCGAGAGGAGACGGTGGAAAATTCGCCGGCTACGTACAGGCCGTTAAAGAAAATGAGGATGGCGACGACGCCAATGGTAATAATTACAGTTGTCATTTCCACCAAACTGCCGGATAGGAGATTAGCAGGGAGAGAGGAATTAGATCGCCGCGGGGACCTGAGGGAGGGTCATCGTTTTCTGCGTCTTGCTCCCGCCCAGGATGCTCAACGCTTGTTCCGGCCGGAAGGGTGTTTTTTCCTGTCACGCCCGGCTCCCCGCCGGCCGGCGAAAAACGACAAATTGATTCAAAAGATGTTCTACAACTCTCACCGTTGTTTCCTGACAAAGCCCCAACTTATCCCGACTACTTACCTGATGCCTTACCATGCCAACTTTGGGGCTCCGCCCATTATAGAACAGCCGTTGACCAGGGTCAAACCGCTTTAGATCCATGAACAATTGCTTCCCGGAAATGATTTGCACACGGCGCGTCTGCCGAATGGAGTAAAGGGCAAAGGGCAAGGCTTTCCAGGGAGCTCGCTGGCCTGCCCATCCACGTCTGTTACAATCACCCTATGAGCGAAGAAAGCAGCAATCCTGTCCTGGTTGGCTTTGTCGCCGACCTGATGTTCAACGTGCGCATCACCAATGCGGCCGAGCAACTCGGCTTCGATACCCGGTGGATCGAGGACGCTGGCGATCTGGCGCCGGCCGAGTCGAACGGGCCGCCGCCGCGGCCGGGCGAGCTTCTCCACGGCCAGGGAGGCGTCCTCTTCGAGAAACTGGCCAGCTGGCAGCCTGACCTGCTCATCTTCGATCTGGGCAACGACAAGGTCCCCTGGCGTGAGTGGATTGCGGCCATCAAATCGTCCCCGGCGACGCGGCGCATTCCCGTCCTCTGCTACGGCCCCCACGTCGACGTGGAGACGATGGAGACGGCGCGCGACATGGGAGCCGACGCCGTCGTCGCCCGTTCCCGCTTTACCAGCGCGTTACCGGAGCTGATCCAAAAGTACGCGCGGGGCCGCGACGACGACGCCCTCGTCTCGGCGTGCGCCGAGCCGCTGGCCGATCTGGCGCGCCAGGGCATAGAGGAGTTCAACGCCGGCCACTTTTACGAGGCTCACGACTATCTGGAAGAGGCATGGGTTGAAGACGAGGGCGAAGGTCGCGACCTCTACCGGGGCATCCTTCAGGTGGGGATCGCCTATTACCAGATCGAGCGCGGCAATTACCGCGGCGCCGTCAAGATGCTCCTGCGCGTGCGCCAGTGGCTGAACCCCTTACCGGCCGTCTGCCGTGGCGTGGACGTGGCCCGCCTGCGCGAAGACGTGGAGGCCGTGCACCAGGCCCTGGTCGAATTGGGGCCGGAACAGATGGAACAGATAGACCGCAGCCTCTTCCGGCCGGTGCGCCTGGTACACGCTTAGCAGATAACGAGTAGCGTCTGTACCCCTCTATTTTCCCGGACACGAATCACGCGGCCTATCGATTACGCGGCTGCTTCAGTTTCCGGGAAAGCGTTCGTCATCTGCTCAACGTCAGGCGAGGGGATTCTGCCGGCGGCGGCGCCACTTATCCAGCTCCACGGCAACAAAGATCACGCTGCTGGCCAGCAGGCTGATGACCAGTTCCCTCAGCGACAGAGCGCTCGTCTGGAAGATATCTTGCAAGAACGGCACGTAGATGACGGCCAGCTGCAAGACAAAGGTCAGCGACACCGCCCCCAGCATTGCCTTGTTGGACAACAACCCCACCTGGAACAGGGATTCGCGGTTCGTACGCAGGGCAAGGGCATTCCCCATTTGCGCCAGGGTCAACGTCGTGAAGACCATCGTGTTCCAATGACCCTGGGCGTCTTGCCGCCAGTACCAGAAGCCCATGAGAAGGGAAACGATCCCCATCAGGATGCCGACCCAGATGATCTGCCAGCCGAGGCCCCGGCTAAAGATGCTTTCCTTCGGGCGGAAGGGCTCGCGCTCCATGACGCCCTTCTCGGCCGGTTCCACCGCCAGCGCCAGCCCCGGAAGGCCATCGGTCACGAGGTTGATCCACAAGATTTGTAGGGGCAGCAAAGGCAGGGGCATGCCCAGGAAGGGGGCTACCAGCATCACCCATAGCTCGCCCGTGTTGCTGGAAAGCGTATATTTGATGAACTTGCGGATGTTGTCGAAGATGACGCGCCCTTCTTCCACAGCGGAGACGATGGTCGCGAAATTGTCGTCCAACAGCACCATGTCGGCCGCCTCTTTAGAGACGTCCGTGCCCGTGATGCCCATCGCCACGCCGATATCCGCCTTCTTCAGCGCCGGCGCGTCGTTGACGCCGTCGCCCGTCATGGCCACGATTTGCCCTTTGGTCTGGAAGGCCGTCACGATGTTCAGTTTGTGCTCCGGGGAAACGCGAGCGTAGACGGGAACGTCCTCCACCTGTCTCTCCAGATCCTCGCTCGACATCTTCGCCAAATCCGGGCCGGTGAGGGTGGGGCTGCCGTTCTCGGCGATTTTGAGTTCACGAGCGATCTGTCGCGCCGTCAGCGGATGGTCGCCGGTGATCATCACCGGCCGGATGCCGGCCGTCCGGCATTTGGCCACCGCTTCGTGCACCTCCGGTCGCGGCGGATCCAACATGCCAATGAGGCCCACGAACGTGAGGTCTTGTTCGAGCGTTTCTACGTCCTCCTCATCGGGCAGGGCGTCTAACGGCCGGAATGCCCCACTCAAGACGCGCTGTCCATTCTGGGCCATTTCTTCGTTGGCCCGTGTAATGCGCTGCACCATCTCCTCGTCCAGGGGCACGGCTTTGTCGCCCACCCAGACCTGATCACAGATCTCCAGCAAGGAATCGACCGCGCCTTTGCTGAAGGCAACGTATGGCGCAGCGCGCCAGGGAGCCGTCGTTTCGCCCTCCGGCACTTTCGTCTCGTGGACGGTCGTCATCCGCTTGCGCTCGCTGGTAAAGGGCACCTCCGCCACGCGCGGCCAGCGTTCCTCAAGGTCTTCCTTCTGCAATCCCAATTCGGCCGCGGCGACCACCAGAGCACCCTCCGTGGGATCGCCCACGGCGCGCCATTCACGCCCTTCTTCATCTTCGGCCGGTTGCAGCACGGCGTCGTTGGCCAGGGCCATCACTTTGACGAGCAGGACCAGGCTGCGCTCCTCTGGCTTCAGGTCCGTGGCCGCGTCCGCATCGCTGCGCCACACGGGCACACCGCGCTCTAACAGCGCGTCTACCGATCGCTTCTCGCCGGCCACGTCGAGCACGGTCACCGTCATCCGGTTCTCGGTCAGCGTCCCCGTCTTGTCAGAGCAAATGGTTGTCACCGAACCCAGGGTCTCCACGGCCGGCAGCTTACGAATGAGCGCCCGCCGCTTCAGCATCCGCTGCGATCCCAGGGCTAGCGTAATCGTGACCACGGCCGGCAACCCCTCGGGGACGGCCGCCACGGCCATCGCGATACCGGTTAAGACCAGTTCACGCAGGGATTCGCCGCGCAGCAGGCCGAGAACGACGACGAGGGCGATGATCCCCATGGCAGCGTAAGCCAACGTACGGCCGAGATCGGCCAGCCGCTTCTGGAGCGGCGTCGGCTCCCGCTCGACCTCCTGGATCATGTCGGCGATCTTGCCCAGCTCGGTGCGCATGCCCGTCTCAGTGACGACGACGGTGCCCCGGCCGTAGGTTACCAGCGTGCCCATATAGACGGAATTTTTGCGGTCGCCGAGGGGCAGATCCTCCTCACCGACCATCTCCGCCTTTTTCCCTACCGCCTCCGACTCCCCGGTGAGCGCGGCCTCCTGCACTTTCAGATTCGCGCTCTCCAACAGGCGGCCGTCGGCCGAGACCTTGTTCCCCGCCTCGAGAAACATGATGTCCCCAGGCACCACCTCGCGCGCCGAAATTTCCGTAATCTGCCCATCCCGGCGCACACGCACGGTAGGCACCGCCATCTTCTTCAGAGCGGCGATGGCCTGTTCCGCCCGGTATTCCTGGCTGTAACCCAGCGCCGCGTTCAAAACGACGATGGCCATAATGGCGATGGCGTCCGTATACTCGCCCAGCCCTAGCGAAATGATGGACGCAATAATCAAGATCACAACCATCACTTCCGTGAACTGCTCCCACAGGATGCGCCACGGGCTCTTCATTCCCCGCTCTTCTAACTCATTTGGGCCAACTTCCTCCAGGCGCCGCCGGGCTTCGGAAGAAGACAAACCCTCTTCCGGATCTGTCTCCAGCGCCGCGATTACCTCTTCTGCTGTTTGTTGATACCAATCGCTCATTCTATTCCTTCATTGCAAGCATGCCGCGCCAGGAGCGGTTTCCATCGTCCGAAACCGCTACAAGGCGCGCCATCTGTTTGTCTGTCTTGTCAAGAGCCAATTATACCGTCTCAAGCATAACAAAGCTCTTTTCGCGCGCCAATGAGAGAACGGCCGCGCCGGGCATCACCTTTTTGCCGGAGGCGGGTATAATGGCACTACAAAAGAACGCCATTCATGGAGGTATCGTCTACGATGAGCAATTTCTACGTACCGGAACGGGCCATGTTTATCTACGCCCACCCTGACGACGTCGAATTCAGCGGATCCGGCACGGCCGCCCGCTGGACGCAGGCGGGTAGCGACGTGATCTACGTGGTGATCACAGACGGCAACGTCGGCACCCACGAGAAAGGGATGACGGCGACGCGCATTGCCGAGATCCGGCGGGCCGAACAGGAAGCGGCCGCCCGCGTCGCCGGCGTGCAGACGTGCGTCTTCCTCGGCTATCACGATGGGCTATTGCAACCGACGCTGGAACTGCGCAAGGACCTAGTCCGCCTCATCCGGGAGCACCGGCCCAACGTCGTCGTCTGTGGCGATCCCAGCGTCTACTTTCCCAACAATTCGCGCATCAACCATCCTGACCACCGGGCGGCAGCGACGGCGGCCATCGACGCCACATTTCCGGCGGCCGAGATGCCCCTTCTCTATCCGGAGCTAGAAGCCGACGGGCTCTCGCCCCATAAGGTCAACTACGTCTATATCTCCAACTGGGAGGAGGCCAATTACTACGTCGATATCAGCGAAACGATTGATCTAAAAATCGAAGCGCTGCGGCAGCACGAAAGCCAATTCGACGACTGGGATCCGGAAGAACCGATCAAAGAGTGGGCGGCGAAAATCGGCGAGAAGGTGGGCTTTGAGTACGCCGAAGCGTTTCGCCGCATCACCCTGGAGGCGGTGGACGAGGAGGATGACGGAGACGAGGAGAACGGCCCGGCCGCCGAAGAAAAGGAGGCGTGAGCCATGAAATTCAAAACAATCATCGAGCCTTTCCGTATCAAGGCCGTAGAGCCGATCCGGCAGACGACGGAAGCGGAGCGACGCGAGGCGCTGGCCGCCGCCCACTACAATCTGTTCCTTGTTAAGGCGGAGGACGTTCTCATCGACCTCCTCACGGACAGCGGCACCGGCGCCATGTCTTCAGACCAATGGGCGGGCATGATGCGGGGGGACGAGTCCTACGCCGGCGCGACCTCCTTCTACCGCTTCGAGGAGGCCGTGAAAGCGATCACGGGCCTGAAGCACGTGATCCCGACGCACCAGGGGCGAGCGGCCGAGCGCATCCTCTTCGGCGCGTTGCTAAAAGAAGGGGACGTCGTGCCCAACAACACTCACTTCGACACGACGCGGGCCAACGTCGAATACCGGGGTGCCGCGGCGCTGGATATCCCCACCGCTCTCGCCCACGATCCACAGGCCATCCACTCTTTCAAGGGCAACATCGATCTCGACGCCCTCCGGGACCTGCTGGCGCAGAACGGGGCAAAGGTCCCCCTCGTCATGATCACCGTCACGAATAACTCCGGCGGGGGCCAGCCGGCGAGTATGGCCAACATCCGCGCAGCCAGCGAGATCTGCCGGCGCCACGGCGTTCCCCTCTTTCTCGACGCCTGCCGCTTCGCGGAGAACGCGTGGTTCATCAAGCAGCGAGAAGAGGGATATGCGGAGAGAACGCCCCTGGAAATCGCGCACGAGATGTTCAGCTACGTGGATGGCTGCACCATGAGCGCCAAGAAGGACGGCCTGGCCAACATCGGCGGCTTCCTGGCCCTCGACGACGACGCCCTGGCCGAAGAGTGCAAGAACAGACTCATCCGCAGCGAAGGGTTCCCCACGTACGGCGGGCTCGCCGGCTACGATCTGGAGGCCATCGCCGTGGGCCTCCGGGAAGCGCTGCGTGACGATTATTTGCGCTATCGCATCCGCTCTGTCGAGTATTTGGGGGACATCCTTACGGAAAACGAGGTACCCATCGTGCAACCGCCGGGCGGCCACGCCATCTACCTGGACGCCCGGGCCATGCTGGACCACCTGCCCCCCGAGCAATATCCGGGATGGGCGCTGGCAAACGCGCTCTATCTTGCCGGGGGGATTCGCTCGGTGGAGATCGGTTCGGTGATGTTCGGCCGCCAGCCCGACGGTTCTGAGGAGCCGGCAGCGATGGAACTAGTGCGGCTCGCCTTTCCCCGCCGCACCTACACGCAAAGTCACGTCGACTACCTGGCCGAGGTAATTCTTTACGTCCACGAAAATCGGCGCCAGATTCCGGGCTACCGCATCACATGGGAGGCGCCCGTTCTACGACACTTCACCGTTCAGATGGAACCGCTCGGCGATCCGGCCATTTCATCCCAGGGATGAGCGGCGCCTCTGTCGACGATTCATAAGACGAGGGGGTTGGCACGCCGGCCGCCTGATCCCGGCCCTAATCGTCGCGCAGGTAATAATCTTTGACGGCCGCGTGGAGGTTGAGGCGCTGCATGGGATCGCGCAAGTCGACGTCACATAGCTCCTCGATGCGCTTCAGCCGGTGGAGGAGCGTATTGCGATGGATGTAAAGGGCGTCGGCCGCCTCGACCAGGGAGCAACCGTGATCCAGGTACGTCTCCAGTGTTTTCAGCAGCTCCATATCTCGCTCGGCGTCGTAAGCGGCCAAAGTCTCCACGTGCTTAACGTAAACGTTGCCCGCCCGCTTGTCCGGCGATAGATGGTAGAGCCAGTGCAGCAAGCCCAGGTCGCGGAAGGCGACGACGCCCTCCTTGCGCCCCATCGCCCGGCCGATGCGCACGGCCTCCCACGCTTCCTCATAGCTGCGGCCAACGGCCCCGGTCACCCCTTCGCTCGGTCCGCACGTCGCTCCGACCCCCACCAATAGCCGCTGCGCCGGATGGCTCAGCTCGTCCACCAGCTTGCTCGCCAGCCGTTTACCCTCCTCCGCCCCCCCACTTTCTATGACCAGCACAAGATGGCGCTCGCGGCGAACGACGAGAGGGTCCAGCCGCTCGTCGTGCAGCCACTTCTCGACGTGATCGTAGAGCCCGCGGCTATCTTCCCCCGCGTGGCTGGACCCGTCGACCAGGAGGACCTGATGCGGCCTTCCCGGGCGAAAACGGAGGCGCCGCGCCTGTTCCGCAAAGTCGGCCATCTCGTCGCTGCCCCGCAGCAACAGCTCGAAAAAATCACCGCGTAAGCTCTCTTCCGCCTCGCGCACGGCCATCTCTTTGAAGAGAATGAGCGCGGCGACCGTTGCGCCGTGGCGGATGGCCAGCTCGTCGAGTTCGGCCAGCGGCCGGCCGCCGGAAATGATCCAGATATATCCGTGAATCTCCCGGCCGACCATGACGGGGGCCACGAAGCGCTCCATACTCATTCCGAGATTGGGGATGGGCGGCACGCGCACCGGCCCTCCCCGCTCCAGAAGCTGGGCGTACACGCCGGCGTCCAGCAGGTGTTGGGCGATGGGCGGCGGGGTGCGCCCATTGGCCACGCTCTGGCGCCGCGCCTCATCCGTCTCCCCTCGTTCGGCCGTGGCCAGCACCCGGAAATTCGGATCTTCAATCGTCACGGACCGCCCCAGCAGGTCGGCCAGCGTCGCTGCCAGCTCATTCAGCCCTGCCCCCTGCAAGACAAGGTCTGTCAATTGGGAATAGATACGCGTCGATTGCTGGAGCAGCGCGTACTGGCGGTTGACGATCCGCTCCAGCACGGCTTCCGTCACCTCGATGAAGAGGAGGTCGGAAGGCGCTTCGATGACGGGGAAATCAAGCCGGTCGGCCGCTTCGCGAATGACGTCCGGCGTTTCCTCGAAGTAGTAACCGATGGAGAGCACCATGCCGGCGAATCCCTGGCTGACCAGCGTGGGCACCAGCGCTTCCTGGCTCTCGACGTTGTCGCGGAGGCCGTAACCGGCCGTCAGCAGGAGCACGCCGCGGCGACGCCATTCAAAGTGCGCCTCGGGAATATCGACGATGTGCACCCATTGGATTTCATTTTCCAATCCCGCCCGGCCGGCGACCAATCTGGAGGATGAAAAAACTGGCAGTTCGAGCGCTTCGCGTACGGTCAACATAGAGAAAGGCCTCTCCAAAAGATCAAATTGTCACTTTAATCATACCACCGTCCGCTTCTTTTGCAGCTTTACGAAACAATCCAGCACGGTAGCCACCATTCGCCTTTGGCACGCGGCCGGGAGCGGCAAACGGCCGGCAAAAGTGTCAGGCAGGGTGACGTCATTTGGCAAAATCGAGGGAGTTATTAAGCATTGTTAATTGCCGCAAATTGGACGCGCTTCCGCTTGGCAGGAGGGTGAGGTCGTGTTATTATGATGGGGCATTTTTCATCGTGGTCTCTCTCAAGCATCACATCCAGTCAGGTCGATCTTTTTCTAGTCAACAATTTAACAATCTGGCCGAAAATGATCTCCGGCCTTCCTTACTATTGGAGGCGCCAGAGAGCTAACGCTCAATTTACAGCAGATGGAACGATTTCTCGACTGTCTATATTTCCGGATGATGGTTACGCAGTTGACGAAACAGCGGCGCGCAGGGGCCTGATTGTCTAAGCTGCAAAAGTTTTATCCTTCCACCTACAGATAACTCGTTTCGCAAACAACACCGATTGGGTGGCCGTGCTACCGGGCGTTAGAGGGTAGCCACGGCCACAACTTTTAGCGCATCACATAACCCGACACAACAATTGAAGAGCAAACGTACGGCTCCCCACCGCCATTTCAACGCACCCCGGCGCCGGTTGAGAGAATGGCTTTCAGCAAAATGGCTATCAGCTATGAGAGGAGGTGAGGTCTATCGCAATTCCAGGTTCGAGCGGTTGCCGTTTCGAGCCGCCTGCAACGATGTCTGGTATTAAGGGACGCCGTTTGGAACCCAGACGTTATCTGTAACAACAAATCGGAGGAGAACAAGTATTATGCGTAAGAATCAAGTGACAAAAAAGGATATGGCGAAGGTCCATCCGTATATCCCCGAAGCATTTGATCAGATGCAACAGGGACGGATCTCCCGCCGCCAGTTTCTTCGGGTCTCGACGCTGCTCGGCATGTCGGCCGGCGTAGCGACGCTGGCCGCCGCCTGTGGTGCCGGAGGCAACCAGCCGGGCGCCACGGAAGCGACGGCGACGGCTGTCGAAGAAGTCGAAGAAGCCATCCCCGACGAAGCAGACGAGACAGAAGCAGATACCTCGGCCGAAGAGGTCGTACGGGGCGGCACGTGGCGAAGCTCCATGAGATTGCAGCTTCTGGACCACCCGGCCCGCCTCTCCTGGGTTGAAGGGGCCAACATCGTGCGCCAGATCGGCGAGTATCTGACCGAGACCGGCCCGGACAACATCACGCGGCCCTACCTGCTGGACCGGTGGGAAGCCAGCGATGACGTTTCGACGTGGGACCTCTACCTGCGCGAGGGCATCTTGTTCAACAACGGCGACGAGTTGACTACGGAGGACGTCAAGTTCACGTTTGGCGAATGGCTGAACCCCGACGTCGGTTCCTCAATGCTCGGGTTGCTCTCTTACCTGAGCGGCCCGCAGGACGTGGAAATCGTTGACGATTATCATATCCGCCTCCATCTGCAAACGCCGAACATCGCCGTACCGGAGCACCTGTTCCACTATCCGGCCATCATCCTGCACCGGAACTTCGAAGGCGACATCATCCAGCAGCCTGTTGGAACCGGCGCCTTCCTGCTCGAAGAGTACGCCGACGGCGAGCGCGCCGTCTTCAGACGCCGCGAAGATTACTGGCAGACCGGCGTCGACGGTCAGCCGCTTCCCTACCTGGACGAGTTGATCTACATCTCGACGGACAAGGACGCCGGCGTCGCCGCGCTCCAGTCCGGACAGGTAGACGCCCTCTACGATCCGCGTCCGACCGACTTCCAGGCGTTGAAAGACGTCGACTTCCTGACGGTGCGCCCAGTGAGCACGGCTCAGGCCCTCATCCTGCGCATGCGCGTCGATCTGGAACCGTGGGATGACAATCGCGTGCGGACGGCGTTGAAGATGGCCCAGGATCGCGCACAGAACTTGCAGCTGTCTTACTTCGGCGAGGGCGATCTCTCCATCGACGCCCACATGGCGCCCGTCCACCCCGAATATTGCGAGAAGCCGATCCCCGAGTACGATCCTGAAGGCGCCCGCGCCTTGCTGCAAGAGTACGCAGATGAAATGGGTATCGAGCTTCCGCTAGAGGTCACGCTCGCGACCAAGAACGACCAGCAGGAACCGGCTTTGGCGCAGGCCCTGCAGCAAACGGCCCAAGAGGTCGGCTTCGACATGACCCTGGACATCACCGAACCGGCCGGCTACTGGGACCGCTGGACAGAGGTCGACCTCGGGATCACCTCCTGGACGCACCGGCCGCTGGCCACGATGGTACTACCGCTGGCCTACATCGAAGAGGGTATCGGCGCCTGGAACGAGACGCGCTGGTACGACGAGGAGTTCACCGAATTGCTGCGCGATGCGGAAGCGACGCTGGACGTGGAAGAGCGCACACAGATCATGTGCGACCTCGAAGACATCATGCAAGAACGCGGCCCCATCGGTAACAGCTACTGGAAGAACGTCTGGAACATCACGCGCAACGAGTTCAAGAACGTGAAAGCCCATCCCACCGCCTATGACCTCCTCTACGACGTGTGGAAAGAAGACGCGTAGTAGAAGAAGCATGTAGTTAATGGACCGGCGTCAGGGGCGCGCGCAGGGTGCACGCGCCCCGGCCGGTCGCCGGAGGTACTGAATCATGGCCCGATTCCTTTTTCGTAGTGTCGTTTCCACCATCGTTACCATGCTTCTCGTGTCCATCGCCCTCTTTTTTCTCATCGAAGTCGGTAGCGGGGATATCACCGTCAAGATTCTGGGCATCGAATCGACCCCTGAGCAGCGTGCGTCGTACCGGGCGCAACTGGGCCTGAACTGGCCCGCCTGGCAACGTTACCTCGACTGGCTGGCCGGCAGCGACTGGCGCGCCGAAAGTCGCGTCGGCCACGAGCTAGTTACGGTCCCTGATCCCAGTACTGGCGAGCCCACGTGGTGGGCCGACGTGAACGGCGAACTGACCCGCTGGACCATGCAAGACGGCCAACTGCTGGCCCTAAAGCGCCAGCCCGACGGCTCGACGACGCGCCACATCGTCAGCGGCGCCTGGGAACAAGAAGGAGACCAGGAAATCTTCTGGGGCGTCAACGCTAACAACAGCGCCGTTAAGTGGGTGCGCGGCGAAGGCGCCGAGGTATGGAGGCGCACGACAGCCGGCTTCCGCCGGGAAGGGGACGGTCCGCAGGATTACATTCCCCTTAAAAAGGGCATCCTCCGCGGCGATCCCGGACTCTCGCTACAATATGGGCGACCGGTCTCCGTCACCTTGCTGCCCCGGCTGCGCAACACGGCCGTTCTGGCCGGCCTGGCCTTCGTCTTCATCATGCCGCTGGCCCTGCTGTTCGGCATCATTGCCGGCGTCAACGAGGGCCGCCCGATAGACCGGTTCATTTCCGTTACGAGCCTGATTCTGACGGCAACGCCAGAGTTCGTCACCGGCGTCTTCCTCATTCTCATCTTCGGCGTCACGCTCCAATGGTTACCGGCCGTCGCCCTCTTTGACAGTCCGGATGCAATCTTTCGCGATCCGACGCTTCTCGTACTGCCGATCCTCACCTTGACGGCCGTCGAATTAGGCTACGTCGCCCGCATGACGCGGGCCAGCATGGTCGAAGTGATGGATTCATCGTACATCCGCACGGCCATCATCAAGGGGATGCCGATCCGTCGCGTCATTTTGCGCCACGCCGTGCGCAACGCGCTCATGGCGCCCATCACCATCATCATGTTGCACGTCAATTATCTGGTCGGCGGCATCGTCGTCGTCGAGGTCATCTTTGGCTATCCCGGTCTCGGCAAATATATCTACGACGCGGCCATCTTCGGCGACTTTAACGCGGTGGAAGCGGCGGCAATGATCACCGTCGTCATCGCCATCGGCACCCGCCTCATCGGCGACGTGGCGTACACCTTCCTCAACCCGCGCGTTCGCTATGCATAAGAGAACGGTCGGTGTCTTTGCACCGTCTTGCTCTCTCATCGTAACGGACGTGCAAGAGGCACCGCATACAGCAATAGGAAATAGGAGAAGTTACTCATGGCAACAGCAGCACCGGCTGTAGATAAAGAAGAAGCTCGATTTCCCCGTCTGCGGCGCTGGTGGAAAAGCCTGTCGCTCGTCTTCGAATCCAGAATCGGGACCATTGGCCTGGCCGTTGTCGTCTTCTGGTTTGCGCTGGGCATCATTTCTCTGGTCTGGACGCCGTACCCACCCAATGAATCGCTCTTCCAGCAAAATCTGGCACCGAACGCCACAAACTTGCTGGGCACGGATCACCTCGGCCGTGACATCCTTTCCCGGCTGATGGAGGGGACGCAGGTAATCCTGCTTAAAACACGCCTTCCGGATATGAGCCTTTTCGGCGTCGAAATACCCAGTGTTTCCATCCCCGGCGGCGTTGCCCTTTGGGGCGTCTTCGGATCGCTGGCGCTGGGTTCCGTCCTGGGCCTCAACGCCGGCTACCGCAGCGGATGGTGGGATCAGATTATCATGCAAGTTTTGGACGCGCTGATCGCCTTCCCGCGCATCGTTCTCTACCTGGTCGTCATCGCCGCCCTGGGACAAGGGGACATCGTAATGATCCTGGCCATCACCATTACCGGCGCGCCAGGCGTAGGACGGCTGGCGCGGAGCCTCGCCCTCGACATCAAGACGCGGGACTACATCCGCGCGGCCGAAACGCGAGGGGAGAGTGTCTGGTTCATCATGTTCCGGGAAATTCTCCCCAACGCCCGGGGTCCCCTGCTCGTAGACGCTATGCTCAGAGTGGGCTACGCCATCTTCGCCATCGGCACCCTCGGCTTCCTGGGCATTGGTCTCCCACCACCGGACCCGGACTGGGGGAATATGGTCAACGAGGCACGACGCAACATCTTTTCCAACCAGTTGGCTCCCATCTGGCCGGCGTTGG
>JAWVYQ010000071.1:0-17521 GCA_033722615.1 Promineifilaceae bacterium (SeqCode)
ATCGCGATCTCGCCCAGATCGTCGACGGCCGGTGAGGCGAAGCGGTTAGGATCGTCGTCGGCCTCTATCCGGTAGCGGCGGACGCCGGACCCCGGCGAACCGGCCGGTTCTTCGCCAGCGGGCTGGTCGCCCTCCTCGCCGCGAATGCCGGCGGCCTGCACCAGGACGTTGACGCCCTCGGCCCGACCGGCGGCTTCCATTTCGTTGAGGTCCTGTGTGGCCGCCTCGACGCCGTCGCCACCGGCGGTAAGGTAGACGAAAATGGTCCAGGCGTCTTGTTGTGGATCGAGGGTGGGGACCGGCGGCCGTGTGGCCGTGGCGTCGGCGACAACGGGCGCGTTTTTCTCGGCCCGGCCGGCGGCGGGCGGCGGGGAGGGCGTGACAGGGGCGGCCGGCGGTTGCGCGGCCGGATCGCTTTCTGCGGGATCGTTCTGGTCACAGGCAACGGCCAGGAAGGCGACCATCAGAGCAAAGGTAAACAGTAAGCAAGACAGGGCACGAGACATGGCGAGCGACGGATTTAGGATAAACTTCTCATTTCGGCCGGTTGCATTATAATCGACTCTGCACGATTATACACTTGATTGAATGAACGTGCGGCATAGAGATTGATCATGATTGAACTTATCGGCAACATGCACATCCACACCCCCTACTCCGATGGGGAGAAGTGGCACGAAGAGGTGGCCCGCGACGCGGCGCGAGCCGGGCTGGATTTTATTATCGTCACGGACCACAACGTCTGGGTGCACGGTGTGGAAGGGTATTACGAGTTTGAGGAAGGGCGCGTGTTGCTGATGACGGGCGAAGAGGTGCACGACGTGCGCCGCCGGCCGCAGGCCAACCACTTCCTGGTCTACGGAGCGGAGAAGGAGATGTCGCCATACGCGGAGGACCCCCAACGGCTGATCAACGCGACCCAGAAGGCCGGCGGCTGCGGCTTCCTTGCCCACCCCTATGAGCGAGCGTTGCCGATTTTCCCTGACGGGGGCGATCTGGGCTGGCGTAACTGGGAAGTGGAGGGCTACACGGGTCTGGAGATCTGGAATTACATGTCGAGCTTTAAGAATGAGGTCAGCCGGCGGCTGGAGCAGTTGCCGTTTCAGAACGGGCTGCTGGCTAAACTGAGCGCGGCGCGCATGGCCTTTCACCCGGAACGGTATATTAGCGGGCCGGAGCCGGAGGTCCTGGAGAAGTGGGACGAGTTACTGGCGACGGGGCAGCGGGTGACGGCCGTGGGCAATAGCGACGCCCACGGGTGGCCGATGAGCATGGGACCGGTGCAGCGAACGATCTTTCCGTATGAATTTCTCTTCCGCGCCGTCAATACGCACGTTTTGGTGCGAGACGAGTTGAACGGGGACGTAGAGCACGACAAGGCCTTGATCCTGAACGCTATCGGCAAGGGAAACAGCTGGGTGGGATACGACATGCCGCACCCGACGAAGGGGTTCCGTTTCAGCGGAAAGGGCGTGAACAAGGGGATCATCGGGGACGAGATCAAGCTGGACGCGGGGGCGACGCTACAGGCGCTGGCCCCGGCGCGGGCCAACATCCGCCTTATCCACCACGGCGAGGTCGTGGCCGAAGTGAAGAATGAAGAGAACGTTACGCACACGCCCGTCGAGCCGGGCGCTTACCGCGCGGAGTGCACGATTCAGTACGAGGGCGCGGAGCGGGGGTGGATCTACAGCAATCCCATCTACCTCAAGTGACCGGCCGGCAGCTACCAAGGCAGCGACGGGGCACCAGCGCAGAATAAAATGAGGTTTCATCTATGACCAGGCGAGCAGTCGGCCCGGAGCGGCCGTTAAATCCCAGAGAGAAAGCGATCGTCGTCGGCGCTTCATCGGGCATCGGGGCGGCGCTGGTGCAGGCGCTGGCGCAGCGAGGAGCGACGGTGGCGGCCGTGGCCCGCAGCACCGACCAACTGGAAGCGGTTTGTGAAGGAGCAAACGCGGCGGCCGGCGAGCGCCGGGCCTTCCCTTACGCGCACGACGTCACGAATTTTGACGAGATTCCCGAGCTGTTCCAGAGGATTGTGGAGGAGATCGGCGGGCTGGATCTGATCGTCTACGTGGCCGGGATCCAGCCGCCGGTGGCGCCTGACGAGTACAATTTCGAGAAAGACGCGGCGATGGTGGGCGTCAATCTGCTGGGGGCCATCGCCTGGCTGAACAACGCGGCGAAGCGGTTTAAACGAACGGGAGGGGGACAGATCGTGGGGATCTCTTCTATTTCGGGGGACCGCGGCCGGGCGGCGTTTCCCGCCTATCATACGAGCAAGGGGGGGCTGAACATTTACCTGGAGTCGTTGCGCAACCGGCTGTCCCGGCACGGGGTGACGGTGACGACGATTAAGCCGGGTTTTGTGAACACGCGATTGCTGGAAAACGCAGATAAGACATTCTGGGTGATCTCGCCGGAAGAAGCGGCGAGCCAGATCGTGGAAGCAGTTGAGCAGAAGAAACAGGTGGCTTACGTTCCCGGCCGCTGGCGCTGGGTGAGCCTGGTGATCCAGATGATCCCGTCCTTTATCTTCCGCCGTCTAAACTTATAAGGCAGAAAAGTATGTCACAGGTGATTAACAACGTATTCAAAGCCGTCGGGGGACAAAACGGGCGGCGACAGGCAGAGGAGAGCGGCACCAGGTGGCAGCCGCCGGCCGGGCGTCTGGAACCGGTCATGGCGTGGGGCGGGGCCAGCGGTAGCGCGAGCTACGTTTACCGGCCGAGCACGGTCGAGGCGCTGCGCGAGGTGTTCGCCGTGGCCCGGCGCAGCGGCCTGACGGTCGGTTTTCGGGGAGGCGGCAACAGTTACGGCGATGCAGCCCTGAATAATGAGAACGTTCTGGTCGATTTCCGCCGCATGAACCGCATCCTGGCGTGGGATCCGGTCTCGGGCCAGATCTGCGTCGAGCCGGGCGTGACCCTGGCCCAGTTGTGGCAGTACGTGCTGGAAGACGGCTGGTGGCCGCCGGTGGTTACGGGCACGATGAAGATTACAATCGGCGGCGGGGCGGCGATGAACGTCCACGGCAAGAACGCGTGGAAGATGGGGCCGATCGGCGACCATATCATCGCGTTCGACCTGATGCTACCGTCCGGGGAGATCATCACGTGCAGCCGGGAGGAGAACGCCGACGTTTTTTACGCGGCCATCGGCGGTTTTGGGATGTTGGGCGCTTTCACGTCGCTGACGCTGCGCATGAAACGCATCTATTCGGGGCTGCTGGAAGTGGACGCGTTGGCGAGCCCGAACCTGGCGCACATGATGGCCTACTTCGAGCGCCATCTGGACGATTCAGATTACCTCGTGGGGTGGATCGACGCCTTCGGAAGTGGCGAATCGCTGGGTCGGGGGCAGATCCATCGGGCCACGTACCTGGCGGAGGGGGAGGACGCCAACGCGCACGAGACGATTCGGCTGAGCGAGCAGCAGATCCCGGAGACGGTGATGGGCCTCTTCCCCAAGATGTGGCTCCCGATCTTCATGCGACCGTTTTACAACAACCTCGGCTGGCGAGCCGTGTGCTGGGCAAAATATATGAGTTCGCGCGTGATGGAGGGGACGGAGGGCGTCCGGCATCGGCAACCACACGCCCATTTCCACTTCCTCCTGGACGCCATCCCCTTTAAGAAGGCGTATGGGCCGGGGGGCATTATCCAGTACCAGGCGTTTATCCCGGCCGAGCGGGCGCCGGAGACGATGAAGCGCCTGTTGCGCATGGGGCAGACGCACGGCATTCCCAATTACCTGTCGGTGTTGAAGCGGCACCGGCCGGATCCCTTCCTGATGACGCACGGCCTCAACGGTTATTCGCTGGCCATGGATTTCAAGATTACGGAGGGGAACCGGGCGCGGGTGCGGCAACTTGCGCGGGAGATGGATGAGGTGGTGCTGGGCGCGGGAGGGCGGTTCTACTTCGCCAAGGACAGCACGCTGCGGCCGGAGGTGGTAAGGCGTTTTCTGGGGCAGGAAACGGTGGATGCGTTTTGTGCGCTCAAGGCGCGATGTGATCCGGAGGGCCTCATCGAGACAAATCTGTGGCGCCGCCTGTTTGTGGGGGCGTGATTTTCGGACGGAGACCTACTCTTCTTCGAGGTGGTCCAGGCGGGTGAAGAAGCGGTGCTCCTGGGTGAGGGTGTCTAGTCGCAGCTTAATGGGCCGGCCGTCGTCGACCTCGAAGGCGAGGTGCACGCGTTTGCCGACGAGGGCGCCGACCATGGCCCAGTAGTTGCGGGCGAGTTCTTCTTTGGGGCGCGCCTCGCCGGTCGGGGATTCCTGACGGCCGGCCTTGAGTTCGCGCAGCCGCAGCAGGTAGCGGTCGAGGCGGAAATCGAGTTCTTCTACTTCGGTTTCGAAGATGGCGCGGACGTAATCGCCATCGGGTAGTTCCCAGACGAAGTGGACGGGGAAGGATTCACCGGGTTGGTAGTTGGCTACTGGCATAGGGTAAGTGTAGCGGAAAGTGGCGGCGGGGTCACGGTGCACGCGTTCCCCCTCTCTAACTCTCCCCCAGAGGGGGCGAGAGAGAGTTACGCGCCGGCCGGCAATTCGCCCTCGAACGCTGCTTCTCCCCCAAGGTGAAGATGGCGGCTGGCGCGGATGGCTAGGGGCGGAGGTTGACGGCGCCGATGCCGCCGAGGATGAGGGCGCCGCCGGCGAGGAGGCGCCAGTCCAGGGCTTCGCCCAAGAAGAGGACGCCGGCCGTGACGCCGACGACGGGGATGAGGTAGGTGACGAGGGTGGTGCGGGTGGCCCCCCACTCTTGCAGGACGTAGAAGTAGAGGATGTAAGCCAGGCAGGATCCCATTAGCCCCAACCACAGGAGGGCGAGGATGGTGGCGGGCGGGAAGCTCTGGGCACCGAAATCATCGACCAAGAGGGCGACGAGGAAGACGGCAGCGTCGGCCACGAGCAGCTGGCCGGTGGCGAGGACGACGGGGCGGATGCCTTGCAGATGTCGGCGTGCATAGGAGGAGCCAATGGCGTAGCAGGCGGCGGCCGTGACGACGGCCAGATAGGGTAAGAGGCCGCCCCACTCGCGGCCGAAGCCGCGGCTGAGGAGGAGGACGACGCCGCCAATGCCGACGAGTAGGCCAAGCACTTTGTTCCCAGTGACAGTCTCCATTTGGAGGATGAGGCCGGCGATGAGGATGCTAAAGAGGGGGACGGTGCTGTTGATGACGGAGGTGACGCCGCTGTCCAACCCCTGGTCGCCGGATTCTGACCAGACGATGAGGACGAAGGGGATGGCGACGTTGACGACGCCGACGAAGAGCAGGTGACGCCAGACGGCGGCCCGGCGGGGGAGGGATGCGCCGCGCCAGCGCATGACGAGCATAAGCCCCAGCCAACCGATGAGCAGGCGCAGGGTGACGAGGGTGACGGGCTGCACCGTCTGCACGGCGATTTTGATGAACATGAAGGAGGTGCCCCAGGCGAGGGCGAGGAGCAGGAAGGCGGCCCAGACTTTGCGATTGGCGGCGGCGCGTTCGAGGTCGACGTCAAGGTTCATAGGGATGTATTCCAAACAAAAAAGAGCCGCTGCCGGCCGGCAGCGGCTCTTTGTCTCTTAAACAGGACGGCTACCGAATGGCCAGCTCCGAGGATTTGTCGAAGAGGTGCATGCGGTCCATGTCGACGACCATCGGCAATTCCTGACCAACCTCAGGGTTCAGCCGGGTGTCTACCGTGGCGACGAAATTGTACTGGCCGGAATCGATATAGATGTGCAGCTCGTGACCTAGCAACTCGACAACATCTACCTTCGCCGTGATAGGGGCAGCGTTGATGTTGCTCGGCACGAAGTTTTTGGCGTGGATGTGCTCCGGCCGGATGCCAAAGATGATCTCCTTGCCCTCATAGCTGTCGTACGGTCCCCTGCGATCTTCGGGCACGGGCACGCGGAAATCGCCCGTATCGACCCACAGCTGGCCTTCTTCGCCGACGAGGGTGGCGTCGAAGAAGTTCATGCTGGGGCTACCGATGAAGCCGGCGACGAAAATGTTGCGCGGCTCTTCGTACAGGTTCCGCGGCGAATCGATCTGTTGCAGGACGCCGTCTTTGAGCACCAGAATGCGGTCGCCCATGGTCATTGCCTCAACCTGGTCATGGGTGACGTAAATAAAGGTGGTGCCCAGGCGCTTGTGCAGCTTGGAAATCTCGGCGCGGGCGGAAACGCGCAACTTGGCGTCCAGGTTGGAGAGGGGCTCGTCCATGAGGAAGACCTCCGGCTCGCGGACGATGGCCCGGCCGACGGCCACGCGCTGACGCTGACCGCCGGAGAGGGCTTTCGGCTTGCGGTCCAGGAGCTGGGCCAGGCCCAGGATTTCGGCCGCTTCCTTCACGCGCCGGTCAATCTCCTCTTTCGGCGTCTTGCGCAATTTCAGACCAAAAGCCATGTTGTCGTACACGCTCATATGCGGATAGAGAGCGTACGATTGGAAGACCATGGCAATATCCCGATCCTTGGGTGGGACGTCGTTGACGACGCGGTCGCCGATGAGAATCTCTCCCTCGCTGATCTCCTCCAGCCCGGCCAACAAGCGTAAAAGCGTCGACTTGCCACAGCCCGAGGGGCCGACGAAGACGACGAATTCTTTGTCGTAGATTTCGACGTTCATGTCGGTGATGACTTCCACATCCCCGAAGCGCTTGAATACATTTTCGTAGGTTACACTCGCCATTTACGCTATCTCCTTGTTAATCCTTCCTCGACAGCGGAGTTGAAACGCCTCCCGGAAACAATCTTCCATTTCAAAATATAACGAGGCCCCTGCAGACTGTCAAGGAAAATTTTTGAGGGAAATAAATTCCCGGTCATTTGTTGAGACGGACATGACTTTCGGTGACGATCAATCAGGCGACGGTCAGGAGGACGGCCAGAAGGAAGAGGGCGAGGGCAATGAGCAGCAAGAGGCGGTTGGCGCGCACGGCTTCGAGGAGGCCGGCGTTGTCGCGGGATTTGCGTCGCGGCCGCTGGCCGTCGCCGAGCAGGGCGCGTTGGAATTGGCGCAGGCTCTCCGGCCGGTCGTCGGGGTGCATCTCCAAGGCCCACATGACAGCCTCGGAGACTTTCTTGCTGACGCTCTGGTTGAGGACGTGGGGGGGGCGCATGCGGCCGGGGTTGAGGAAACGGGCCTTGGCCGAGGGCGGCGCCTGCCCGGCGAGCAGGTGGTAAAGGGTGGCGCCGAGGGCGTAGATGTCGGAGCGGGCGTCGGTGTGACCGCTATCGCCGCCGTACTGCTCCAGCGGGGTGTAGAGGGCGGTGCCCCGGCCCTGGACGACGGTGATGGTGCGCGCGTCGTCGTGGTCCATCAATTTGACGAGGCCGAAGTCGACCAGCTTAATGCGGTCGGTGGGCGTCAGCTTGATGTTGGCGGGCTTGATGTCGCGGTGGACGACGGGGGGATCGTGTTCGTGCAGGTAGATGAGGGCGTCGAGGATCTGTTCGGCCCATTCGAGGATTTGCTGAGGCGACAGGGGCTCACCGGCCGCCCAGCGCTCCTGGCTGATCTGGCGCAGGTCTTTGCCGGGCACGTAATCCATGACCAGATAGTCGCGCCCTTCTTCGTGGAAGAAGTCGGAGACTTTGGGGAGGTAGGGGTGATCGAGGCGGGCAAGGATGCTGGCTTCTTGTAGGAATTGTTGCTGCGCCTGCTGGCGCAAGTCAGGGGAGGCGTTGGGGTCGGGCTGCACTTCTTTGACGGCACAGAGACGGCCGGGCAGGCGCTGATCTTCGGCGCGGTAGATGCTGCCCATGCCGCCCTGGCCGACAATGTTGGTGATCTTATAACGTTGTCGTAAAATAGTGCCGTTAGGCAGTGGTGGTAACATCTTTCGTGACGGGCGAAGACGACGTTCTCAACCCTGTAGCGGTATTCTCCGAGGTGAACGAGCGATGAACGAGAAGCCAGTTATCGTGGCCAGCGAGGGCGAACTCGCCGGGCAACAGTGGGCCGTGGACAGCGATCCTTTTATCATCGGCCGCGGGAGTGATTGTCACATCGTTTTGCCGGAACGACAGGTATCCCGGCACCACGTGAAGATCACGCAGGAAAACGGCGAGTATCTGCTCCACGACCTGAACAGCAAGAACGGCACCCATCTGAACGGCGTGCAGGTTACGAGCGTCGCCCCTCTCAGCGATGGGGACGAAATCCAGATTGCCCTCTGCGTCAAGTTGCTCTTCGTGGGCACCGATGCGACGCTGCCGCTCACCTTTGACGAACTCACGCCTACGGGTAATCTCGTCGTCGACATCGACCAGCGCGCCGTCATCATCGACGGCGAGGAGTTGTCCCCACCACTTTCTCTGGCGCAATTTCGTCTCCTTCAGGTTTTGTACGAAGCTGACGGCGCCGTCGTGGACCGCGATACCATCGTTCATACTGTATGGCCCGGAACGGACGGGATCGGGGTCACGGAGCAGGCCATCGACGCTCTAGTGCGCCGTCTGCGCGACCGGCTGGCGGAAATGGACGACTATGAATACGTGGTCACGGTGCGCGGTCACGGCTTCCGCCTGGACAATGAGCCTCACTAGCGGCCGTGTGCAACAGCGATCACATCCTGGCTTCCACCATCGCCTGCAACTTACGAATCTGACCGGCAATCTCCTGCGCCTGTCCGGCCTGACCGTCGGACGTTACCTCTTCGGCTAACGCGTTGAGCATCTGCGCCAGCTCCGGCGTGACCATGTTTTGATTCTCCTCCAATATCGTTCGTTGTTCCGCCTCCGTTTCAGCCTGCAACAGGCGGTTGATGAGACGAATCTGGGGCGGCACCTGTTTCTCGGCCTCCTCCATGATCAGATCCTGGACCTCTTGCAACTGATTCACGCGCTGCGTCTGGCCCTGTTGTTCGGCCTGAGCGATGAGGGCGTTGAGGACGTACATGAAGGTATCGTCGATGCGCCCTACGTTCTCTTGAATAGCGGCCGCTTTGTCGTCGGCGTTGAGGATGGTCTGTAGGGTTTCATTGGCCTGCTGCAGGATGCGTTGTGATTGCTCTTCCATTTCCTTGCGCATCTCCAGGAGACGCTGGCGTAGCTGCGTCAGTTGCTTGGCGCCTTCTTTGTCCTGCTGCTTGGCCCGCCGTTCAATCTCTTCGGTCAGCAGGCTGAAGAACTCGTAGTTGAAGGCTTGCTGGCCCATGGAGACGAGGGCGTCGACGGTGCCGGGGTCGTCGCTGTGCTCGACGACGTGCGTCACGAGCATTTTCGGGGTCAGGGCGTCCTCTTTGCGCACTTCTTGCTGGAATTTGCGCAGCGCTGCCTGGCGCTGTTCCAGCTCCTGGCCGATCTCGGTCTCGCGGTAGAGGCGGGCCTGGAGGTTGATGAGACGCAGCAGACGGTCGTCGTCGCCCTGTTGTTGCGCGGCTTCGATCATGCTGCGCAGCATGGCGAAGAAGGCTTCGTCGATTTCGTCAGCGCGTTCTTCGAGCAGGTGATCGACAACGTCCTTGTCGGCCGTGGCCAGCGTCTGGAGTAGCTCGGCCTGCTTGCGCTGGCGGGCGATCATTTCGGGCGTGATCCCTTCGGTCTCCAGGATCTTCTCCATGAAGGTCTGGTAGCTGATGATTTCCTGGGGCTGGAGCATGTAGCCGCGCCGCTCTTCCGGCGGCGTCTGGTCCATCACTTCCTGCACAAGGCGGCCGATGAGCTGCTGGCGCTCGTCGGGCCCGAGGTCGAGTTCCATGGGCACGTGGACCATGAATAGCTCGTTTTCGGGGTCGTGGTACAGGATGGGGGTGGCCATCTGGCCGGACATGCCGCAGTTCGGGCAGACGAAGACGTTTAGCGCGCCGTTCAATAATTCATATTTGAGCTGCGGGTTTTGCCCGACGTCGATGACCTGGTGTACTTCGGCGTTGAAGGTTGTCTGGCAATTGGGACAGGTAATCTGGTTTAGCATGTAACTCTCTCTTTTCAAAGGATTGGGAGACGGCGGCCGACGCTTCCGCCGGCCGCTAATGGCCCCTAATCCTCACTCTCTCTTTCTATCTCTTTCGGCAGGCAAAAGGTGAACGTCGTTCCCGGCATCTCTCCGCTCTGGCCGTTGCTCTCGTCCCGGCGGTTGCTGTCGAACCAGATGCGGCCGTTGTGGGCTTCGACGATGGCTTTGGTCAGAAAGAGACCGAGCCCGGTGCCCTCTGTTTCGCGGCTTAGGGCGTTGTCCAGGCGGGAAAATTTCTCGAAAATACGGTCTTCCTGATGCTCGGGGATGCCGATGCCTTCATCGCGCACGGAGACGAGGACGTGGTCGGGACGCACGCGGCCGCTGACCTCGATTTCGCCGCCTTCGGGGGAGTACTTAATGGCGTTGCTGACGAGGTTGTTGAAGACCTGGGTCAACCGCCGCTCGTCGCCGCGGATGACGGGAAAATCGTCGGGGAAGTCGACGGTCAGCGTGTGTTGGTCGGTCTGGCTCTTGAATTTCCGCGTCACCGATTCGGCGATCTCCGGCAGCCACACTTCGTCCAGCTCGAGTTTGAAGGTGCCGGATTGCAGGCGGGAGGCGTCGAGCAGGCGGTCGATGAGTTCGGCGAGCTGGTCGGCCTCTTCTTCGATGACGGCGTGGTACTCGTCCAGCACTTCGGACGGCCAGTTGGCTTCGCTGCGGCGCAGGGTGCCGGCATACCCCTTAATGATGGAGACGGGCGTCTTCAACTCGTGGCTGACGACGGAGATGAACGTTTTCTGGAGCTCCTGCTCTTCCCGGTAGCGGGTGAGGTCACGGACGTTGGCGATGATGTCGGTCATGCGGCCGGTGTTGTCGAGCAGGGGGGCGTAGGTGATGCCCAGGCTGACGTCGGTGCCGTCCGGCCGCACTAGATCGCCCTCGACGTAGAGGTGGGCGGCGTGGGGCAGGGGCCAGCCGTTGGCCAGGGCGACCTGCAAGTCCATATCGGTTTCCAGGTTCTCCCAGCGGATGACTTCGTCGTGCTGGCGGCCGATGGCCTCGTCGGAGGTCCAGCCGGTCATGCGGCTGAGGGCGCGGTTGAAGGTGGTGATCTCCAGATGGGGGTCGAGGATCATGACGCCGTCGGCGCTCTGTTCGAGGATGGTCTCCAACCGCTGTTTTTCGGCGATGATCTGTTCGTAGAGGCGGGCGTTCTTGACGGCGATGGCGGCCTGGTCGGCGAAGCTACGCAGGAGGTTGGAGGCGTCGCTGCGGAAGCGGTAGTTGCCGGATTGGAAGACGTAGATCATGCCGACGACGGTCTCGCCGCTGATCATGGGGATGCGGATGGCCTGGGTGAGGCCGATGTCGGCCTCGCGGGCCAACTCTTTCATACGCCGGGTCAGCTCGGGGATGGCTTCGTGTTCGGCGCCTTCGCTGTAGGGCAGCCCCTGGAGCAAGGGGGCGAAGTGGTTGACGTGCTCGGGGGGGATGCCGTAGACGGCGGCGACGCGGAAGGTTTCGTCGATGGGGTTGGTGAGGGCGATGATGCCGGCGCGGCCGGAGACGAGTTCGACGGCCGCGCGGACGATGATGCGCAGGACGTCGCTGAGGTCCAGTTCGGACGTCAGGGCGCGGCTGATGGCCAGCAAGTATTCGCGTTCGAGAATGCGATAATCTAATAACATAGGACGATACTTCCGCTATGGAGCCTGATCGGGTGCCCGGTGGCGCACAAATAATTGTAACATAGGGGCAAGGGAGCGACGAGGGGAGTATGGAGCCTGGGCGTAAGAAGAACGTTGGAAAAGGAGGTGGGCGGCCGGGATTGGGCGCCGGAGGGATCGGGATCGGCCGGTTGTGGTGATTTCGTTTTTGCTTTCACTATGGGTGCAAGGTATCCGAAGGATATGAAAGCGGGAGCGAGCTTCAATGAATGAATTCGGTCTTTATGTTATGTAAAGTTATCGAGGGACGTGATGTGGTGGATGGTGGCGGCCGGGTGGGTGTTGGGGGTGGTGGCGGGGAGCGCGCGGCCATAAATGGCTCGCGCTAGCAAGCGGCGCCGGATCAATCCGGCTTGGTGGGTCGCGGTTCGCGAGTAATTGTGGTGTGGTCTACAGCCGCATCATTGTGAAGACTGGGTGTGGGACCCGGACTTGGAGTTTGTTCGTGACGATCCCCGCTTTCAGGCGCTAGTCAGCGGCTAGCCGCGCTCGACTCCTCTCGGCCACAGCGCACAGGTTTGTGGCATTTCAAGATAGGGCCGGGCGGAGCCTTCGCAAGCTTGAGGACAAGTCTGAGGATCCGCCTGCCCGGTCAATTATGCCAAATTGACCTACTGTTGCGTCTGGCGGCGTTGTTTGAGCCAGCGGCGGGCGATGACCATGCGGTGGACTTCGGAGGCGCCGTCGTAGATGCGGAAGGAGCGGGCCTCGCGGTAGAAGTCGGCCAGGGGGGTAAGGTCGGAGACGCCGGTGCCGCCGCACATCTGGACGGCGCGGTCGACGACGCGATTGACGGTCTCGGCGACGAAGACTTTGGCCATGGAGCTTTCTTGCTTTGCTTTGTGGCCGTTGTTGATAAGCCAGGCAGCGTGGCGGACCATGAGGCGGCCGGCGTGGAGTTCCATCTCGGAGTCGGCGATCATCCATTGCAAGGATTGGTGGTGGGCCAGGGGGCTGCCGAAGCCTTCGCGCTGTAGGACGTAGTCGCCGGCGATTTCGAGGGCGCGCTGGGCGACGCCGGTCCAGCGCATGCAGTGGGTGAGGCGGGCGGGGCCGAGGCGCTCCTGGGCGTGGGCGTAGCCGCGGCCTTCTTCGCCGAGGATGGCGTCGTGGGGGACTTCGCACCCATCCAGGCGGACCTCGCAATGGCCGCCGGGGCCGCCGTGGTTGAGGCCGCCGATGTGGCGCTCGACGCGCAGGCCGGGGTTATCGGCGTCGACGAGGAAGATGGTGCAGCCGTCGCGCGGTGGGACGTCGGGGTTGCTGCGGGCCATGACGAGGTAGACACCGGCCCCGTCGGCGCCAGTGGACCACCATTTGTGGCCATCGATGACCCAACGGTCGCCGCGCCGCTCGGCCCGCGTCTTGATCATGGTGGGATCGGAACCGGCGCCGGGAGGTGGTTCGGTCATGCAGAAGCAGGAGCGGATTTCGCCAGCCGCCAGCGGCTGAAGATAGCGTTCTTTCTGCTCTGCGGTGCCGAGGGCGTGGAGAAGGTGCATGTTGCCTTCGTCGGGGGCGGCGCAGTTGAGGGCGAGGGGGCCGAGGAGGGAACGGCCGGCGGCTTCGAAGATGGGCACCCATTCCTCGATGTTGAGGCCGAGGCCGCCGAGTTCTTCGGGCAGTTGGGGGGCATAGATGCCGGCGTCGCGGGCTTTCTGGCGGAGGGTGTGGAGTTGGCCGGGAGTGAGGCCGTCGCCGAGACGGGCTTCGGTCTCGACGGGGATGACTTCGTCGTCGATGAAGTCGAGGACGCGTTGGGTAAGGGTGCGGACGTGTTGTGGGCTGTGGAATTGCATGGTTCACTCCTCGTTCGGCGGAGGCCGATACGCGATTGGCTCAGGGTGTCTGACACTGTAGCGATATTATACCGTTGCGGGAGACGGGTGGGTAGTAGGAGTAGGATGTAAGTTTACTTTATGTTAAGTAACGGCTGCAGGGTGACTTTCCAGCGATGGTAAGAAGATTTGGAGGAGAGAGGTTTCGCGATTCGGCCGCGCCGCGATCTGAGGATCGGGCGCTCCTCTGTAGGTAGCAGAGAATGGGGCGTTGCGGGGTGTGGGGGGATGGATTACTATCTGGGGCATGGAGGAACGGATTGCGGGGTTGAAGGAGAAGTTGAAGGCGTTTATCGTCGATGAGAGCGGCCGGGACGTGACGGTGGAGGAGGTGCGGCCGTTGGCGGGAGGCGCGTCGCGGGAGACGTGGGCGGTGACGGCCGAGGTGGGCGAGGAACGGCTGGCGCTGGCGCTGCGGCTGGACAAGGCGAGCACGATGAACCCGGAAGCGATCAGCCGCGCGGAGGAGTTTGAGCTGCTGCGGGCAGCATATGAAGCGGGGGTGACGTGCCCGCGGCCGTACTGGTTGTGCACGGATCCGGCGGTGCTGGGGGCGCCGTTCTTTTTGATGGAATACGTGGCGGGGGAGTCGATTGGGCCGCGGGTGGTGCGCCGGCCGGAGCTGGCGGGGGCGCGGGACGCGTTGCCGGAGCAGATGGCGACGGAACTGGCGCGCATTCACGCCCTGGACCCGGCGATGCCCGACCTGGCATTTTTGCCGCGGCCGGTGGATGGGGTCTCTCCTGCCCAACATACGGTGGACAATTTGCGCGGGTCGTTGGCGAAGCTGGGCGTGCATAGTCCGGGGCTATCGGCCGGCCTGCGCTGGCTGGAGCAGAATCAGCCGCCGGCGGGCGACCTGTACGTTCTGCACGGCGATTTCCGGGTGGGGAACCTGATCGTGGACGAGGAGGGGCTGGCGGCCGTGATCGACTGGGAATTCGCCCACCTGGGGGATCCGGTGGAAGACGTCGCCTGGCCCCTGGTGCGGGACTGGCGTTTCGGCAACGACGAGAAGCGGCTGGGCGGCGTGGGCGACGCGGGGCCGTATCTGGCGGCGTACGAGGAGAAGGCGGGGCGGGAAGTGGATCAGTCGGCTGTGACCTATTGGGAAATCATGGGCAACATGAAGTGGGCGGTGACCTGTCTGGTACAGGCGGAACGTCATCTTTCTGGGGCGGATCCGAGCGTGGAGTTGGCCAGTCTCGGCCGGCGCAGTGCGGAGATGGAGATGGAGCTATTGAACCTGATCGCGGAGGAAGGCGAAACGGGGGTTACTTCCTTATAAACTAAGGGGAGGAAGGTTGTTCGCTGCCGGAGCGCCTTTGTTCGGAATGGACGTCCGCCAGGATATTTCGCTCCACTCAATATGACAGGTCTGGCGGTGGGTTTCGCCGAGTGTATCGCTATGAGGATTGCCGTGTTTCTTTCCTCATGGACTATTACCGATCAGCGTGGACGACCTCAGGATGCCGGACTTGAGGGAAGAACCGCAGCGGAGGGAAGCGTCCAGACCGGCGGGATCTGAGGATCTCGCACTCCTCCAGGGATGAAGAAAGCAGGAGCCGTCGTGGGTGGCTCAGCGTCGTTTATTGTTGGTCGGCCACTTTCTTGGGATCGATGCCGGCTTCTTTCAGTTCCTTGAAGTATCGGGAGCGCTCGCGGGAATTTTGAACCCGAGCCCGGCGCACTTCGTCGGGGGACATGTCGTCGGTGATTTCGACGTAATCGGGCTCGGAAATGTGGGCGGGAATCTCTACAGTCTCGCCTTCAGCAGCGGGCGCTGTCTCGGCCTCCGGTTCGGGAGCCGCTTCTTCTGCGGGGGCCTCGGCCGCTTCAGGAGCAGGCGCCTCTTCTTTGGCCGGGGTTGGAACTGGTTCACCGCGCTCTTTGGCTGCCATGGCCTCTTTGGGATCGATCCCGGCGTCCTTCAGGGCCTTCATGTAAGCTGACCGGGCGCGGGCGTTTTGGATGCGGGCCTTACGCACCTCGTCGGCGGACATGTCGTCGGTGATCTCGACGTAGTCGGGCTCCGTGATATGAGACGGAACCTCCACGGCTTCGGCCTTGGCCTCGGCCGCCGGCTGCTGGGCCTGCTCGGCAGGCGCGGGCTGGGCAGCAGGGGCGGCTTGTTGCTGTTGCTTCAGCGCCTTGACGGCGGCCGAACGGGCGCGGGCGTTGGCGATGCGTGCCTGACGGACTTCGTCAGGAGACATGTCGTCGGTGATTTCAGTGTATTCGTAGTCCTCGCCGGGAACGAGGTCTTCGGGCTTTTTGCTGGGCGCAACCTGGGGCTGAGTTACTGCGGCCTGGGCCTGCTCGGGCACGCCGCCGGCCGGCGGCCCTTGTTTGGCGCCCTGCCAGCCGTGGAAGGAAGCGATCTTGACGGCCGAGAGGGGATCGGCGTCCAGCTCTTTGCTGGCTCCTTTCGTCTGCTCATGGCCCAGACGGCCGATGCGCATGTTGGCGCCGCGAGCCTGGGCGGCAGCACGGGCGGCGGCCAATTTGCGGGCCTTTTTCAATTGCTCAGTGATGTCGGCGTCAACGGGGATCTCAAAACCAAATGTCATCGATGGGTTGACGGACCTTTCTTCCCGGCTGATGGCGGCCTGATTTTCTTTGACCATCCTGCTCAGGGTGACGAACGCTCCAGCAAGGAACGTGCCGAGAAAAATGATTGCAACTCCAACGATACCGGCAATGGTGAAAAGATTCATCTATTTTCCCTCTGACTGTCAAAATTGCGCTGGCCCATTATACTTGTGCTTTATTTCTCAAGCAATGGACGTTTTGACCATCATACCTCGGGCGAACCGATGCGGCTCGCCAGGAAATCGAGAAGGTCGATTTGCGTAAGGATGCCCTGCACCTGTTCGCCGCTGGTGACGACGACGGCGCGCCGATTGCCGAATATGCCCATGAGTGTTTCCAGGGGGGTGTTGGCCTGGACGACGGCGACGTTGCGGTCGATCATGGACTCGATGGTTTCATCGCGGTCGTGAGTGTGGTCGGCGGTCAGCATATGTTTGAGCAGGTCAATTTCGCGCACGATACCCACGAGCCGGCCGTCTTCTTCGACGACGGGTAGCTGGGAAATGCCATGTCCTTTGAGACGGGCGACGACGTCGGTGAGCCGGTCGTCTGGGTGAGCGGTAATCAGTTCGCCGTCGGTCTTGGCGGCTTCGACGTCGGCGGCCTGGAAGTCGATCCACGCGCGCTCCAGGAAACCGTTCTCGCGCATCCAA
This sequence comes from Promineifilaceae bacterium (SeqCode), assembly GCA_033722615.1. Lineage (GTDB taxonomy): Bacteria > Chloroflexota > Anaerolineae > Promineifilales > Promineifilaceae > JAAYYY01. The sequence continues at coordinate 16,719 of JAWVYQ010000071.1, forward strand.
TCGTCGTCGAACACTTTACTCAGGTAACGCGACCCGGAGTCGGGAATGATGATGACGACGACGGCGTCGGCGCCGAGATCGTGTTCGCGAGCGTAGTTAAGGGCGCCCCAGACGGCGGAGCCGGACGAACCGCCGCAGAAGATGCCCTCTTCACGCACGAGACGGCGGGTTGTGAGGAAACTGTCGGCGTCGGTGACCTGAACCATCTCGTCGATGACGCTGAGGTCGGTGGTGCCGGGTAAGAAATCCTCGCCGATGCCCTCGACCTTGTAGCTCTCAGCCCTGGTGACTTCTCCGGTGCGGTGGAGGTCGAAGAGAATGGATCCAACGGGATCGACGCCGATGATGGTGACGTCGCTGTTTTTCTCCTTGAGGAAACGGGCTACACCGGTGATGGTGCCGCCGGTGCCCACGCCGGCCACGAAGTGGGTTATTTTACCCGCCGTCTGTTCCCAAATTTCGGGACCCGTCGTCTGGTAGTGGGCCTGGGGGTTGACGGGGTTCTCGTACTGGTCGGCGAGGATGGCGTTGGGGGTTTCTTCGACGAGCCTGCGGGCGACGTTGTAGTAACTGCGGGGATCGTCGGGCTCGACGGCCGTGGGCGTAACGACGACGCGGGCGCCAAAGGCGCGCAGAAGCTGGATCTTTTCCTGCGACATTTTGTCGGGCATGACGAAGATGCAGCGGTAGCCGCGGGCGGCGGCGGCGATGGCCAGCCCGACGCCGGTATTGCCGGACGTTGCTTCGACAATGGTGCCGCCCGGCTTGAGGTCGCCCCGTTGCTCGGCATCGTCGATGATGGC